>CALKAI010000046.1 GCA_937983275.1 uncultured Trueperaceae bacterium | reverse complement strand
TATGGCGGCATGCCGCCCCCACCGAAAAGGATCTGATCGGCAACATACTCGTCGCTCGCCAGTTTCGGGTCGCCCCGCAAGGCCGGGCCGGTGCTGCCCTCCCCGTCCTCGCCGTGGCAAATGCTGCAGCCGTGCGAGTAGTAGATGTCGCTGCCCTCCGGTGCCTGGACCGGCGCATCTTCCTGCGCCAGGCCGGCCTGCAGCAAGAGTGTCGCAGCGATGGCAAAAAGGAGCGTGGCGACTTGCCGGGACGGAAGCCCTCGCCCCAGCCTGCGAACCAGGGAGAACAAGCTGCTGACTAGCATTATGAGTGCATACTAGCCGCCGGTCAGGAATCGGAAAGTGAGGGTTAACAGCGTTGAACGGGCACGGAGACCGGCGAAGTGGCGTGCTACCGTCCAGATATCCGCTCGCATTGGTAATTCAGGGGGTATTTAGGAATGACGTTCCCGAGTCACAGACAGACCCGAGCACGAAGAACCGGACTGCCTGAAATGCTGCTGGCCCTGCTGTGCCTGCTCGGCGGCGTACAGGCCATCGCGCAGGAGGACCAGAGGCCATCCCCGGAGGAGTTGCTGGAGGAGCAGCTGGCGCTGCAGCGGCAAAGCGGAATCTGGATCCAGCCTGGCGGCAACTTCGCGGCCGCCCGCTACAGCGATCTCACCGAGATCACGAACGAAAACGTCGCCCAGCTCGAAGTCCAGTGGACGATGTCGACAGGCGTCTTGCGTGGCCACGAGGGGCAGCCGCTGATCGTGAACGACATGATGTACTTCACGACGCCCTTTCCCAACATCCTCTACGCGATCGACCTGAACAATCCCGGGGAGATCGCCTGGCAGTTCACCCCGGAGGTTGACGATCGGGGTGTCGGCTCGGCCTGTTGCGACGTAGTGAACCTGGGCGCCTCCTACTCGGACGGCATGCTCTTCTACAATTCGCTTGACGGGCAGGTGTGGGCCGTTGATGCGGAGGACGGTTCGCTCATCTGGCGCGCCACCAACGCCGACCCCTACAGGGGTGAAACCATGACGAACGCGCCGCTGGTCGCCAAGGACAAGGTGATTGTCGGCGTTTCGGGCGGCGAGCTGGGCGTGCGCGGGTACGTCACCGCCTACGACGCGTACACGGGCGAGCGGTTGTGGCGCTACTACAACACGGGTCCGGACGATGAGGTCGGCATTGGGGACCGGTACGAGTCGTACTACGATCACCTGAACGGCGAGGACCTGGGCGTCAACACCTGGCCCGGGGATCAGTGGCAGGTAGGCGGTTCGACCGTCTGGGGATGGTTCAGCTACGACCCCGACCTGAACCTCTTCTACTACGGCACCAGCAACCCCGGCACCTGGAATCCCAGCCTGCGCCGGGGCGACCCGGACGAGCTGGATGATCAGACCCGCTGGGCGAACCTGTTCAGTGCGGCGCTTATGGCCCGCGACCTCGATACCGGCGAACTCGTCTGGGCCTACCAGTTCACCCCGCACGACGAGTGGGATTACGACGGAGTGAACGAGAACCTGCTTATCGACCTCGAATGGGAGGGCGAGACCCGCAAGGTGATCATGCGCTTCGAGCGCAACGGTTTTGCCTATGTCATCGACCGGGAGACCGGCGAGGTGCTTTCGGCCGAGCAGTTCGGGGAGGGCATCAACTGGGCCCACGGGATCGACATCGAGAGCGGGCTGCCCATCCGCAATCCGGAGAAGAGCAACGCTCAGGGCAAACTCGTCGAGGACATTTGCCCTGCGTCGCTGGGTGCCAAGAACCGGCAACCAAGCGCGTTTTCACCGCAGACGGGCTACTTCTACGTGCCCATGAACAACATCTGCATGGACTACCAGGCCACAGATGTCGCCTATATACCTGGAGTTCCCTATGTGGGCGCAACTGTGCGCATGTTCCCGGGACCCGGCGGCCACCGGGGGTTTGTCCTGGCGTGGGATGCCATCAATCAGGAACCGGCCTGGCGAGTCGAGGAGAACTTCAGCGTCTGGAGCGGGACCCTCGCCACGGCAGGGGACGTGGTTTTCTACGGCACGTTGGATGGCTTCTTCAAGGCCCTGGATGCGGTTACCGGCGAGGAGTTGTGGAGTTTCCAGACAGGCTCGGGGATCGTCGGGGGACCTATTACCTACATCGGGCCGGACGGACGGCAATATGTCGCGATCCTCAGTGGCGTAGGCGGCTGGGCCGGCCTGGTGGTGGCGGCCGACATGGCCGTGGACGACGAGACCGCCGCTCTGGGCGCGATCGGCGCCTATGCCGACCTGCCCCGCTACACGAAGAAGGGTGGGGCGCTGTTCGTCTTTGCTCTGCCTGAAGGAGACGAGGGGGCGCAGGATGCTGCGGGCGACGGCGGGGAGGAGCCACCCGAGCCCGGGCAAACGGTAGAACCGGCCGGAGTCGACGGTGTGCCCGGATCGGGCGAATTCACCCCTCCTCCGGGTACACCTGCGGGTGACGGCGGCGAGTGAATAGCTGCCGGGGCGACCACCCAGGCGGCCGCCCCGGCAGCGCAGGCAGTCAGAAGATTCAGTAGTAGGTGCGGGTCGTTTCTCTCTCGCGGACCACGAGGCCCTCAACGCAGTGCATCAGTTCATCGTGGTAGCGGGCCAGCACGACTTCGGGGCCGTTCGAGTACAGGGAGACGATGTCTCCTATGTAGATGAGAGCATGCGGCTCGACCCGCAGGAGGTCGCCCTGGCGGAAGCCCAGGCTGGGCACGTCCTTCTCAAGGACGAAACGGCGGGGTTCAGGGGCCACCTCGCGCCTTGAAGGAGCGGGGAGCTTGTTTTCAGACTGCGCGCGCCGTGCAAACACCGTGGCTGCAACGACGCCGGCAGCGAACAGTACAAATGGGAACGAGCGGTTTCGGGGGCTCATGCCCGTAATGATACCGAGCCGGGCACTCCCCGGTTGATAAGTTGCTTGCAAATGGGGAGTGAGGATGGTCACATCCTCACTCCCCAACCTTGCTCAATTGTTCAGCCTGCCGCTATCAGGCGCTGGTTCCCAGTATCAGATTGCCGGACTGCACCTCTTTCTTGAACTTCTCGAGGTCATGGCGTATCTCCTGGGCTGGCTCCCTGCCGAAGAGCCGCGCGACCATCGCACCGGCTTTGCCGGCCGGCGGATGGTAGCTCATCGCTACATCGATGACCGTGCCGTTGCCGTCACTCGTCCGGTTGAAGCGTACTGAGCCCTCATTGGGCACCTCGGCCCCTTCCAGTGACCGCCAGGCGATGAGCTCGTTCTCCCGTGCGATGGTTATCTCGGCGTCCCATTCGATCTTCTGGCCGGCCGGACCCTTGGCGACCCAGTGCGACCTGCGGTCGCCCCTGTCCGTGACGTTCTCGAGGTAGCTCATCACCCTGGGAAGGTTCTCGAGGTTGCGCCAGAAGCGGTAGACCTCGGACACGGGCCGGTTGACCGTTATCTGCTCCCGTACCTCGATCCCCGGGCTGCTGCGGTCGCCCTGCAGCATTCCCCGGCCCCGCTCGCGGGCTTCGTCCAGCCTGTTGCGCATGCGGCCCTGCATGCCCCGGCCGGAGGATGCGCTCATGCCCTCCCGGTTGCTGCCCTGGAAGCCGCGCATCAGCAGGAAAGACCCGACGCCCAACATCGCCGCACCTGCGGCCAGCATCCCCCAGTTCATCCCGGGGTCGTCCCGGTCGTCCCACTCCTGCATGTAGTAGGAGCGACCCTCCCCCTGGCGTTCTGACGAGAATGCATCCGAGCGTGTCTGTTCGTAATCGAAGGATCTGAAGTTGTCTTGTCGATCCATGCTGCCTCCCCCCGAATTCGCGCCTGCGCTGTTACCGGCCGGGCCTTGCTGACCCGCCTCGCAGGCACCTGTGTTAAGCGTATTGCCAGCATAGTTGTCATCTGTGACGCTGACTGTGGTTCGGCTGGATATCTTCGCCTGGCCGGTATGGCTGTGGGTTGTAGCCGTCCCTGACTACCGTTACTATTAGGAGTTGCATGCGCCCGTAGCTCAGCTGGATAGAGCAGGGGACTCCTAAGCCCAAGGTCATAGGTTCGAATCCTATCGGGCGCACCAACTGCAAGGCCGGGCGGTTTTGCCCGGCCTCTTTCATGTCTGGACGCAAAGCAGCCGCCGCGAAGCAGCCGACCGCGAACTCAGGCGCGCGCCCCCAGGAAGCGCTCCACGAACTTCACCGCATCGGGCTGCGAGCGCCACATGCAACCGAAGTCGAGCCAGTACCGCTCTGCAATCTCCTGTTCTGTGACCGGGTAGATGAGTGCTTCTACCGGGCACTCCCGTTCGCCGCCCTCGACGATCTCCCTGACGAGGGTGGGCCAGGCCCTGTAGGCCTCGGCCAAACCGTAGAAGGCCTCCTCCTGCCACTCGAGCGAGAGGCAGGCCAGTACCTTCGCGAGGCTCAGCTCCGGCGTCTGGACGCTCACGGATGTGGCCAGGTCAAGTACCCGGGCGTGCTCCCCCATTCCCAGGTGCGCCCAGGCGAGCCGTCCCCGTGCCCCCGTGCAGTCGTCCGGATCGTGCTGCAAGACAGAGGCTGCGATTGCGGCGGCCTCCTCATAGCGTCCCAGCCTGCAATAAACGTAGGCCTGCTCGCTCAGGCTCCGCAGGTAGGGCCGGTTGTCGGAGTTGTCCCACGGGAGGACAAGCATTTCGCCCTGCCCCTGGAGGACCTGCTCGCAAATTTCGGCATTTGCCTCAAGAAGCGAGACGCCGCCCTCTTCGAAACCCGTGAAGAAGGCGTGCAACGCCAGGTCGGTCCGCACGTCCAGGAACTCGGGGTAGAACACCAGCAGGTCGGCCAGATCCACACGCAGGTCGCGGTACAGGTCCTGAACGTCGGGCGTCAGGCGCGGGAAGCTGAACTTCCACTCCCTTGGGCCCTGTTGTTCCAATCCGATATGCTCTGCGGCCTCATTTGCGATCAAGTCCATTCGCTACCCCCTTGGCGATTGGCTATACGAGCCAGTCTAGCGAGCGCACCGGGGAGCATTTCGCAAAAGGTCACCCTGTGAGCCGGGCCGGGACTAGCAGGGGAACTATAGGTATTAGTACATTCTCCTCATCGTCACCATGCGCCGGCAGGTTAGAAATGAGCAATGCAACGGCTATCCGCAGCTCTCCTGATGTCACTGCTCCTGCTGGCGCTCTCCGGCAGCGCCGTAGCCCAGCCCTCTCCCCTGCCGGCAGTTCGCGTGGGAGTGCTCCTCCCCTCGGAGCGTGGCGGGGAGATCGACTCCTACCTCGCGGTACGCGCTGCCGAGCGAACCCTGCTGCCCGGCCTGCGCGGCATGCAGATCGAGCCGGTCTATGCCGAAGGGGGGACCACCAGAGCCGACACCAGCGCGGGCCTCCGTCAGCTCATCGCGGAGGGTGTTCATGCGGTGATCTGCTGCCAGACTGGGGAGAGCGCGCTTGCGGCACAGGAGTTCGCCGGGCAGTTGCCGATACTCTCGCTGGCGGCGCCGCCGGCGCTGGACGCACAGGACAGTGAACTGCTGCTCATGCAGCCAGACGAACTGAGTACGGGCCGGGCGTTGGCGCTTGCCGCCAGCGCTGTGGGACAGGCCGCGGCGCTCCTCACGGTGGCCGACCACGGCGAGGACGCGCGAACGGCAGGTGCGCGGGCCGGCTCGATAGAGGCCGGCATACCGCTCGTGGAGGCCGTCGCTTACGAACCTGGCGCCAGCGCCCTGACGCCCGAGGCGCTGCTCGCTGCCGCGAGCGGTGCAAACGTCATCCTCCTCTGGACCGATCCGGAGGATACGCTGCGCGCGTTGCGTGCCCTGGATGCCCGCGGTTATGAAGAGAGTGTGGTGCTCCCATTCGCTTCGGTGCCGCAGACCAGAGGCGGGCCGCGCCTGACGGGCCTGAATGACGTCATGGTCCTGGCTCCGCCGATCGCACTCGCGAACGAATTGCCCCCGGCGCATCCGAACCGCCGCGCGCTCGACAGGTTCATGGAGGCGCTGCGCGACAGCTACCGGGGCTACCCGGCGACCCTGGATGGCGCGGTTGCGTTCGACGCCCTGGGGGTTATCACCGACGCCGCCCAGTACGCACTCGCTTATGGGGTGCCGCCCTCCAGCACGGCGTCATTCCGTCTGGCCCTCAGGGATTCGCTGAACTCTTCCGCCAGGTACGAGGGTGCCGCGGGCACCTACGGCAACAGGGCGGGCCGCGGTTTTACAGCACTCCCCGAGGGCCTGGTGCCTTCGATCGTTCAGGGAGGCCGCCTCGTTCCCCTAGAATGAGGCTAATGATCGATCAACTTCAGGACCTAGAAACCGAGTTCACGACGCTGGAGCAAAGTCTCGGCGATCCGGAACTGATCTCTGATCAGTCCAGGTATCGCGAGGCGATGCAGCGTTATGCGGAACTCAAACCGGTGGCCGATGCCCTCCGGGAGTACCGCGACGTTCTCCAGCAGATCGAGGGGGCGCGCGAACTCGCCGGCGATGACGAGATGGCAGCGCTGGCGAGGGAGGAGCTGGCGCAGCTGGAGCCCCGCAAGGACGAGCTGGAGGCCCGGCTCGAGAGACTCCTGCTGCCCAAGGACCCATTCGACGACAAGAACGTCATCGTCGAGATACGTGCTGCCGCTGGCGGCGACGAGGCGAGCCTGTTCGCTGCCGAGCTGCTCACCATGTACCAGCGCTACGCCGACGAGCTGGGCTATTCGACCGAGGCGCTGGACAGCCACCCCACCGAGGTGGGCGGCTTCTCGAAGGTGAGCCTGCAGGTGAAGGGGCACGGCGCCTACAGCCGCTTCAAGTTCGAATCAGGCGTTCACCGGGTCCAGCGGGTTCCGCAGACGGAGACGCAGGGGCGTATCCACACCAGCACGGTCACGGTTGCGGTGCTTCCCGAGGCCGAGGATGTCGACGTCAACCTCCACCCGAGCGATTACCGGGTCGACGTGTACCGGTCGTCGGGGCCGGGTGGCCAGAGCGTGAACACGACGGACTCTGCCGTGCGCATCACCTACAAGCCGGGCACCGACGAGGAGATCATCGTTACCTGCCAGGACGGCAAGTCGCAAATCAAGAACAAGGAGAAGGCGCTGGTCGTGCTGCGCGCCCGGCTGCTGGAACGCGAGCGGGAGAAGGCCGCCAGCGAGGCACGCGAGGCCAGGCTCGTGCAGATCGGGAGTGGCGACCGGGCAGAGAAAATCCGCACCTACAACTTCCCCCAATCCCGCATCACCGATCACCGCATCGGCTATACGACGAGGAACCTGCAGCAGGTCCTCTACGGCGAGATGGGCGAGTTGACCGAGGCGTTGCAGGCCGAGGAGCAGGCGCAGAAGCTCTCCCAGATGTCCTCGTCGGACAACGGTCGTGCGGATGGCGGTGCACGCACCGGTGGCTCGGCGTGAGTTTGTCGTTGCCGCGGGAATACTCCTCGATTCGTTGGGTCGAGTCCTGCTCGTGGGCAACGACTGGCAAGGGTACGGCCGCGTGCGCTACACCCTCCCGGGTGGTGTGGTCGAGCGCGGCGAAACGACCCTGGATGCGTTGGCGCGCGAGGTCTACGAGGAGACAGGACTGAACGTCACCGAGGTTCATCACCTCGCCTATGCCGTTCACGTGGAGGATCGCCGCCGCAACGACCGGGCCGTCTCCTTCGCGTTCCTGGCAGAGTACGACGGCCTCCTCAACCCCCGCGACCCCGACGGCTTCATCGTCGAGGCGCGGTTCGTGCCTGCCGATGAAGTCGCGGACATCATTCCCCTGGCGCCGCTGCGCGAGCCGCTGGTGCACTACCTGAAAACCGGGGAGCAGGGCCGCTTCTACGAGTACATGGCCTGGGACGGGAAAGGGAGTCGGGGCGTCTGATCCAGACGCCCCGACTCCCTGACGCGCCCTCCGGCGCAAACAACTTGCGGGGGGCTACATGTTCTCGATCAGCGCATCACCGAACTCGCTGGTCTTGAGCAGCTGCGCGCCGTCCATCAGGCGGTGGAAGTCGTAGGTGACCCGCTTCTGGGAAATGGCACGCTCCATGCCGGCAACCACCAGGTCGGCCGCCTCGTTCCAGCCCAGGTGGCGCAGCATCATTTCACCCGAGAGGATCACGGACGAGGGGTTGACCTTGTCCTGACCGGCGTACTTCGGCGCGGTGCCGTGGGTCGCCTCGAACATCGCATGCCCGGTGGCGTAGTTGATGTTGGCGCCGGGCGCGATGCCGATACCGCCAACCTGGGCCGCGAGCGCGTCGGAGATGTAGTCGCCGTTCAGGTTGAGGGTGGCGATGACGTCGTACTCTGCCGGCCGCAGGAGGATCTGCTGCAGCATCGCGTCGGCGATGACGTCCTTGATGACGATCTGCTTGCCTGTGCGCGGGTTGTCGAGCTGCAGCCAGGGGCCGCCGTCCAGCTCTGTGGCGCCGTACTCGTTGCGGGCCAGCTCGTAGCCCCAGTCCCGGAAGCCGCCCTCGGTGAACTTCATGATGTTGCCCTTGTGGACGAGCGTCACGGAGTCGCGGTCATTCTCGATGGCGTAATCGATCGCCGCGGCCACCAGGCGCTGTGTCCCCTCGCGGGAGACCGGCTTGAGTCCCATCGCAGCGGTGTCGGGGAACCTGATGTTGCCGTAGGAGTCCGGGAAGTTCTCCTCGAGGAGGCTCAGGAACCTGCGCACCTCGTCGCTGCCCTCCTCATACTCGATGCCGGCGTAGATGTCCTCGGTATTCTCGCGGAAGATGACCATGTCGACGGCCGCCGGATCCTTTACGGGGCTGGGCACGCCCTGGAAGTACTGGACCGGGCGCACGCAGGCGTACAGGTCGAGCTTCTGGCGCAACGCCACGTTGATGGAGCGGAAGCCCCCGCCCACCGGAGTGGTCAGCGGGCCCTTGATCCCGATGAGGTACTCCCGCAGCGCGTCCAGGGTCTCGTCGGGCAGCCAGAGGGTCTCACCGTATACGTCGTTCGCCTTGTCCCCGGCGAAGACCTCCATCCAGGCGATGGAACGCTTCCCCCCGTAGGCCTTCTCGACGGCCGAGTCCAGGACCCGCTGCGCGGCAGCCCAGATGTCGGGGCCGGTGCCGTCCCCTTCGATGTAGGCGATGATGGGCCGGTCGCCGACCTGCAGCCTGCCGTCCTGCAGTTCGATCTTGTCCCCTTCGGGTACGCTGATTTTCCTGTAGCTCATGCCTGAAGTCTAGCATCCGGCAATTTTGGGGTGAACTTTCACAATCGCAACTGCATGCTACTTTTCTGGTTGTGTTCGAGTCGCCCCCGGCAATCCGTCCCGAGCCTCTGCCTCCCGGCTTCTACGAGGCACCTGCAGATGAAGTCGCGCGCAGGCTGCTGGGCAGCGTGCTCTGGCGTGAACGAGCAGACGGCACCATCCAGGCGGGAATAATCACCGAGACCGAGGCCTACATGGGGGAGCACGACAAGGCGAGTCACGCGCGCTTTGGCCGGACGCCGCGGACGGACGTGATGTACGGCCAGGCGGGGCACGCCTACATCTACCTGATCTACGGGATGTACCAGATGCTGAACGTCGTGTGCGCGCCACCGGGAGTGCCCCAGGCGGTACTGATCCGCGGTATCCATCCGCTCGCAGGGATCCCGGGCAAGACCGACGGGCCCGGCAAGCTGACCCGCGAGCTGGCAATAGGCAAGGAGCTGAACCGCCACCCGCTGTGGCGAGGCCCGCTGCAGCTCGGAACTTTCGCGGCGGTCCCTCAGGACTCGGTCGAGGTGACGCCCAGGATAGGTATCGATTACGCCGGGGAGTGGCGGGATGCGCCCCTCCGCTGGCTTGTCAGGCAACCCGGTCAGGTGTTCGCCGGGAAGCTCGCTCAGCTCTCCGCATCGTTGCGGGACCCGTCCTCCTGAACGGCCTGGCGCACGGCGGCCAGGTCCTCCTCATCAAGCCCCAGCGCCTCCAGGTCCTCGGCTGAGTAGTCGTCCCCCAGCTCCTCCAGCACCTTCTTCAGGTCCTCCCCCTCGTAGTCGGTCACGGTTTCCTTTATCAGCTCGAGGGCGGCCGGTCCCTGCTCCTCGGGCACGAACACCCCGGTAGCGCCCACCCTTTCGGCGCCCAGGTGAGCGAAGACGTCGCTCAATCCTTCGAGGCCACGCACGATCACGACGAAGCCCTCCTCCTCGAGGATGGTCGCGACCATCTCGGCCAAAGGCTCGGCGGGGGCGATGTCCACTATCATCCAGCGGTCGCCGTTGATCCGCGTTATGTCACCCAGCTTCAGGCTTGCCCTGCTGTCCATCTCACTGCTCCTCTGCGACCGTGACCGGTCCCGCGTAGTGTGCGTCCAGCCACTCCTGGCCGGGCTCCCAACGGTACTTCCTGAAGTCGATGCGCTCCTCGCCGTCGAACTCGATCCCTTCGTGCTCCAGCAGCGCCCGCTGCAGCTCGCCCACCCCGACCCGGTAGGTGCTTATCTTCCCCTGCGCGTTCACGACACGGTGCCAGGGGTACTCCTGGGCCTGATCCAGACCGCGCAGGACGAACCCGACGTGGCGGGCGGCCCGCGGTGCGCCCGCGAGCAGCGCAACCTGGCCATAGGTAACCACCTTCCCGTGGGGAACGGCCTGCACCACGTTGATTACGCGCTCCCGGAAACTCATGCCTCTCCACTATATTGTGCCTGACTGGTAGAGTCGTGGGGCGCGGGGCATTATCCGGTTGCGTCCGTTTCACCTGTCGGACTTAGGGAGTGTGCATGAGGGCGACGGTACTGACATTCGGCTGCCAGATGAACGAGTACGACACGCATACGATCCAGTCGGAGCTTGTCGCTGCAGGGCATCAGCTTGTGGAGCACGAGTCCGATGCCGAGCTGATCATCCTCAACACCTGCGCCGTGCGGGGCAAGCCCGTCGAGAAGGTCGTCACGCTGCTGGGCGAGTACCGGAAACAGAAGCAGTCAGGCAGAGACCTCGCCATAGGCCTCATGGGCTGCCTCGCCCAGCTCGAGGAGGGCCAGGAGATCGCCCGCAGGTTCGGGGTGGACCTGCTGTTGGGGCCGGGGGCCATCACGGACATCGCACCGGCCGTGGAGGCGCTCGAACGCGGCCGGACGCGCTACGAAAGCCTGGCCTTCAAGGATGACCTGCATACCTACCGCCCTCCTCCGCCTGACGCCCTCACCGGTTACCTGACGATAATGCGCGGCTGCAACCACCATTGCACCTACTGCATAGTCCCGACGACCCGCGGTCCCGAGGTGTCGCGGCCGGCCGAATCGATTCTCGCAGAAGCCCAGGCGATGGTCGAAGCTGGCGTCCAGGAGCTCTACCTCCTGGGCCAGAACGTCAACTCCTACGGGCTGGACGACCCGGCGAAGCCCTCCTTCGCGGAGCTGCTGCGCATGGTTGCGCGCACCGGGATTCCCCGCGTGAAGTTCACGACCTCCCACCCGATGAACTTCTCTTCGGACATCATCGATGCGATCGCGCAGGAGCCGAACATCTGCAACTTCATCCACCTGCCCGTCCAGTCGGGTTCGGATCGGATTCTCAGGCGAATGGGCCGCGAGTACCGCCGGGAACGCTACCTGGAGATCGTGCGCGAGATACGCGAGAAGGTGAAGGACGTGGTCATCTCGACAGACATCATCGTGGGCTTCCCGGGCGAGACCGAGGAGGATTTCCAGCAGACGCTGAGCCTCTTCGACGAAGTCGCCTACGACCACGCGTTCATGTTCATCTACTCGGCGAGGCCGGGTACGCCCTCCTACAAGCACTTCGAGGACATGCCGCGCAAAGTCAAGACCGAACGGCTGCAGCGGCTCATCGAGCTGCAGAAGGAGCACTCCTACCGCTCGAACCGGCAGTACCTGGGCCGCACCCTGCGCGTCCTCGTGAAGGAGGTGGCGCGCAACGACGGCGAGATGGTCGTGGGCCACAGCGATCAGAATCACACCGTCCTGGTTCCCGGCAATCAGGTGCAACGGATGGGCCTGCACGACGTGCGCATCGACAACGCCACCCCACACGCCCTCTACGGCACCGTCGTAGGCTCCAGCCTGCCCGCCGGTACCGGCCCGATCCCGCTGGTTATGGCGTCCTGACCGTGTCCGGCAACGCAGCAGCCCCCACACGACAGGCGGCCGCCCGGCAGTTCACCGGCAGCCCGGAGCGGCATTTCACGGCAACCGCGTTCGTCTACTGGGAGGGCAAGGTCCTCCTGCACTGGCACAGGAAACTGCAGCGCTGGCTGCCCTGCGGCGGCCACATCGAACCTGGTGAAACCCCCGACGAGGCGGCGCGGCGGGAAGTGCTCGAGGAGTCAGGCGTGGAGGTCGAACTGGTGGGCGACCGGGCGCTCGCTGTTGAAGATCCGGTGCAGCTGGTCAGGCCGCGCGGCGTCCAGGTCGAATTCATTGGCCCCGACCACGAGCACATCGACCTCATCTATTTCGCGCGGCCGAAGCAGCCATACGGCGGTCAGCTGGACAGCGACGAGCCGGGCCTCGGCTGGTACGACGAAAAAGAGGTTGCCGCCCTCGACCTGGATGACGAGATGCGGCAATGGACGGAACTGATTTTCAGGGAGATGGGCGGCGGCTCCAGCCACCCGGTCTAGGTGACCATCTCCAGGGCCGGCTCCTCCTGGCTCACCGGCTGGCGGGTAAGCCTCACGCGGGTAACGCGCAGGCCATCCACGTCCTCGACGCGTAACGCCAGGCCGTCCAGCCGGACCTCGTCTCCCCTGGTCGCCTCGCGGGCGAGCTGCCCGAAGACCAGGCCGCCGATGGTTTCCTCCTCGACGTCGCCGAAGTCGAAGCCGTAGAGCCTCTCCAGCTCGTCGAGCTTCACGGAGCCGTCGGCAATGATTTCACCGCTGCCCAGCAGGGTGATCTCGGGCTCCTCGAACTCGTCGAACTCGTCCCTGATCTCGCCCACGAGCGCCTCGAGCAGGTCCTCGAGGGTGACAATGCCGGCCATGCCGCCGAACTCGTCGACGACGACTGCCATGTGACCCTGGTTCTCCTGGAATCTGTGCAGCAGCCCCATCACGCTGCCCGTCTCGGGCACGAAGGTTACGGGGCGGGCGGCCTTCGCCAGCGCCCCCGGCTCGATTGCCCTGCCGCCAGGGACGCCCAGATCGCGCAGGTGCACGTAACCGATAACGGCGTCGGGTGCACCGTTGCACAACGGGAAGCGGCTGTAACCGCTGCGGCGTACCTTCTCGACCAGCGCGTGCGGGTCATCGTCTACCGACAGCCAGGTGACGTCGGGACGGGGAACCATTACGTCGCTGACGGTCCTGTCCCTGAAGTAGAGCGCGTTCCTCAGGAGCTGGACGGTGTCGTTCTCCAGGCCCACCCGGTCGCTCCAGCGTTCGAAGCTTCCCTCGACGTCAGGAGCCTTGGCGGGTGTGCGCGCCTCGACCCAGGCGACCGCGCGGCTGCTGGCCGCCACGAGCGGCGAGGCGAGAAAGTTCCAGGCAGAGAACACCGGCCGGACCACCCGAAGCAGCAGCTGCGGCGACGTTGCCGCCAGGTAGCGCGCTGCCAGCACCAGCACGAGGTAGGTGAAGAACACGAGGGCCAGCAGGATGACGGCGCCCAGCGTTCCCGTCGCCGGCCAGGCGATGACGGTTGCGCCCGTCACGAGTCCCAGGTACTGTCCGAGCCGGGCAGAGACCCGCGCGCGTGACGCCCCCTCCCCCGGCTCCTGCGCCTGGTCCATAACGCGGACGAACCCCTTGAATGACGCGCTCACCGCGAGGAGAAGCAGGCCCACAAGGAGTTGCGTGGTTGTCAATTGCGGAAGTGTGGATAAAGGTAGGTCAGCTGCTTGAAGCAGCAATGAACTTGGAGGTTCTGACACACGGTAAGGCTAGCACAAAAGCGGCCGTCCTGATGTGTGGGGCGGGCAGAATGCCGAGACACTCCCGACACGAGTCGTGCGTGCAGCACGGGTCCTTGGCGAACGGCCCCCGGCGGTGCTATATTGTCTCTCCGTGGTGGCGCGCTTGCGCCGCCCTGGTTCTGTTTGCGGGGCGTGGCGCAGTCTGGTAGCGCACCTGCTTTGGGAGCAGGGGGCCGCTGGTTCGAATCCAGCCGCCCCGACCAAGCCGAACCGAGGGACGCCGGTCGAGGCCGGCCATGAGCAGGATGCGGGAGTAGCTCAGTTGGTAGAGCGTCAGCCTTCCAAGCTGAATGTCGCGGGTTCGAATCCCGTCTCCCGCTCCATTTTCCATTCAGCGGGCGTGCACCAGTAGCTCAGTGGATAGAGCAGTCGCCTTCTAAGCGATTGGCCGAGGGTTCGAATCCTTCCTGGTGCACCAACCTATTGCCTCCCCTGGAGGCGTCTGGTAGACTTTGAAGCCGGGCTCATGGTGGATGTAGCTCAGTAGGTTAGAGCACCGGATTGTGGTTCCGGGGGCCGTGGGTTCAAATCCCATCATCCACCCCATAAACCAGGAGGCCCGAACGGCCGGCATGGCGAGAGTCGCTGCGGTCGTTCGGGCCTCTTCCTTTTCCAGTGAACCCCGGCGCCGTCCGCGCGGTTCCACGGGCTCAGGGGCAGGCCCGGCTCCGAGGAGTACAAAACTCAACTATGTAACGATCAACCTTGCACACCCGGGCCGGGGCTGTTGTAAGGTGGTTAGCTGGCGCTGTGGGGAGTTGACTGTATTTACGGCAGTTACCACACAGGCCTGGAAAGCGGCAGGTACGTGGGCACGCCAAAGATTGCGCGAGGGTGGCGGAATTGGTAGACGCGCCAGACTTAGGATCTGGTGGCTTAGCCGTGCGGGTTCAAGTCCCGCTCCTCGCACCAACACCGGCAAGCTCCAGCTTGCCGCTTTTTTTGCACGTTCCCGGCGGGAACTTCGCAGCAGACACTTTTACGCGAGTGCGCTTTGGCAGCACAAGAGGGAGTTCGGATGGAAGCCAGGCTCAAGGACAAGCAATCAGTCGAAGCGACCGTAGAGGTCACGGTACCCGCCAAGGATGTCGACGCGGCCTTTTCGCGCGTGTTGAGCCAGCTCTCGCGCAGCGTCCGTGTGCCCGGCTTCCGGCCCGGGAAGGCTCCGCGTGGGATCCTCATCAAGCGCATCGGTGAGGAGACACTCCAGAACGAAGTTCGCGAGGAGCTCATCGACAAGACGTACCCCGACGCGATCAGGGAGTTCGATCTCGCACCGATCCACGCCCACGTCCACGGCGGCATGCCGGAGGAGGGCAAGGACTTCACGTTCGACTTCCACATGGACCTCTACCCCGACATCGTGCTTCCCGAGCTGAGCGAGATCGTCATCGACACCGAAGCGCAGAAGGTCGATGACGAGATGGTCCAGGCCACCGTCTCCCGCCTGCAGAGCGAGAACGCCACCCTGGTACCCGTTGACCGCCCCTCCGAGCCCGGCGATCACCTGCTGATTCAGACGGTAGGCGAGGATGGCAGCGAGCCCGGCGAGGATGCCTCGACGATGCCGCTCGACCTGGAGAACGTAAGCGACGAGCTTGCCGAACAGGTTATCGGCAAGAAGATTGGCGACATCGTGACCCTGGAGTTCGCAGCACCGGCTCCCGCCCAGGAAGAGGAGCAGGACGAAGCCGACGAAGGGGCCCAGGACGGCGAGAGCGACGAGGCGCCTGAGGCACAGGAAACCAGGACCACCCTGAAGATCCGGATTGCGGATATCAAGGAGAAGGACAAGCCCGAAGCGAACGACGATCTCGCCAAGACCCTGGGGTTCGACAACTGGGAGGAGGCGCTTGAAGACATCCGGCGCAACCTGCAGGAGCAACTGGACCGCCAGGCGTTCGAGGAGCAGCGTGACGAGTTCGTCGAGAAGCTCATCGAGAACAGCAACTTCGACCTGCCCACCATGCTGGTGCGCCAGCGGCAGCAGGCGCTGCTCGAAAACCTCGTCGATGACCTCCGCGAACGCGGCATGTCGCTCGACGACTACCTGAAGAGCCTCGAGGAGAACGAGGGCCGCGAGGAGTTCGAGAAGGAGCTGCTGGAGAGCGCCCAGAACGCCGTGCGCCGCGACCTCGTCCTCGAGCGGCTGCTGGACCAGCGGGGCACCACCCTGTCCGATGCCGAGTTCGAGGCCAGCCTGCGTCAGCTGGCCCAGGAGATGAACACTGATCCCGTGAAGCTTCGCCAGGAGCGCGGCGAGCAGTGGATACGCAACTACCGCTTCCTGCTCACCCGCGATCGGGCCCTGAACGAAACCGTCCGGGAGCTCGTCGACGCGCAGTACGGCACAGGGTCGCAGGATGCTCAGCCTGCGGGCGAAGAAGAAAGCTCGAACACGGACGGTGAATGAGCTGGCGGGCATTTGCCGCCGCCGTTTTCCGCGCCGCTGAATCCCTGAGGCGAGGCCGGTGGGGCGTCGTGGTCAAGGTGACCGACGTGACGCCCCACCGGCCGTTAACACGGAATACTGCCTATAGCCGATGAGCAACACGTCAACTCTGGCAGCTGAACCGAAGGAGTAAGAATGCCGCTCGTTCCTTACGTAATCGAGCAGACGGGTCGCGGTGAACGCACCTACGACGTCTACAGCAGGCTTCTGAAGGAGAGAATCATCTTCCTGGGAACGCCCATAGATGCCGAGGTTGCGAACGTGGTCGTGGCCCAGCTGCTGCTTCTCGACTCTCAATCCAGTGAGCAGCCGATCAACCTGTTCATCAACTGCCCAGGCGGCGAGGTCTACTCGGGCCTGGCCATCTACGATGTCATGCAGTACATATCTGCCCCCGTCTACACCAACTGCGTGGGCATAGCGATGTCGATGGGCTCCGTGATCCTCATGGCCGGCGAGAAGGGCCACCGGGTCGCCCTGCCCAACAGTCGCATCATGATTCACGCCGGTTCGGCGGGGTTCCCGCGTTCTTCTCTGCCTGATCTGGAGATCATGGCGAAGGAGTACCTGGACATCCGCGACGTGATGGAGGACATCTACGTGCGCCATACCGGCAAACCGAAGGAAGAGATCCGCAAGGACCTCGAGCGCGACTACTTCATGTCCCCGGCCGAGGCGAAGGAGTACGGACTGATCGACGACGCGGTGCAACCGCGCGACATGGGCCGCTTCCGTAACCTTCCCGGGAACAGCTAACGGTGCAGGTGCACTGCAGCTTTTGCGGCCGCCCACAAGGGGACGTGCCGGAGCTGGTGGCGGCCGAGAACGAACTGGCGCACATCTGCAGCGACTGCGTGGAGCGCATTTCGGAACTGCTGAGCGCCGAGGCGGCCACCCACCCGGCACAGCTGCGCCTGCTGCCGCCACGCGAAATCAAGGGCATCCTCGACAAGTACGTCATCGAGCAGGAGCACGCCAAGCGGGTGCTCTCGGTCGCCGTTTACAACCACTACCGGCGCCTGCAGAACCCTGACTCGGAGCTGCAGAAGTCGAACATCCTGATGCTGGGTTCCAGCGGGACCGGCAAGACGCTGCTCGCCCAGACGCTGGCTCGCGTCCTGCAGGTTCCTTTCGCGATCGCCGACGCGACCACGCTCACCGAGGCCGGTTACGTCGGGGACGACGTCGAGAACATCATCCTGCGCCTCCTGCAGACGGCCAATTACGACGTGGAGGCGGCCCAGCGGGGAATCATCTACCTGGACGAGATCGACAAGATCGCCCGGAAATCGGAGGGCACCTCAATCACCCGCGACGTTTCGGGCGAGGGCGTGCAGCAGGCTCTCCTCAAGATGATCGAGGGTACTGTCACGCACGTCCCCCCGCAGGGTGGCCGCAAGCATCCGCATCAGGAGCTCATCGCGGTCGATACCTCGAACATCCTGTTCATTTGCGGCGGCGCCTTCGAGGGCATCAATGAGATCGTCCGCAGCCGGGTTGACGTCTCCCGCGTCGGCTTCCAGAGCGTGCAGAACGAGTCGCAGGAAGACGTCGTGGAAACGGCAGAGATCGTGCCGGAAGACCTCATGGCTTTCGGACTCATTCCGGAGCTCATTGGCCGGCTACCGGTGACGGTGCGCCTGCAGGACCTGAGCATCGACGCGCTGGTGGAGGTGCTCACCAAGCCCAGGAACGCGCTGGTGAAGCAGTACCAGGAGCTGTTCGCGCTGGAAGGGGTCGACCTGCGCTTCAGCGACGGCGCACTGCGGGCAATTGCCGAGCAGGCGATGGACCGCAAGACCGGCGCCCGCGCGTTGCGCTCGATAATGGAGCAGACCCTGCTGGACCTGATGTTCGAGGTTCCGGGCAGCGACATCAGTGCCCTGTGGATCGACGAGTCGAACCTCTTTGACCCACAGGAGATCCTGAACCAGGCCGCCAGGCGCAAGAGCGCCTAGCCCGCCTCACCGGAGGGCCGGCCGTCTCAGAAGATCAGAAGTTCGCCAGAGCCCGGCAGCTTTCTATAACTGAACCGAACCTGGAGGCGGCTTCCCTGGCTGCCTCCACGGTCACGCCCGCACCGAAGGAGAAGCGGATGCTCGCCTTCGCCTCCTCGGGCCTGAGGCCCATCGCGCGCAGGACGTGACTCGGTTCGATCGAGCCGGCCGAGCAGGCACTGCCGGAACTGGCCCGCACGCCCATGGCATCAAGCCCCATCAGCAGGGCCTCACCGTCTACCCCAGCCACCGTCACATTGCTCTGCTTGGGTCCGCGCCTGGTCGTGCTGCCGTTGATGTGGATGTCTTCGAGCCCGGCCAGCTGCTCCTCGAACGCGTCGCGGGCGGCAGCGATCTCCCGGGCGAGCACTTCACACCGCTCCATCACCAGGCGCGCCACCTCGCCCATCGCCACGATGCCCCCACCGTTGTGGGTGCCAGGCCGCAGCCCCCGCTCCTGCGTTCCGCCGAAGATCACCGGATCCAGCTGCAGCCCGTCCCGCAGGTAGAGCGCGCCGATACCCTTGGGCCCGTAGGCCTTGTGGGCCGAGATCGCCATGGCGTCCACGCCCAGCTCCTTCACGTCGACAGTGCCGGTACCCCAGGCCTGCACGGCGTCACAAAACACGAGAGCGCCGTTCTCCTTCGCCCTGGCGGCGACGCTCTCGACGTCGTTGCGCACCCCGGTCTCGTTGTTGACGAGCATGAGGGCGACCAGGCCAACCTCGTCGTCAATCTGATCGACGGGGCGGGAGAGCTCGCCGCTCCGCTCTACTCCGAACCTCCGGACCGTGCGGCCGCCCTTCTCGAGGTGGGCCACGGTGGAGGTAACGGCCGAGTGTTCGGTTGGCGACGTAAGGAGCGCCGGCTTCCCGTCAGGAAGGAGCATGCCGCGCAATGCCAGGTTCACGGCCTCGGTCGCACCCGAGGTGAAGATGATCTCCCTGGGGTGTGCGCCGATGGACTGGGCTACGGCCTCGCGGGCCTCCTCGACAGCCCGGCGCGCCTTCCGGCCCACGGCATGGACGCTTGAGGGATTGCCCCACTCCTCGTCCAGCGCCTGAACCAGCCTGGCACGAACCCGGGGGTCCAGGGGAGTTGTCGCTGCATAATCCAGGTAGATCTCGTTCATGATCCCGTAAGTATGAACCTTTTCGCGGTCGGGGCGCTACCCTACGGCTTCGGTCAGGTGAGCCGGCAGCGGTTCCAGTTGCAGGAGCTGGCGTTTGGCGACCAGGTCGGCAAGCGTCGTGGAGCCGAGCACCTGGCGAACGGCCGCGTCCACGTCACGCCACAGCGATTCGGTGGAGCAGTTGCCGGTGTGATCGCAGGACTCGGCATCATCGATGCAGTTGACAGGGGCGACGCTGCCTTCGAGCAGCTCGACGATTTCCAGAGCCGCTATCTCATCGAGCGGACGCGCAATCCTGTAGCCGCCGTGAGCGCCGCGGATGGACTCCACGTAGCCGGCCCGCCGCAGGATCCCGAATATCTGTTCCAGGTATTGCTGGCTTAGCGCCTGGCGCTCGGCCACCACCTTCAGACTGGTAGGCCTGTCGCCACCCAGGGCGATTTCGACCAGCGCGCGCATCCCGTATTGTGCTTTCGTGGAGACCCACATAGTCAGTCGACCTCGTTTCGGAACAGTTCCGATTTTCGTAACGAGTATACGCCGGGCAGTGTGACAGGGTCAAACTGCGTGCGGGCGCCGGGCGCGCGCATCAGTGCAGATTCTTGCGGACAAGCGCGAGGAGCTGGCTGGGGCGAAAAGGCATCTGCACGACGCTGGTGCCTCCCCCGTTGCTCCCCTCCCCTGCGGCCGAATCGCGGGACGTCAGCAGGATTACCGGCGTTTCCTGAAGGACCGGCACCGCCTTCAGCGACTCGGAAACCGGCTGGCCGTTGCCGTCCATCAGCTTCTCATCGACCACGATGAGGTCTGGCTCCTCCTGCGTCGCAAGCTGTACGGCCCCGGGGCCGTCCTGAGTCCAGAGGACCGCGAAGCCCTCTGCCTCAAATTTTGGTCGCAGCAATTCAACCATGTGCGGTTGCTTGCCAATGAGAAGAACTCTCGCCACTAGATGCATTTTATGCACCTTGCTCCACGCAGTCTGTGCCACTTGCGCTGCCCGGCACCTGGGCTCAGAAAAAAAGTCGCGGGGAAACTTGCCCCCGCGACCTGATAACCGGTTTCCGCTTGCGGCGTCCAGTCTAACCCTGACCGAGGGTAGCCAGGAACTCCTCGTTGCTCTTCGTGCGGGAGAGTCGCGAGAGCAGCATCTCCATGGCCTCGGCAGCGTCCATGTCCGAGATGACCTTGCGCAGCAGCCACATCTTGGCGAGCGCGCCTTCGCTGAGGAGCAGGTCCTCACGCCGCGTGCCCGACTTGAGGATGTCGATAGCCGGGAAGATGCGGCGCTCCTCGAGGCGACGGGAGAGGTGAAGCTCCATGTTGCCGGTACCCTTGAACTCCTCGAAGATCACGTCGTCCATGCGCGAACCGGTCTCCACCAGCGCGGTAGCAAGGATCGAGAGCGAACCACCGCCGCGAATGTTGCGGGCGGCACCGAGGAAGCGCTTGGGCCAGTGCAGCGCGCTGGAATCGAGACCGCCCGAGAGGGTACGGCCGGTCGCCGGCGTCACGAGGTTGTTCGCGCGGGCGAGCCTGGTGATCGAGTCGAGCAGGATCATCACGTGACCGCCGTCCTCCACGATGCGCCGGGCGCGCTCATGCACGAACTCTGCGACGCGGATGTGGTTGGTGGGCGGCTCGTCGAAGGTCGAGGCGATGACTTCCACGCCCTCCACAGACTCCCGGAAGTCGGTGACCTCCTCCGGCCGCTCGTCCACGAGCAGCACGATGACCTTGATGTCAGGCTCGTTCGTGATCACGGAGTTCGCGATCGACTTCAGGAGTGTCGTCTTACCGGCCTTGGGCGGGGCCACGATGAGCCCGCGCTGACCGCGGCCAATGGGGGCGAGCAGGTCGATTACCCGGGCCGAGAGCTCATTCTGGGTCGTCTCCAGCTTTATGCGCTGTTCGGGGAAGGTGGGGATGAGGTCGTCGAAGCGCGGGCGCTTGGCGGCCTGGAACGGATCAATCCCGTTGACGGCCTCAACCCTGATCAGGGTTCCGTAGCGCTCGTTGTCACGCGGACGGCGGGCCTTGCCCATGATCATGTCGCCAGTCCGGAGCCGGAACTGCTTGATCAGACCGGCAGAGACAATCACCTGACGCGTATTGTTCTGCAGCAGCGACTCCTGCAGGAACCCATAACCGTCAGAGGAGATCTCCAGGTAGCCGGTTACCAGCTTCAGGCCCTCTGATTCCGAGGAGCGCTCGAGGATGGCGACGACGAGTTCGTCCTTGGCCATCTTGCGGTAGTCCTCGAGGCCAACCTCCTTGGCGAGGAGGTGCAGCTCGGGGATTATCTTCGACTTGAGGTCACGGAAGTTAAGGCCCTGCTTACGGGAGTTGCCGCCCCGGCCACCGCGCCGGCCACGCGAGCCGCGCCTGTCCTTGCCGTCGGCTCCTGCTTCGGTATCGGTGTCATCGTCCGTGTCACGTGCGGCGCCATTTGCAGAGGCGCTGGGAGTGTCGGTCTCCTGCTCGTCCGATTCCTGCTCGGCCAGGGCTTCCTCCGCGTAACGGATCTCCTCGGCCGTTTCCTTCTCGGCAGCAGCCGCAGCCGCCTTTTCAGGGTCGGTCTTCCTCCTGCGCCGGGTGGGCGTGGAGGTCGCTTTCCCTTCAGCCTTCTTCTTGGGACGTCCCCGTTGCTTCTTCTCCACTTGCGGCTCCTGATCGTCTGCTGCAAGGGTTTCGGAATCGGACTTGCGGGAGCGCGCGCTCACAGGAGATCACTCCCGACAAAGCGCTGCACGTCGCCTTTGCACTGCTTCGACTCGCCAATCATGGTCTAGCCTCTCAATTACTGGAATAAACGGAAATGTAAGTGTCCTGGTTACTCCAAAATGTAACGGGTGGACTATCACCTGGCACTCTGCGGTTCCGCTGCTCCTACTGGCACCAGGTTGTGGGGAAGTGCAGTGGGGGAAAGTCCTCTGTCACGTATTGACTGCTTTCATTACCGACTGCTACGGTAAGTATATGCAAGGTGAATGCGGTTGTAAAGCGACCGGGTCACCGGACAGCAGCGTTACGACGTACTGCATGAGGCTGTGACGGGAACGAGTAGGATCTGCGCTGGCCGCGAGCGAGCCGGGGATGGTGTGAGCCCGGCGGTTATCAGATTGCGAAAATCCTCCCCGAGCCGCTCCCCGAAAGCCGCCCTCAGGGCCGGCCAGTAGACGGAGTCGGGCGGCGCCCGATACAGCGCCAGGCTACTCAGAGCGGTAGCCGTCAAGGTTCCTGAACCGCGAGGCAGGAACAAAGTTGGGTGGTACCGCGCTTCAGGGCGCCCCAACGCGAATGCGTTTCGGGGCGTTTTTTCGTGCGTCCCGGGAAGCGGGGTACATATGTTCAGGGAAGTACAGAGCACCGTTTCCTTGCCCGAACTCGAGCGCGAGATCATCGAGTTCTGGCGCGAACGCGGCATCTTCAGGAAATCCCTCCAGAAGCCGGCGCCGGAAGGCAACTTCGTCTTCTACGAAGGGCCGCCCACCGCCAACGGGAAACCCGGTGTTCACCACGTGATAAGCCGCGCCTACAAGGACCTGTTCCCGCGCTTCAAGACGATGCAGGGCTATCACGTCAACCGCAAGGGTGGCTGGGACACCCACGGGCTGCCCGTGGAGATCGCCATCGAGAAGCGGCTCGGCTTCACCTCGAAGGCGCAGATCGAAGAGTACGGCATCGAGCGCTTCAACGAACTGTGCCGGTCGTACGTGTTCGAGAACATCCAGGACTGGAACGAGATGACCGAGCGCATCGGTTACTGGCTCAACCTGGACGACGCCTACATCACCTACGACAACGGCTACATCGAATCCACCTGGTGGATCATGAAGCAGCTGTTCGACCGGGGCCTCCTCGTCGAGGACTACAAGACGACCTGGCACAGCCCCTCCTCGAACACGACCCTGGCATCGCATGAGGTGTCCCTCGGCTACCAGGAGGATGTCGAGGACCCCTCGGTATTCCCGAAGTTCGCCGCCAACGGCCAGGACCTCCTGAAGGCCGGCGTGCCGCCCGAGGGTGACAGCCCGAACGTCTACTTCCTCGCCTGGACTACCACGCCCTGGACCCTGGGCGCCAACACCGCCCTTGCCGTCAAGCCGGGCGCGACCTACGCGCTCGTCCAGGCGCCGAAGAAGCATGGCCAGGAGGCAGAGGAAAAAGACCTCTACATCCTCGCCCATGACCTCGTCGAACAGGTCTTCGGCGAGACGGGCGAGGTACTGGCGACCTTCCCGGGCGAGAACCTGAAGGGGGTGCGCTACGAGCCGGTACTCGAGGGGCAGGTTCCCGCCGGAACCGACATGGCGGCCGCATACAGGGTCATCCTCGACGATTTCGTGACCCTGGACGACGGTACCGGAGTAGTGCACCTCGCCCCGGCCTACGGCGACCTCGATCTGGGCCGCAAGCACGGGCTGCCCACCATCTTCTCTGTCTCGCTCACAGGTGAGGTCATGCCGCAGGTGCGGGCGCCGGGCACGAGCGGCGACGGACCGTACGCCGGGATGTGGTTCAAGGACGCCGACGAGCACATAGCGAACGACCTGCTGGAGCGCGGTCTCCTCTACCGCTCCACCACCATCAGGCACTCCTACCCGTTCAACTGGCGTGACGGCACGCCGCTCATGAACGTCGCCAAGAAGAGCTGGTACCTGCGCACCACGGCCGTAAAGGAGCAGCTTCTCGCGAACAACGAGCGCATCAACTGGGTACCGGACCACATCAAGCATGGCCGCTTCGGCAAGTGGCTCGAAAACAACGTCGACTGGGCCCTGTCGCGCGAGCGCTACTGGGGAGCGCCCATGCCGATCTGGGAGAGCGACGACGGCGAGCGCATCTGCGTGGGCAGCGTGGCGCAGCTCTCCGAGCTTGCCGGTCGTGACCTTAGCGACCTGGAGCTCCACCGTCCCTACGTCGACGAGGTCACCTTCGAGAAGGACGGCAAGCTCTTCAGGCGCGTGCCGTACACGGTGGACGTCTGGTTCGAGTCGGGGGCAATGCCCTACGCCCAATGGCACTACCGCGGCGAGCAGGAGACCCCGCAGGCACACGAGCAGCTCGCGGCCAACTTCCCGGCCGATTACATTTGCGAGGCCGTCGACCAGACCCGCGGCTGGTTCTACAGCCTGCACGCCCTTGCGACACTGCTTACCGCCACGAGCGAGGATGGCGAGCCACTGGGACCGCTGGCCCACCTCGTCGGCAGCACGCCGGCCTACAAGAATGTCATCTCGCTGGGCCACATCGTCGACGAGAACGGCGAGAAGATGAGCAAGTCGAAGGGGAACGTCGTCGACCCCTGGACGGTGCTCGACGCGCAGGGGGCCGATGCCCTCCGCTGGAACCTGTACAGCTCCAGCCCGCCCGGCGCCACCAAGCGGTTCAGCCAGGCGCTGGTCGACGAGACCGTTCGCGACTTCTTCAATACGCTGTGGAGCACCTACTACTTCTTCGTGCTCTACGCCAATCTCGATGAGCCGGACCTCGCAGCCGCACCGCCCGCCCAGGAACGGCCGCTGGTGGACCGCTGGCTCGCTGCCCGCCTCACCCAGCTCGTTACCGAAGTGACTGAGCAACTCGAGAACTACGACCCGACCGGCGCCACCCGCAACATCCGCGACTTTGTCGTCGACGAGCTCTCCAACTGGTACGTGCGGCGCAACCGGCGGCGCTTCTGGAAGAGCGAGGATGACTTCGACAAGCTCTCGGCCTACGCCAGCCTCTACGAGGCGCTGGTGACCGTGGCGAAACTCATCGCACCGATGGCGCCCTTCACCTCGGACGCCATCTACCGCAACCTGGTGCTCAGTGTTGACCCGGAGGCGCCCGAAAGCGTGCACCTCGCCCACTGGCCCACGGCCAACGAATCGCTCATCGACCGCGAGCTGCTTCGCGACATGGCCACCCTCGTCAAGGTCGTCGAGCTTGGCCGGGCGGCCAGGGCGGGGAGCGGTGTCAAGACGCGGCAGCCTCTGCCTGAACTGCTCGTGCGCGTGCCGACCGAGGCGCAGCTGGAGGGGCTCAAGCGCTTCGAACGGGAACTCCTGGAAGAGCTCAACGTGAAGAGCGTCCGTTACCTGGATGTGACCGCCGATTTCGTGGAGTACTCGATCAGGCCCAACCTGCCGCTGGTCGGCAAGCGGCTGGGCAAGAAGATTCCCGCGCTGCGCAAGGCGCTGGAGGAGATCGACACGCGCATGGTCGCCCGCAACGCGCGCGATGGCGCCACCACCACCATCGAGCTGGAGGGCGAAACGTTCGAATTCGAGCCGGAAGCCTTCCTGCTGGACGCGAAGAGCCCGGAGGGGTTCGCGGCCGTCGAGGAGGAGGGCTACCTGGCGGCGTTCGACACGCGGCTTAGCCCCGAACTGCTGCGCGAGGGCATGGCCCGCGACCTCGTTCGCCTCGTCCAGAACGCCCGCAAGAACGCCGGGCTGGAGGTGTCGGACCGGATCGACCTGGGCCTGGTCGTGGACGGCGAGCTCAGGCAGGCCGCCGGCGAACACCTGGAACGGCTCAAGAGCGAGGTTCTCGCTCACGACGTGAACTTCGGCGAGCTGGGTAACGGCGCCTACAGCGAGAGCGGCGAGATCGAGGGGAACAGCCTGACCATCACCCTGAAACCGGTAAGCAACTAGACCGGGTGCAGACGACTGGCGCGGGGTGGCTGCACTGCGGTGCGGCCAACCCGCGCGTTGGGCCATGGGAACCGCCTGGGCCGCTGAAGAGCGTTAGAATCGGGATGTTTCGAAAAGAATGTGCGCCGGCTTCGCAAGACGGGACCGGTGCATCAGTTTGGAGGCAGGAATGAAGATAGGTATCAACGGTTTCGGACGAATTGGCCGCCAGATCTTCCGCATCCTTCACGAGCGCGGAATGACCGGTGACGTTCTGCTCATCAACGACCTGATGCCGAACGAAACGATGGCCAACCTCCTTCGCTTCGACTCCAACTACGGTCGGTTTCAGGGCGAGGTCAGTTACGACGAGAACGGCCTGACCGTCGACGGTCACCAGATCAGGGTGACCGACGAGCGCGACCCGAAGAACCTGCCCTGGGGCGACCTGGGGGTCGATGTCGTGGTCGAGTCGACCGGCATCTTCACGAAGCGCGACCAGGCCGCCATGCATATCGAAGCCGGTGCCAAGCAGGTCCTGATCAGCGCCCCTTCGCCCGACAGCGACTTCAACATCATGCTGGGCGTCAACGCCGAGCAGTACGACCCCCAGTCCCACAAGGTCCTCTCCAACGCCTCCTGCACCACCAACTCGCTGGGCGCCGTGATGCGTGTGCTCGACGAAGCCTTCGGCATCGAGCAGGCCATGATGACGACCATCCACTCCTACACCAACGACCAGAACATCCTCGACGCCCCCCACAAGGATCCCCGCCGCGCCCGCAGCGCCGCGACCAACATCATTCCCACGACGACCGGTGCCGCCAAGGCGGTGGGCAAGGTACTCCCGCAGCTGGACGGCGTCTTCGACGGACTCGCGGTTAGGGTCCCTACCCCGACGGGTTCGCTTTCCGACATCACGGCTATCCTCAGGCAGGAGCCCAGCGCCGAGGATGTCAACGAAGCCATCCGCAAGCGCGCGCAGGACGACCTGAAGGGCGTCCTCGAGTACAGCACGGACCCGCTCGTGTCGAGCGACATCGTGGGCAACCCGCACTCGGCCATCGTCGACTCCCAGCTCACCCGCACCATGGGCCGCATGGCGAAGGTGTTCGTCTGGTACGACAACGAGTGGGGCTACAGCAGCCGCATGGTCGATGTCCTCGAAGTCATGGGCAGGGAGTACTGAGGTTCGGGACACCGGCACGACTCAGATGAACCTGCGCAGGATGGACGACCTGGGGGTCGCCGGCAAGAGGGTCCTGGTCCGGGTGGACTTCAACGTCCCCGTCCGGGACGGGAAGGTTGGCGACGATACGCGCATGCGCCATGCTCTGCCAACCATCAGGAGGCTCCTGGACGCCGGAGCGACGCTCTTCCTCATGAGCCACCTGGGCAGGCCCAAGGGCGAGGCAAACGATGCGTACCGGCTTGAACCGGTCGCCCGGCACCTCTCCGGCCTGGTCGGTACGGAGGTCCGCTACCTGCCCACCCCCGGCCCGACCAGCGACGAACAGGCGCGCTTCGTGGAAGAGGCCCCGCCGGGCAGCATCACTCTCCTTGAGAACACCCGCTTCGAGCCGGGTGAAACCGACAACGATCCGGAGATGGCGCGCAAGCTGGCCGCGTACGCCGACTTCTTCGTGAATGACGCCTTCGGCGCCGCGCACCGGGCCCACGCCAGCACCGTCGGAGTGGCCAGGCTCCTCCCCAGCGCAGCCGGTTACCTGGTGGAGCGAGAGCTGGAAGCGCTGCGCAGGGTCCGCGATGAACCGGAGGAGCCGTTCGCCGTGATCATCGGCGGCGCCAAGGTCTCGGACAAGATCGGGGTGCTGGAACGGCTGGTGGGCAGCGCGAACGTGATGATCGTGGGCGGGGCGATGGCCTATACGTTCATACGGGCCCAGGGCGGCCAGGTGGGCGAGTCGCTGGTCGAGGAGGACCGCCTGGACCTCGCCCGGGAGCTGCTCCAACGCGCGGCCGAGCGGGGCGTGCGCTTCCTGCTGCCGGCCGATTCCGTCTGCGCCCGGGAGATCGACTCTGAAGCCCAGGTGGAGACTCACCCTTCGGACGCCATCCCGGCGGGTCTGATGGGCCTGGACGCCGGCAAGGAGGCGGTCGCCAGCTTCCGCGAGGCACTGGCAGGTACCCGCACCGTCTTCTGGAACGGACCGCTGGGCGTGTTCGAGGTGCCGCCCTTTGATACCGGCACCAGGGCGATCGCGCAGGCGGTCGCCGAGCTGGATGCCTACACCGTGGTGGGCGGGGGCGACTCCGTCGCGGCGCTCGCGGCCACGGGCCTCATGGACGCCATCGATCACGTGTCGACCGGCGGCGGCGCCTCCCTCGAATTCATTGAAGGCAAGGAGCTGCCGGGGTTGACCGTCCTGCAGGAGTAGCCTCCGTCCCGGAAACCGGGCAATGACAAAGTCGACTGGCCGCGTCCCGGCTCCCGGGACGCGGCCAGCTTTCCTGCTCATTCAGGTTCTTACTTCTTGAGGATCTTCACGATCTCCGGTACGACCTGGCCAAGGTCCGAAACCACGCCATAGTCGGCCGCCTTGAAGATCGGCGCGTCGCCATCCTTGTTGATCGCCACGACCACCTTCGAGCGGTTCATCCCCGAGAGGTGCTGCACCGCTCCGGAGATTCCCAGGGCGATGTAGAGATCGGGAGAGACGGACTTACCGGTCTGGCCCACCTGCTCCTCGTACTCGCGCCAGCCGGCGTCCACCACGGCACGGGTGCTGGCCACCGCCGCACCCAGGGCATTGGCCAGCGGCTCGACGTAGTTGCTGAAGCCGTCGGGACCGCCTACGCCGCGCCCGCCGGCAACGACTGCCTTCGCTTCCTCGAGCTGGACCCGGCCGCCTTCCGGCAGGCTCCTCTCCCCCACGCTCACCACCTGGTCGGCTTCGGGGATGTCGACGCTCATCGGCTGCACGCTTCCCGACACGCCGGTCTCGGGCAAGGGCATCACGTTAAGCGTCACGGACACCACCACGGGGAGCCTTCTGGCCTTCACCCTCTCGGTGACCCTGGACAGGTAGGAGAGCCGCGTGGCGACTACCTGCTCACCCTCCACCTGCAGTTCGGTGACGTCCTCGAGCAGCGGGGCATCGAGCCGCACTGCCACGCGGGGTGCGACGGAGAGGCCAACCCGTCCGGCAGAGAACACCACCGCCAACGCCCCCAGCTCCTGCGCGACCGCGCTGACGACGGCCGTCCAGGTCTGGGCCCGCACGTCGCCAAGGGCGTCGTGTTCCACCACGCGCACGTCTTTCACGTAACCCGCCAGCTCCTGGGCCAGGGAGCTCACATCGCGCCCCATGATCAGCGCGACCGGTTCGACTCCCAGTTCACCTGCCAGCCGGGTTCCGGCCGTAACGGCCTCCAGGGCGCTCTTGCGCAGCTGACCATCAGCATGCTCTGCAACGATAAGTACCATTCGTATCTGTTCCTTTCGGGTCCGTGCAGGTTACTTGGCGAGGACTCCGGCTTCATCGCGGAGAAGCTGGACGAGCTGCTGGGCAACCTGGGCCGGTTCTCCTTCGAGGATCCGGCCGCGCCGCTCCCGCTCCTCCAGGGTTTGCGAGACGATCTCCGTACGCGCCTCCACCTGCTCTACCTCACCCAGCGGCAGGCGCTTGAGCTCCTTGCGCTTCGCCTTCATGATGTTCGGCAGGGTCGGGTAGCGCGGCTCGTTGAGGCCCTGTTGGGTCGTTATCACGCCCGGCAGGGGAAACTGGAGCACCTCAGTACCGACCTCGGCGTCGTGGCGCACCCTCACCTGCTGGCCGGCCAGCTCCAGCTGGGTAGACCAGTCGCTGTGCGGCCAGCCCAGGAATTCCGCAATGGCAGGGCCCAGGGCGCTGCTGTCCCAGTCGGCCTGCTTGCCGCCGGTGAAGACCAGCTGGGCGCCCTCATCCTCTACGACTCGCGCCAGCACCTTTGCCTGCGAGATCGGGTCGAGGTCCTCGTCGCTCTCGATGTGGATTGCCCGGTCGGCTCCCATCGCAAGGGCGGTACGAAGCGCCTCCTCGTACCGATCGGGGCCCAGCGCCACTGCAACGACTTCGGCATCCAGGCCGCCTTCACGCAGCCGTAACGCCTCCTCCACGCCGTACTCGTCCATTCCGTCCATTACCCAGGTCACGCCGTCCAGGTCGACACCGCTTGCGGATGCCCGGAGCCTCGACTCGGCATCGGGGACTTGCTTGAGGATCGCAACGATCTTCATGACGAACTCACTCCTTTACCTTCTGTTCACGGGAAGTGTAACTCAGGCCTTCTGCAGACCGCGGGCGATGACCACCCGCTGGATCTCGTTGGTGCCTTCGTAGATCTGGTTCAGTTTCACGTCGCGCATGAGCTTTGCAACCGGGTACTCGTCCACGTAGCCGTAACCGCCGAAGACGTGCACGGCCTCGTTGGCGGCGTCAAAGGCAACCTCGGAAGCGTAGGCCTTTGCGATCGCCGATGCCTCCGTGTGAGGTTTGCCGCTGTCGACCAGCCAGGCCGCATACCAGGTTTGCCAGCGGGCGGTCTCCAGGCCAATCTTCATGTTCGCGAGCTTGAACTGGATCGCCTGGAAGTTGCCGATGGGCTGGCCAAACGCCTGCCGTTCGGCAGAGTACTTCGTGGACTCGTGCAGCGCACGGCCCGCTACGCCAACCGCGCCTGCCGCAACGGGAATCCTGGTGCGGTCGAGGGTACGCATGGCGATACGGAAGCCATCCCCGGGTTCGCCAAGGATATTGCTGACGGGTACCCGCACCTCGTCGAAGATGAGCTCTGCAGTGTGCGCCGCCCGCTGACCCAGTTTGCCGGTGATCTTCTGGTAGCTGAGTCCCGGCGTATCCTTCTCGACCACGACCGCCACGACACCCTTGTGGCGCTTCTCCGGCTCCAGGTTCGCGAAAACGACGGTGAAGTCGGCAAGGCCACCGTTGGTGATCCACATCTTGGTGCCCGTAATGACGACCTCGTCCCCGTCGATGCGTGCCCGGGTCTTCATCGCAGCGGCGTCGGAACCGTTGTCGGGTTCGGACAGTGCGAACGCCGCGAGCGACGGCTTGCCGACGAGGGGTCCCAGGAACCGTTCCTGCTGCTCCTCGCTGCCGGCCAGGAGGACAGGGGTTATGCCCAGCTCCGAGGCCATGAGGACGCTGTAGATCCCCATGCAGCCCCACGCGAGCTCCTCGCCCATGATCACCTCGTCGAGCATGCCCAGGCCAAGCCCGCCCACGGCCTGCGGGATGCCCACGTTGAGTAGGCCCAGGCCGGCGGCCCGGGCGACTATCTCCTCCGGATAGCTCTCATCGCGATCGAACCGGGCCGCCTGCGGGGCGATGACATCCCGCGCGAACTGGCGGGAGAGGCTCTGGATTTGCCGCTGCTCTTCGGTCAGGGTGAAGTCGATCAACTGTTACCTCCCGGGCGGTCAGCGCTCCCGCTCGCGGTAGAGCTGCCGGCCAATGACCATCCGTTGGATTTCACTCGTGCCTTCGTAGATCGTGGTCACCCGCGCATCGCGGAAGTACCGCTCCACCGGGTAGTCGCGGGAGTAGCCGTAGCCTCCGAAGATCTGCACCGCCGCGTCGGTTACGAAGGTGGCCGTCTCGCTCGCGAAGAGCTTGGCCATCGATGCCTCGCGGGTGACGCGGTAGCCGCGGTCGCGCAGCCAGGCAGCCTTGTAGGTGAGGAGGCGGGCCGCCTCGATGCGGGTCGCCATGTCGGCCAGTTTGAACTGCACGCCCTGGTGCTCGCGGATGGGCTCGCCGAACGACTCCCGCTCTGACGCGTAGTCGAGTGCTGCCTCGAAGGCGGCGCGGGCGATGCCCACCGACTGGGCAGCGATGCCCAGGCGGCCGCCGTCAAGGGAGCTCATCGAAAGGATGAACCCCTGATTCTCCGGGCCCAACAGGGCGTCGTCCGGCAGCTCGCAGCCTTCGAAGCTGATGCCGGTGGTGATGGCGGCGTGCTGGCCCAGCTTCTCCTCGGGCTTGCCGAACTCTATCCCGGCGGTGCCCTTCTCCACGAGGAAGCAGCTTATTCCGCGGGGACCACCCTTCTCGTCAGTCTTGGCCATGACGACGTACAACTGCGCTTCGCCGCCGCTCGTGATCCACGCCTTGCTGCCGTCGAGCACCCAGCCGTCGGCGGTCCTGCGGGCGGTCGTCCGGATGGCGGCCGCGTCGCTGCCGCAGTGCGGTTCGGAGAGGCAGAACGCCCCGATCCACTCGCCGCTGGCCAGCCTGGGCAGGTAGCGGCGCTTCTGCTCCTCGGTTCCGTAGGTGACCAGCATAGATTGCGGCAGGCCGTTGGTGACCGCCATGATCGTGGAGTGCGCGGCATCGGCCGCCGCTATCTCTTCAAGGAGGACGACGTAGGAAAGGACATCGAGGCCCGCGCCGCCATACTCCTCCGGAGTCGTCACGCCCAGCAGGCCCAGTTCGCCCATTTGCCCCAGCGTCTCCCAGGGAAAGCGGGGATTGCGGTCGAGTTCGCCCGCCACCGGGTAGATTTGGTCCCTGGCAAACTCGCGAACACTTCGTTGCATGAGCTGGAGCTCTTCAGATAGTGCTAGGTCCACTGCCCTCCCAGGCTTCGTATTGGCATGGACCAAGCCTACAACGCGCGACTCCTGGTCCCCGGGAAGGCCGCGTTCAACCGCCGTACAACAAGATCTCCACCGGGTGTGGTACCTCCCGGTTACGCCGCGCGGCAAGGCGGTATCATTCACGGACCTGATGACCCTGGAAGCGCGCGGGCCGCACTCTGGCCGGCGATCGGAGGAGACATGACAGCACGCGAACTCATCGAACGGATGCCGGAAGCTCTGGACCCCCAGGCAGCTCAGGGGACCGAAGCGGTTATCCAGTACGACATCTCCCAGCCCGCGTACCAGGTGTTGCGTGACGGGCGCCTGGAGGTATTCGACGGCTGGGCGCAGAACGCCGATCTGACGATAAAGATGAAGGACGAGAACCTGCTGAAGCTGTTCCGCGGGGAGCTGAACCCGATGAGCGCATTCATGACGGGCAAGGTGAAGATAAGCGGGGACATGAACCTGGCGCAGCGCCTGGTCAGTTTTGTCGACCGCGAAAAGGTGAAGAGCCTGGCCTGAGGGACCTAGCCGAGCTCGTCCAGGAAGAGCGCCAGCAGCCCGGCGTCGTCTTCCAGCCCCTGCTTCGTGCTCACCCGCAGCCGCACCTTCCCGGCCGGACCAATGCCCCTGTGCGCAAGCAGCCGTGCCGCCTGCTTCACGGCGACGGTGAGGTCCGGACTGGCTACCACCAGGCGGTCGCGGGTACGTGCGCCGGCGGGGTCCTCGAGGACGAGCAGGACCTGAGTGGAGCCGCCCCTGCGTTCGAGGAACACCTGCTCCACACTGCTTGGCGTCACAGGGCCGCCCCTTCCTGCAGGGCGCCGGCAGCGCGAGGGGGCGGGCCGGCCTCCCGTATGTGGCGAGCGTCGGTCACAAAGCCGAATATAACGCCCCAGACGACTCGGGACGCGCGGCAGTGCGTGATAGAACGGGACGATGAAAGCATTCAACTCCCCACTCCGCATCGCCGTGATAGGCGCGGGGCCCGCGGGGATCTATACGGCAGAGTCACTCGTAAAGGAGCGGGATGACGTCCTCGTCGACATAATCGACCGCCTCCCCGCCCCCTTCGGGCTGGTGCGCTACGGTGTTGCGCCGGACCATCAGAAGATGAAGTCGGTCACGCGGATGTTCCACCGAACCTGCAGCGATCCCAGGGTGCGCTTCCTGGGCAATGTCCAGTACGGACGCGACCTCAACCATGACGATCTGCAGCTCCACTATCACGCAACTGTCTACGCGGTGGGATCGCCCACCGGGCGCCGGCTTGGCATACCCGGGGAGGACCTGCCGGGCAACCTCTCCGCGACCGAGTTCGTTGGCTGGTATAACGGCCACCCCCACTACCAGGACCTGGATGTTCCGCTCTCGGGCGAGCGGGCTGTCGTGATCGGCGTCGGCAACGTGGCGATCGACGTGACCCGCATACTCGCCAAGTCCGTGGAGGAGCTGGCGCAAACAGACATAACCGATGCTGCGCTGGCTGCGCTGCGCCGCAGCAACATCCGGGAGATAACCATCGTGGGCAGGCGCGGGCCGGCGCAGGCGAGGTTCACCACCAAGGAGCTGCGCGAACTTGGCGAGCTCGAGAACGCCGACATAGACGTGTTGCCGCGCGACCTGCAGCTGGACGCGGCAAGCAGGGCCAGCCTCGAGGATGAACCGATGTTGCGCCGCAACGTAGAGGTCATCGAAGGCTTCCGGGAGATACCTGCCACCGGCAAGCCCCGCCGGGTGCGCCTGCGCTTCTTCCTCTCCCCCGTAGAGATCATCGGCAGCGACCGCGTGGAAGCCATACGGCTGGAACGCAACGAGCTGGTCGCGGGTGAGGACGGCAGGCTCAGTGCACGCGGCACGGGCGAGATCGATGAGTGGCCGGTCGACCTCGTGCTGCGCTCCGTCGGCTACCAGGGGGAGGCCGTCGACGGCGTGCCCTTCGATGAGCGACGAAGGGTCATCCCCAATGAGCGGGGTCAGGTGGTGACACCCGACTCCGAGCCCGTCACGGGTGAGTTCGTTGCGGGCTGGATCAAGCGCGGCCCCTCGGGCGTGATAGGCACCAACAAGGCCGACGCGATGGAGACGGTGAGGACGCTGCTCTCTGCCCGGTTGCGCGAGCCGGCCCGGCCCTCGCCGGAAGCTGTCGATTCACTGCTGGAGAGCCGCGGCGTGAGGGCAGTCAGCTACGACGAGTGGTGCCGTCTCGACGAACTGGAGGTCCGGCTGGGCGAACCGCAGGGCCGGCCGCGGGTGAAGTTCACGAGGCTTGAGGAGATGCTGGAGAGGCTGCAGCCGGTCGAGCAGGAGGAGTGACCTGCTGGGTCGGTTAATGAGAGTGTGGGAGCAGGTCTGAAGGCCTGCTCCCACTTTTTTTGCCGGTTGTTACGGCTGCGGCACTACTCCAGGGGGATGTCCTCGGAGCCCATCATCTCGACGGTTTCGATGCCGCCGTCCGTGAACTGCCAGACCTCGACGGGCGTGATGACCTGTCCGTTCTCGTCGAAGTCGATGCCGCTGGCGGCGCCGGAGTAATCGATATCCTCACCGGCGGCGAGCAGTTCGAGCGCGCGGCCTATTTCGCCGACGAAGACCGCCTCACCGGGAGGCTCCGCGACCATGCGCAGGTGGTCACGCAGGTTCTGGGGAGTGATTTCGTCGCCGGCGGCAACCGCGCTGGCGATGGCGAGACCGGTGATCACCGCTGCGTCGTAGGTGGTGTCCATGAAGGAGAGGGGCGGCTCGTGGCCGTACTCCTCCTCGTACAGCCCGGCGAAGCGCAAGTATCCTTCGCTGTCCATGTCGGCCGCAGGGGTGGTGCCGTAAGAGCCCTCCACCACGTCGGCACCCAGCGCCTCGACAACGTCGAGGGCGCGCATGGCGTCGACGAACTGCCAGCTGGTGTAGCCGTAGTTGTCGCGCATCTCGGCCAGCAGCACGCCGCCCGTGTTGGGGTAGATGATGGGCAGCACCACATCGGGGTCACCGGCCAGCAGCTCCTCGATGACACCCGAGTAGGTGGGCTGCGGCTCGGTGGGGATGCCCACTGTTGTTAGAACCGTACCGCCCCGGGCCTCGAACGACTTCACGAAGGTGTCCATCAGGCCCTGCCCGTAGGGGCTGTTCTCGTAGACGATCGAAGCGGTGTCGTAGCTGACGCCGTCTATTAGCTCGCCGCGGGCGAGCATCGCAGCGACTATCCCCTGCTGGTCGTCGGCGCCGATAGTGCGGAACAGCATGTCGTCGACGTCCGAGGGGAGGTAGGTGATGAGCGGCGAGGTGGCCACCGGAACGACGTGAAGGATGTCGTTGGGCATGGTGACGGCATCGGCGATCGCCGTGGCGACACCGCTCGACCAGGTCCCGATCACAACGGGTGCCCCGTCGACGTCGATGAGCTTGCGGGCCCGGTCGACGCCCACGCTGGGGGAGGTGGCTGAATCCTCATGCACCAGCTCCAGCACCGGGCCACCCAGGTGTTGCTGCGCGGCTTCGTTTATCTGCTTCGCCGCGAGATCGGCAGAGCGCTGCATGACCTGCCCCCACTCAGCGCCCCCGCCGGTGTAGGGGAACACGGTGCCGACCGTCGTGACAGGGGGAGCGTCCTGGGCCAGCGCGCTGCCTGCGAGCAGCAACGGCGCGAGTGCCAAGGAGCCCAGCAGTGATTTCAGGGATGATTTGCGACGCATACTTCTACACCTCATTCTTGTTTCTGCTGAAGAAGAACATGCAAGTACCGGTATCGGTATCTATTCGGAGCGAGAGGCTGCAAATCCCCCTTTCTCACGCGCAGGGCGAGCTGAAATTTTTGTTTGTGGGAAGCATAACCATTTTCTGAGTCTCATGTACAGACATACCGGCAGCGGGGGGGCACCGAAAATACCGTGTTACAATTTGCGCCAGCACCAATATTTGTCCACCTGCGAGGGATAGGAAAGGCTGCGCATATGGGTTTGGAAGCGGTTAACAGTACGGCTCCAGGTGCTGAGGTGTTGTTGAGCGTGCAGTCGCTCGGCAAGAGCTTCGGTGGCCTCAAGGCCGTAAACGATTGTTCATTCGAGGTCCGGCGCGGAACCATAACAGGCCTGATCGGTCCCAACGGTGCTGGGAAGACGACCATGTTTGGCCTCATCTCCGGATTTCATCGTCCGGACACGGGCCGCGTCTACTTCAAGGGCAAGGACATTACGGGTCTGGCGCCGCATGTGATCTTCAGACACGGCCTGTCACGGACCTTTCAGATCCCCAGGGAACACAAGAGCATGACCGTCGTGGAGAACCTGATGCTGGTACCTGCGAACCAGCTGGGCGAACGGATCTGGAACCCGCTGCTGCGGCCTGGGGCGGTACGCAATCAGGAGCGGGACATCAGGCGGCAGGCGATGGAGGTCCTCGATTTTCTTGACCTCACGCATGTGGCCGAGGAGTTCGCGGGCAACCTGTCCGGCGGCCAGAAGAAGCTGCTGGAGCTGGCCCGCACCCTGATGGCAAAGCCCGAGCTGGTGCTTCTCGACGAGCCCGCCGCCGGGGTCAACCCGACGCTCATGGGGAAGATCCGCGAGAAGATCGACCAGCTCAGGGACGAGATGGGGATCACCTTCCTGCTCATCGAGCACGACATGAACCTCGTCATGGGCCTGTGCAACCCGGTGGTCGTCATGAACCAGGGGACACGCCTGGCCTACGGCCCACCCGAATCGGTCCGCACCAACCCGCTGGTGCTCGAGGCCTACCTTGGAGGGCAGTATGCAGCTGCTGAAGGTTGATTCGATAACGACCGGTTACGGCGAGATGGAGGTCCTCCGCGACGTAACCCTGGAAGTGGCAGAGAATGAGATCGTGTCGATCATAGGCCCGAACGGTGCCGGCAAGTCGACCGTGATGAAGACGGTCTTCGGTCTGCTCGCTCCCTGGCAGGGCTCGATAACCTTTGATGGCACCGACATCTCCGGCTTCTCGCCCGACCGCATCGTGCGCGAAGGGATGTGTCTTGTCCCGCAAGTGGATAATGTATTCCCGACACTCACCGTGGAAGAAAACCTCGAGATGGGCGCGTTCGTGATGAGCGGCCCGCTGAAGGAGCGCAAGGAGAAGATCTACGACATCTTCCCCAGGCTCGCCGAGCGGCGTCGCCAGCGCGCAGGAAAGATGTCCGGCGGGGAGCGGCAAATGGTCGCGATGGGCCGTGCCCTGATGCTCGATCCGAAGATGATCCTGCTCGACGAGCCCTCGGCCGGCCTTGCTCCGCTCATCGTCGACCAGATCTTCGAGGTGATCAGACAGATCAATGACAGTGGAGTCGCAATCCTGATGGTGGAACAGAACGCCCGCAAGTCGCTGGAGCTCGCCCACAGGGGTTACGTGCTGGCGAGCGGCATGAATCAGGTCGACGGCCCGGGAACCGAGCTGCTCGACGACCCGGAGGTCGCCCGGCTCTACCTGGGCGGTGAGGTGGTGAGCGCCGCGTCATGAACCAGTCGGTAAGCAATACTCCGCCTGCACCCGCAACTCAGCTGCGGCCAGGCGAGCGCATCAAGAGGATCCTCGGGTCGCGCACCGCCGGGGTCGTGATCCTGTTGCTGGTCATCCTGGCGCTGATACTGGTGGCCAACGCCCAGGGCGTGACCGGCAACCGCCTGCTGTCCCTGACCGTGCGTGGGGTGATGCTGGGCGGCATTCTCTCCCTCGGGGCGATTGGCCTGACCCTCATCTTCGGCGTCCTGCGCATCCCCAACTTCGCGCACGGCGACCTCATGACCGGCGGCGCCTACCTGGGCCTGCTGTTCGTCGGCTTCATGCCCATGGGCAACCCCATAGGGCCGTTCTCGTTCGGCTACGAGTTCCTCATAGCGATGGTGGGCTCCATGGCTGTCGTCGGGGTAGTGGGCTATCTCGTCGACCGGATGGTGTTCACGCGTCTGCGAAACCGCAAGAGCGCCTCCATCATCTTCGCGATGTCCTCGATCGGGGTCGCCCTGATCATCAGAAGCCTCGTCTACCTGGGCTGGGGTGCGGACTTCACCTTCTTCTACCGGGGCCGGCCGCGTCCCTCCATCGAGCTGTTCGCGGGGATCCGGGTGCGTCCCGACCAGCTCTTCATCCTGGGCCTGGCGCTGTTCCTGATATTCCTCGTCTACCTGCTCCTCGAGCACACGAAGATGGGCAAGGCGATGCGCGCCACCGCCGACAATCCCGACCTGGCCAGGGTGACCGGCATCGACACCGAACGCGTGGTCATGTGGACCTGGATCATCGGCGGCGCACTCGCCGCTGCAGGCGGAGTCATGTACGGCCTCGACTCCCAGCTGCGACCCGAGATGGGCTGGCTGCTGCTCCTCCCCCTCTTCGCCTCGGTGATCCTGGGGACTATCGGCAATCCTTACGGCGCCCTGGTTGGCGCCCTGGTGATAGGCATCGTCTGGCAAACGTCCAGTGCGTTCCTCGATCCGGCGTACGGGCCCGGGGTCGCATTCCTGGTGATGATTCTCGTCCTCCTCTTCAGGCCAGAGGGCATCTTCGGAAAGCCGCGGTGATCGGATGACCACGACGACACTTGTCAAAGCCTTCCTGCTCACCGTCCCGGTGGCGTTCCTGGCGACCCAGCTCCTGCGCTCGCTCCCCCTCCTCCCCCGCATCCTGCTGGGAATAGTGGCCGGATTCGGCGTCGCCCTGGCGGCGGTGCTCTGGGTGCCTTCCGGCATCATGTCCTACCTCGTCTCCTTCGTGATCATGGCGTCCATCTACGCCGTGCTCACGCTGGGACTGAACGTGCAGTGGGGCTATACGGGCCTGTTCAACATCGGTATCGCAGCCTTCTTTGCGGTCGGTGCCTTTACCAGCGCCCTCTTCACCACCGCCCCGCCCAGCGGCGCCCTGGCCGCCTTCTCCCAGCAGCTGTTCGGCTTCGGCGCGCCCTTCCTGGTCGGGCTCATCGCCGCCGGGATCGTCTCCGGACTCCTGGCGCTGCTCATCGCCGGCCCCACACTGCGCCTGCGCGAGGATTACCTGGCCATCGCCACCATCGGCATTGCCGAGGTCACGCGGCTCGTCTTCCAGAACGAGCGGTGGCTGGCAAACGGGCCGCAGCCGATGCGCGGCATTCCTCAGCCCCTTCACTGCCTCGTGGAGAACCCGGTGTGCTCCTGGCTGCCCGGCCCCATCGCCGGCCTGTTCGACGGATTTACCGCCCGCGACTACACCTTCGTCTACCTCTTCATCGCCTCGCTGGTCGTGCTGGTCGTCTACATCGTCCTCGAACGGGCGATCCGCTCGCCCTGGGGCCGCGTGCTGCGGGCGATACGCGAGGAGGAGAGCTCCGTCGCGATGAGCGGCAAGAACGTCGCCGCGTTCCGCATGCAGTCGTTCATCCTTGGCGCCATCATCATGGGCATGGGCGGCTCGCTCTACGCCCACTACATGGTCTCCATCGACTACAGCCACTTCGACCCGCTCTACGCCACCTTCCTGGTGTGGGTGATGCTCATGCTGGGCGGCAGCGGCAACAACCGCGGTGCCATCCTGGGCGCGTTCCTCATCTGGGGCGTGTGGACCGGAACGACCTTCATCATCGACCTGGCGCGTCCGGCCCTGGCGGCCATCTCCAGCGACCTGCCCGCGCGCGGCCCCTACCTGCGCTACCTGCTGGTGGGCCTCCTGCTCCTGCTGATCCTCCTCTACCGGCCCAAGGGGGTCATACCCGAGGAGAAGTACGTGTCCCAACCGGGCTAGTCCCGCGCACGACGGACCCTAAAGGCATAGAACACCACGAGTGGCCGGCACGACGCCGGCCACTCTTCTTTCTGATCCCTGCGCAGGTTTGCCTGGCCAAAAGTATGGGGTTGGGGAGATCGCATCGCGATCTCCCCAACCCCATCTACAGCAGTTACTTTTTGCCCGGCGCTACCCGCTTGGCGGGTGCTGCGCCGGGCGCAATGCTTTACTCTGCCGGAATCTCGTCGGCGGACCGGACGTGGATGTCCAGTACTTCGCCGCCCGTGTACTCGAATATGACGATGGGCGTGATCACGTCGCCAACCTCGTCGAAATCGACGGCGCCGGCGGCACCGCTGAAGTCGATGCTCTCGCCATCCTGGAGGAGCTGGAGGGCACGCTCGAAGTCGCCGACCGAGATGACCTCGGGGCCGGGCGAGGAGACCTCACGCAGGTTGTCGCGGACGTTGGCGCTGGTGAGCTCATCACCATCGATGATCGTCTTGGCGATCGCGAGGCCAATTACCGAGACGGCGTCGTAGGAGGTGTCGATGAACGGGAGGCCGGGAGCCTCGCCGTACGACTCCTCGTAGGCGGCAAAGAAGGCTTCCGCGCCGCCCCACTCGGGGTCCGAGCCGGGCACGGTGCCGTAAAGGCCTTCCATGGCTTCGGCGCCCATGACCTCGATCAGCTCTTCGGACTTCGTGCCGTCAACGAACTGCCAGCTGGTGAAGTCGTAGAGGTCGCGGGCTTCCGGCATGTAGACGGAGGCCTGGCCAGGGTAGCTGATCGCGACCACGAAGTCAGGATTGTCGGCCAGTACGGTCTCGAGCAGTGAGCTGTAGGTGGGCTGCTGCTCGTCCGGGTGGGAGGCCATCGCCAGGACGGTGCCGCCGCGGGCTTCGAAGGCGGCCCGGAAGGACTCGGCCAGACCCTGCCCGTACGGGTTGTTCACGTAGATGACGGAAGCGGTCTCGTGGCTGTAATCATCGAAGATTTCGCCGCGCGCCAGTTGCGCACCCACGATGCCCTGGGTGGCGTCAGAAGCGACCGTGCGGAACACGAAGTCGTTGTCCTCCAGCACGGAGAGGATGGGGCTGGTGCTCGCCGGGCTCATCAGGATGAGTTCGCCCGGGATTGTGACCGACTCGGCCACGGTGGTGGTGACGCCGCTCGAAAGGGCGCCCACGATAGCGACCACCTGGTCGGTGTCCATCATCTTGCGGGCGCGGTCGACACCCACGGACGGGCTGGTGGCACCGTCCTCGACGACCAGCTCGATGATGGGCCCGCCCAGCACTGCCTGTGCGGCGCTGTTCAACTGCTCTGCAGCGAGGTCGGCAGCATTCTCCATGCTGGGCCCGAACTCGGCCAGGGCCCCGGTGTAGTCGAAGAGCAAGCCGACCTTTGCTACGGGCGGAGCATCCTGCGCCACCGCGAAGGTAAGGGTGAGCGCAACCAATGCTGCAACAATATGCTTCATAGGTCCTCCTAAGGATATGTGCCCACAGCGACCGCGGGGCGGCCGGTGTGGGTCAAAAGTAACGTGCTGCACACCAAGGATAAAACGCGCACCAGTAACTGTCAACGAATCGGGAGCCTCCCGGTTCGCCTGCGCGAAGATTTTCATGCGCATTCCACGCAAACCCTTACAGGCGTGCGCAAGCTGCACCGGAGTTGCGGTTGAAGAGTGCACTGCCGGAGCCGCCAGGCTTCGCATACCCGCAATCAGGCGGCAGAACAGGGCCACTCGCGCACCGGTGCACGCACAGACAGTGCAGTTGGTTCACATCCGTGGCCGTTTAGGTGTAGACTTCGCCCATTCCCGAGCAACTGCACCGGCAAAGCTGGTCAACTGCTCGCCCGGAGGAGTACATGGCTCAGACAGCAGACGATATCCGTGCCATCCTGCGTGATGAAAAGGTGCGCTACCTGCGCCTGCAGTTCACTGACGTACTCGGTCAGATGAAGAACGTCGAGGTACCCGAATCCCAGTTCGACAAGGCGCTGGACGGCGGGATAATGTTCGACGGTTCATCGGTCCAGGGCTTCACGCGCATCGAGGAGTCGGACATGCTCCTCAAGCCCGACCTCCAGACCTTCCTCATCTTTCCCGAGATCATCGAGGGCAGCGAGGGCGCGAGAATCGCGCGCCTGATCTGTGACATCGCCTATCCCGACGACTCACCCTTTCCCGGCGACCCGCGCTACGTGCTCAGGCGGCAACTGGACCGGCTGCAGGCACTGGGCTTCGACGACATGTTCGTCGGCTCGGAGCCCGAGTTCTTCCTGTTCCAGCGGGAGGCCGACGGCACACCCACCACGGTCACGAACGACAAGGCCGGCTACTTCGATCTCGCTCCCATCGACCGGGGCGAGGACGCTCGCCGCGACATGGTGGCCGCCCTCGTGGGTATGGGCTTCGAGATTGAGGCGGCGCACCACGAGGTTGCGCCAGGCCAGCACGAGATCGACTTCCGCTTCGCCCCCGCGTTGCAGACGGCCGACAGCATCGTCACCTTCCGGACCGTCGTCAAACGAATAGCCATGAATCACGGCCTGCATGCCACCTTCATGCCCAAGCCGGTGACGGGCATCTCCGGTTCCGGCATGCACACCCACCTCTCCCTCTTCAGGGACGGCCACAACATCTTCTACGATCCTGACGGCGAGCACGAGTTGTCCCGCACCGCCCACCAGTGGATAGCCGGGCTGCTCGAACACTCCCAGGCGATGGTCGCCCTCACGAATCCTACGGTGAACTCCTACAAGAGGCTCACCCCGGGGTATGAGGCGCCAACAAACATCGCCTGGTCGGCCTCCAACCGCAGCGCGATGATACGCATCCCCGCCCGGCGCGGCGCGGGCACCAGGTGCGAGCTACGCATGCCCGACCCTTCCTGCAACCCCTACCTTGCCCTGGCGGCGATGCTCGCCGCCGGCATCGACGGGCTGCAGCGCGACCTCACTCCCCCGCCGGCCATAAGCCGCAACATCTTCGAAATGAGCGCCCGGGAGCGCAAGCGGCACAAGATTCGCGACCTGCCGGCTACCCTGCGGGAGGCGATAGGCAACCTGTCACGCAGCCGGACGATGCGCGAGGCGCTGGGCGAGCACGCCTTCCACAGCTTCATCGACGCGAAGACGCACGAGTACGAGGAGTACCGGATAAGCGTCCACCAGTGGGAACTCGATCAGTACCTGCGGGAGTATTGAGGGGCGAAGGAGCCGGAGTGGCCGGGGCCGCGCCGCGGGGGTAGAGTAAATGGTGGTGACGGCCCCAAAGCACTCCCCAATTACTGTCGTAGGCATCGATCCCGGACTCGCCAACCTGGGCTTGGGCGCCGTCCGGGAGGAGGGGCGCCAGCAGGTCTTTCTGGCCGCCCAACTCGTCGTCACGAGCAGCCGGGCCCGCGTCGCCGACAGGCTCTCACGCATCTACGACGGCGTCGAGGAGTTCCTCGCCAGCCACAGGCCCGACGCCATCGCCCTCGAAGGCCAGTTCTTCCACCGGCAACGGGATACCTCGTTCAAGGTGGGCCAGGCCGTGGGTGTCGCGCTGCTGGCGGCCGAACGCCAGGGAGTGCCCGTCTTCGAGTACGGGCCCATGGAGGTCAAGCAGACGCTGGTAGGTACCGGCCGGGCGTCCAAGGAGCAGGTCGCCTTCATGGTGCGCGGCATCCTCAAGCTGACGGCGGCGCCGGACAGCTCACACACCGCCGATGCCCTCGCGCTCGCCCTCACCCACCTGAGCGCCCGGCGCATCAGGGACCTGTCCGGCTCCTACGGCCGCTGACCGGCGCGCAGCGCCTCCAGGCGGTACTGGCTGCCCTCCTCGAATTCGGCGATCTCCTCCAGCACGTCGGCAAGACCGGTAACCACACCGGTGGATGAGCCGCGGATGGCCGCCAGGGCGAACAGGTAGGAGCTGGCCAGCAGCCGGTAGGCATCCCGGTCGAAGTACTCCTCCCCTTCCCAGCGGTTGACCCCGAGAAGCTCCGTGCCCTCCTCGGACTGCAGCAGCTCGTGCAGGAAATTCAGCACCTCGCTGAACTCCACCGACGGCTCCCCGCCAATCCGGTACTCGGCGCCTGCCGTCGCCCCCGGATCGCCGCCCGCAGCCGGCTCCTCCAGCAGCTGCTCCCGCAAGGCGCCATTCACGGCAGGAATCACCCTCGTGACCAGATCCGGATCGAACGAGTCGCCGGTGGTGTGCTCGCCGCTAAGCAGCGCATCCTCCAGGTAGAAACGCTCGAAAGTGCCCTCCTCCAGCGGCAAGAGACCAATGACCGACTGGACCGTGAGCGCGCAGCGCTCGAACGCCTCCTGCACCTGCCCGGGCCCGTACTGGAAGGCCGTGGCAGCATGAACCAGTGCCCGGAAGCGCTCCCGTGCACCACTGCTGGAGGAGCTCTCATCCTCCCCCTCCGTTTCACGTACTGCCGCAAGGAAGTCACCGTAAGCGCCAACGCTGGCATCCACGTCGAGAAACGGCACCGAAAGAAAATCATCCCAGGCCGAGATAACCGGCTCGGACCGGGTCCGCTCCAACTCACCCTGCAAAGAAGCCACCCCCCTGGAGCCCACCCGGGCATGCACTGCCCGCAGCAGCTCCTCATCAACGTCAGCAACCCACCGGAAATCGTCCAGCACCCGGTGCTCGTAGGCGCCCAGGTGTGCCGGCAGGCCGTCCTGCAACTGTGACCAGGTATAGAGGTACTCGCGGTCCGTTACCCGGTCCCGGCACACGATGAAATCGCCGGCGCGGTCCCGCCCGCCGGCGGCCTCCAGAGCTGGTCCCAGGAAGCTGCGCAGGTCGATGCTGCCTGTCGAGCCGTCGGGCCGCCGTTTGGGCGCCCCGTTGCGCACGACGCCCGAGGTCTCCCCGAAGCGGTTGTTGAACAGGACCAGGACCGGCCCCGCCGTGCCGTAGGCGAGGACCTCCTCGTCGACGCCGCCCTGCCCCTCGAAGTCGAACAGCTCGAATCCGTCGACCGACGCGAACTGGGCGCGCCTGTGCAACAGCGGGCTAAGTTGCCGCTCGTGCCGCTCCACCAGCTCCTCGTCAACCCGTTCGCGGCGGCGGGCGCGGCGGAACTCCATTCCGTACTTCTCGGCCAGACCCTCGACCTGCCCGTGACCGAACATCGGCAGGCCGGGCATCGTCGCCATGACCGTGGCCACCCCGAAGTACTTGTCGCCCTTGCCGAACTGCAGGACCGCCGTGTCCTCGTCCGGGTTGTTCATGAAGTTGACGAACCGCTCCAGGATGCGCGGCTCGAGCTTCAGGATGCGCTTCAGCAGCGTCCGGTACTCGCCCGTCGCCTCACGCTTCATCATGTGCATGAAGGCGCTGTTGTAGACGCGATGGAGGCCAAGGTGGCGCACGAAGTAGGCCTCCATCATCCAGAAGGCCTCGGCCAGCAGGAGTGTTCCCGGCGCCTCGCGTTCGACCGCCTGCACCACCTCGCGCCAGAACTCGCGCGGCATGGCCCGGTCGAACTGGGAGTCGCTCATGCTGCCGTAGCGGGCGCGGGAGGGGATTGCGCCGCCCTCACCCGGCTTCGGGTACCAGAGCCGGCGCACGTGCCGCCGCGCGAGGGTCATGGCGGCGTCGAAGCGGATCACCGGGAAGCGCTTCGCGACGCTCACTATCGTGTCGATGACGGCCTCGCGCACCCGGGGATTGAGGTAGTCGAGCTGCGCCGTGTCGTTCCACGGCATCGCCGTGCCGTCGTTGCCGTGATAGATGTAGCGCTCCTCGCCGCTCTCGTGGTCGACACGCTTGAACACCACGGCAGCATCGCTGCTGTCGTAGTAGTGGTCCTCCAGGTAGATGCCGACGCGCGGGTCCGAGGACAGGTCGGGACCGTCGAAGCTGTAGCCGGGGAAGGGCGACTCGGAAAGCTGCATGAACCAGTCCGGGTGCTCGATTATCCAGCGGCTGTCTATGCCGGTGTGGTTGGGTACCATGTCGCTCGCCAGCCGCATCCCGCGCTGGGCGGCGAGCTTCTCCAGCTCGCGCAGCGCCGGCTCGGCCCCCAATTCCGGGGCGATCCGGTAATCGTTGATCGCGTACGCACTGGCGAGCGCTTCCGGCTGCCCGCGCAGCTGCTTGATCTTGCGCGAGGCATCGCTGCGCTCCCAGATGCCTATGAGCCACAGCCCGTTGAAGCCGCGGGCCCGCAACTCGTCCAGCTCCTCCCCGGGGATCTGGTCGAGGCTGCTGATCTCGCGCCCGTACTTGCGGGAGAGCTGATCCAGCCACACGTAGGTGCTCTTGGCGACGAGCACCAGCTCCTTCATCCACGGCTCGTCCTGGCTGAACCGCTCGTCGAGCTCGGCCGAGGGGACCAGGTCGTCCTCCTCGAACGGCTCCAGCGCGGGGGCGGGGCCCAGGAAGGTGGGCTTGTTCTCCTCTGCCAGAACATCCTGACCGAAGAGCACGAGCTCCAGCAGGCGGGCGCCGGCTTCCCCCAGGAGGGGCAGCCAATGCTCACGGGCGTACTGCAGCTGCCCGAAGAGCGTCGTGGGACTGTTCCGCATGGGCGCCTCGAGGAGCTCGATCAGGTTCCGGGCCCCCTGCACCACCTGTTCCTCGTCGCCACCCGCGTCCTGCTCGCGTGCGCCGGCCAGCAGCCGGCCCATGACCTCGCGCGACTCCGGCTCGAACAGCGGGGTCGCGGTGAACAGCTCGCGCAGACGTTCGAGTGCGGGGTTCTGACGGGCGGTCTCCAGGAGGAGCAGCTCCTCGAAAGCGAGCTCGCTGTGCTCCAGCCCATCGGTGCTCGCCTGGAGGTAGGCGAGGGCGCCCTCGTCACCGGTGACCCCGCGGGGCGGGAAGTTGCTCACGAACCTGACCAGGAACGATTGCAGCCGGGACTCGCCCAGCGACGCCGCAACCTGCTCGAGCGGCACCCTGAGCAGGGTCCCGTCCTCCTCCCGCAGGCGCATCACCAGCAGGTGTTGCAGCTCGTGGAGGATTCCGGCGGCCAGAATCTCCCCGGGACTGACAGAGGAGTGAGGATTGCGGCCCACGTCCCGCACCGAGTTCACGCGGTGCGCAAGGAGCTGGGCGGCGTCCATGTCGGCGACGAGAAGCGTGCCGCGCAGAGACAGTAGATCCTCGTGCACACCGTAGCGCTCGCGGGCCTCGCGGGAGAGCAGGAACTCCCGGACGGGTCCGGCTAGACGGTATGGCAGTGTGATGATCTTCATCGCGCTCCTTCCGACTGTACCGACCGGTGCGCATGGTAACCACTACGACAGGCACAGATGGGGGTTAGGTTGGTAGCCAGTAGAATCTCGTTCATCAGGAGTGAAGATGGCCAACATCGATACCACGTGGTTTAAGAGGGCTGTTCTCTACGAGCTCTATGTTCGTGCCTACCGCGATTCCGACGAAGACGGACACGGCGACCTGGCTGGCGTCATCCAGAAACTCGACTACATCAGGAGCCTTGGCGTTGACGTCATCTGGCTCCTGCCCATAAGCCCCTCTCCCCTGCGTGACGACGGCTACGATGTTACCGACTTCTATAACATCCATGAGGATTACGGGACCCTGGACGACTTCCAGCAGCTCGTGCGCGAGGCTCATGCTCGTGGTCTGAAGGTCATCACCGACCTCGTCGTGAACCACACCTCCAGCGACCACCCCTGGTTCCAGGAGTCCAGGCAGGGTAAGGACAACCCGAAGTCCGACTGGTACGTGTGGAGCGACGATCCCGAGAAGTACTCGGGTACGCGCATCATCTTCACCGACACCGAAACCTCCAACTGGACCTTCGATCCGGTGCGCGGCCAGTACTACTGGCACCGCTTCTTCAGCCACCAGCCCGACCTCAACTACGACAACCCCGAGGTGCGGGAGGAGATGAAGCGCATCGTGCGCTTCTGGCTCGAGCTGGGCATCGACGGCTTCCGCATGGACGCGATCCCCTACCTCATCGAGCGGGAGGGCACCAACAACGAGAATCTGGCAGAGACCCACGAGTACCTCAAGGAGCTGCGCGCCTACATCGACACCATCAAGCCCGACGCGTTCCTGCTGGGTGAGGTGAACCAGTGGCCGGAGGACACCATCGCCTACTTCGGCGACGGCACCGACGAGATGCCGCTGCTCTTCCACTTCCCGGTCATGCCCCGACTCTACATGGCCGTGGCCGAAGGCAGCCGGCAGAGTGTGGAGTGGATCCTGGAAAACACCCCTGCCATCCCCGAGAGTTGCCAGTGGGTCGTGTTCCTGCGCAATCACGACGAACTGACCCTGGAGATGGTGACCGAGGAGGAGCGGGCCTTCATGTACGAAACCTACGCGCCGGAGCCGCGCATGCGGATCAACGTGGGGATACGCCGGCGGCTGGCGCCGCTGCTGGGGGGCGACATGCGCAAGATCCGGCTCATGAACTCGATGCTGATGACCTTGCCGGGCACGCCGATCATCTACTACGGCGACGAGATCGGCATGGGTGACAACATCGAGCTGCCCGACCGGAACGGCGTCCGCACGCCCATGCAGTGGCACGGCGGCGAGAATGCCGGCTTCTCGGAGGCGGCGAAGGCCCGGCTGTACGCACCGGTCATCGATGAGGGCGACTACGCCTTCCACGAGGTGAACGTCGCCGCCCAGGAGCAGGATCCCGACAGCCTCCTCAACTGGATGCGCAACCTCATCAAGACGCGCGAGCAGCATCCGGCGCTGGGCCAGGGGCGCTTCGAGCTGCTGAGGCCCGAGAACAAGGCGATCCTGCCTTTCCTGAACCAGTACGAGGAGGACATCGTGCTGGCCCTGCACAACCTGTCGCCCGAGGTGGAGCGCACGGAGCTGGACCTGGCCGAATGGGAGGGGCGTCAGCTCATAGACCTGTTCACGAAGCAGGTCTTCGGAACCGTCACGCCCCATATGAACATCGTGCTGCAACCTTACGAGTACCTGTGGTTGGGGATCCAGTAGTGAACACGAGTAGAGCGGCCAGCCAACGCAGGCGTCTGCTGCCGCTGCTTGCCGCGCTGATCCTGGCGCTGGCGGCCTGCGGCGGCGAGATCCAGACGCCTGGTGAGGCGCTGCGCCTTCAGGGCAACCGCAACCTGCCCACCGCCTGGGTGGGCGAGCCGTACGACGAGCCGATCAGGGCCACCGGCGGGCTGCGGCCCTTCACCTTCCGGCTGGAGGACGGACAGCTCCCGGCCGGCCTGGAACTCCAGGGGGGATCGGTGAGGGGCACGCCGACCGAGACGGGTCAGTTCGAGTTCACCGTGGCGGTCTCCGACGCCAACCTGTCGAGCACCTTCGAGGATTACACGCTGCAGGTGAGCGAACGGCCGGCACCACAGGTGGTTGTCGACGCACCGGCGACCGAGGTCCGCGAGCCCGTCACGATAGGCCTGGGTTTGCGTGATGCTCACCGGGTTCGGGCTGCGAGCGTTCAGCTCACCTGGGATCCGGCGGCTTTCACGCTCGCCCCTGAGAACGCCGTGCGTGCCCTCGGCAATACCGCAATCTTCACGGACACCTCGCGCGCTGGCGAGGGCGTGCTCCAGGTGGACTTCGCGTCCCTGGGCGCCGCCTGGAATGGTACGGCCAACGTGGCCCAGGTGACGCTCGTCCCCACTGAACCTGCCCGGCTGCGGACTCAGCTGACCGCCCGGATCATCGACGACCTCGGCAACGAGCACATGGACGGCGACACTCCCGGTGAAGCTGCGGGTTCTCCCGCCGACGGCGAAGATGAGCCGGACGGCGACGGGCCTGCCGAAGAACCAGCGAACGACGGTGAGCCCGGTTCAGGCGACCAGGACCCGGAAACCGCAGAGGCTGAAGCCGAAGAGTCCCGCCCGGAGGAGGCAGAATGACCCGCACAACCCAGGCCAGCAGGCCACTGCTGCACACGACCGTGCTGGTGTTGCTCCTTGCCCTGCTCCCCGCTGCTGCCGCCACCACCTACCGCCAGCTCTCGCTTAGCGAGATTCTGGACGCAACGGAGGTTGCATTCGTGGGGACGGTGCGGGGACTGGACGTGGAGATGCGCGACGGCCTGCCCTGGACCATCGTCGAGTTCGCCGTCGAGCGCGCGCTCGAGGGTGAGACCGAGGAGCGCACCAGCCTGGCCTTCCTGGGCGGCAGCGGTCCCGGCATTGCGGAGGTGGATGTCCAGGGTATGCCGGCCTTCGAACTCTCGGAGCGGGTACTGGTGCTGGCCTACGACGCCGCCTACTACTCGCCACTGGTAGGTTTCAACCAGGGACTGTTCCGCCTGCAGGACGACAACGTCCTCTCCCAGGACGGCACCCTGCTGGGCATCGACGAGGATGGCTCGCTGCGCCTGGGCGGCTTCGAGGCGCCTGCGAACACGGTCATCGATTTGGTTGGCGCCGAACTGGAGGCGCGCCGATGAGGAAACTTCTCGCGCTCCTGGCGTTTCTCATTCCCGCGCTGGCGCATGCCCAGACCTACTCCTTCGACCCGGACGTGAACGACACGGCCTTCCGGCAGGCTGTCCGCGAGGCTGCAGCACAGTGGAGCGCTGCTGCTCCCGAAGTGAACCTGGAGGAGGTAGCGACCAACGGTCAGCTGAACTTCGACCTTGTCTCCGACGAGCAGATGGGGCCGGACACCCTTAGCCTCACCCTTCTGCGTGAGGGCGGGCAGCTGGACGTCCTCGTCAAGGAGGGGAGCGAGCAGCAGCAGGTTGCCCTGCTGCACGAGTTTGGCCTGCTGCTGGGGCTGGGGCCGCGGGACGAGGGGATAATGTCGCAGGCAATCGCTGCCGGGCAGCCGGCCCGGCTGGACGATGCCACCCTGGCGCAGCTGGCCGCGGTGGGCGGGAACCCCGCGGACCTGAACAACGACGGCACGGTAGATGTGCTCGATCTGGCGCTCCTCGCCCGGCACTACGGGGAGACGGGCATCAACATCACCGGTGACATCAACCGCGACGGAGTGGTGGACGACGCCGACCTGCGCCTCCTGCGCGAGGCCTACGTGTTCGAGGGGGCCAGGGAACAGGCAGAGGAAGGCGCCCCGTAATCCTGACCGAGGTTACCTTTGCCCCGGCGGGGGCCGTGGTAGCATCGGCCCGAACACGGACCGGCAGGGTCTGGGGCAGCCGGTCCGGCAGCAGCACGATCGTGGCGGTCACGCGGGCCGCCTGGGAGGAAACAAATGCCACACATCATCGCAGAGCCTTGCATCGGCACCAAGGACAGGTCCTGCGTCGACGTTTGCCCGGTCGAGTGCATCTACGAGGCGAATGACCAGCTGTACATACACCCCGAGGAGTGCATCGACTGCGGTGCCTGCGTGCCGGCCTGCCCGGTAAGCGCCATCTTCCCGGAAGAGGACGTCCCGCTGCAGTGGGCACCCTACATCAAGAAGAACTACGACCTGTCCGGTATCGAGTACGACGGCTAGTTTCCACCGGACCAGTGGCAGGGGCCTGGGAGAGCGTCCGCTCTCCCAGGCCCCTTTCCATGGCGGTGCTGCGCCCGCTCCTTACCCTCTCAGGACCCCGGCTGCCCGCTCCACGACCTCCTCGACCTCGCGTTCGCTGATGATCAGCGGCGGCACGAAGCGGATCACGTGGGAACCGGCGGCGATCGTCAGCACGCCGGCTTCGCGCAGGCGCGTGATGTATGGGCCCGCTTTCTCTGCCAGCTCCACACCGACCATCAGGCCGCGACCGCGCACCTCTCTGACCAGTGGACCGCCAATCCCGGCAAGTCCCGTCTGGAGCAGCTCACCGACCCTGCGAACGTGGCTCAGCAGGTCGCTCTCCTCGATCTCCTCGAGGACGGCGAGCGCCGCCGCACTGGCCAGAGGGTTGCCACCAAAGGTGCTGCCGTGGCCCCCGGTTGGCATCGCGCCGGCCACCTCATCGGTCATGAGGAGCGCGCCAATGGGTACGCCACCCGCAAGCCCCTTGGCGAGTGTCGCCATGTCGGGCTGCACGTCGTGCCACTCGCTCGCCAGGAAGCGGCCGGTGCGTCCCGCACCGGACTGGATCTCGTCGAATACGAGCAGCGCTCCCCGCTCCCGCGTAAGCCGTCTGGCCTCCTGCAGGAACTCCGGACTGGCCGCGTTCATGCCGCCCTCGCCCTGGATGGGCTCAACGAAGACGGCGGCGGTGCGCTCGTCGATCGCCGCCTCGAGCTCCCTTACCGAGTTGTAGGTGATGTGTTCGACCTCGATGCCCAGCGGGCCGAACGGCTCGCGGTAGCCGGGCTCCCAGGTGAGCCCCAGCACGCCCATCGTGCGGCCCGAGAAACCCCTCTTCGCGGCAACGAACTTTGGCCTGCCGGTGGCCACGCGCGCCCACTTCATCGCCGCTTCGTTCACCTCGGACCCGGAGCTGGCCATGAACGCCCTGGTGAGCGGGGCCGGCACGAAGGTGAAGAGCTTCTCCAGGAACCGGCTGCGCGTGTCACTCCCGATGTTCTGGCCAAAGACGATCAGTTTCTGGGCCTGCTCCGAGATGGCGCGTACGAGACGAGGGTGGGAGTGCCCGAGACTCGCGACGGCAATGCCGGCGAGGCAATCCAGGTACTCGCGGCCGTCCGCATCCCAGACGCGGACGCCTTCCCCGCGTACCAGGGCTACATCCGGCTTCCAGAGTCCCGGGCCGTGCTGATTGTCCACTTCAAGGATCCGTGTGGTGTCGAGAGGGCCAGCTATCATGCCTCATCCTAACCGCGCTGCATCCAGGAGCTGTTGCCTGGTCCGCTGTGGGAGGTCCTCGGAGACGGCCATCTCACTCACCCCCAGGTAGTCCCTGAACCTGGCCAGCGCCAGCCCAAGCTCTTCGGGTGGCGCCGCTGGGTGGCCGTTCTCCCACCACCAGCCCAGGACGTGGAGCACATCCCCGTTACTCCGCAGGTCGGCGCGGGCGACGAACCGGTCGCCGTAGAAGACGGGCAGAACGTAGTAGCCCCACTGCCGCTGGGCCGCAGGCTTGTAGACCTCCCACACGTAGTTGAAGTCGAAGATCCGGGCGACCGCGTCGCGGTCCCAGACGAGCGGATCGAGCGGGGCGATGAACCTGAGCCGCGTCTCCGGCTCGGGCCAGTCCATGACCTCCAGCTCCTCACGGCGCAGGTGGTAGAGCTCCCCTTCAATATCGACCGGGACGAGTTCCTGGGCGGCCACAAGCTGCGCCAGGAGATCGCGGCGCCTGGCAGGACTCGCCGGGACGCTCCACAACGCCTTCTGCGCGTTCACCCTTAGCAGGCCCATCGACTGGTGCCGCCTGCGGATGAGGAACTGCAGCGCCTCATCCTCGTCGCTCCGTTCCCTCAGCACCTCGTCCGGGATCACCTGTCCGGGCAGGGCGTAGGCATGCCTGCCCTTCACCCGGTGGTGGGTGATGACCTCCCCGCTGTCCCACAGGGCCCGCAGTATCACCTTCACGAGCTTCGCGCCGTACCAGCTGCCCTGCCAGGACTCGACCCGCTCCTGGTTCTCGAAGTCGAGCGAGGTGAGCGGCCCGCGCTCGGCAAGCTGAGCCAGGGTGGCCTCCACCTGATCGGCGTACGGGTCCAGCACCCGCTCCCGCCACCTCTCGCGGAAGTGGTCGTGGTAGACCCAGCGGTGGCGCCAGTCGCCGGGCGGCACCAGGCAGGCCTGCTTGTCCCAGGCGTCGATCATGAGCCGGTCGCCGTAGGCCGCTGCCTCCCAGCTGTCGACCCGGTAGCCGGGCACGCGGGACTGCAGCACGAGATCGGGGTTGCGGCCCACAGGGCGCAGCGGGTCGTACTGAATGCTGCCCAGCCGGGCGATTATCTGGTCCAGGCTGCCCGGGCTCAGGTGGTAGCGGGCCAGGAAGCGGCGCGCGTCGCTCCTGCTCCAGCTCAGGGGTACCGTCTCTTGCACGGCTCCCCTGCTCATTCGCTGCGCAGCTGCCTTCCCTCCCAGAGTCCCAGCAGTTGCCGGAGTACCACGAGACGGCCCAGGTGGTAGGAGTTGTGGGCGAGCAGGTCCTCCAGCACCCCGCGCACTGACGTTCCGTCGGGAAGCTGCTGGTCCAGCACCTCCACCTGCGCTGCCATGCCCGCCGCCTCGTCGAGGCCAAGGAAGAACGTGTGCAGGAGCTCCTCCCACTCGTGTTCGTCCCTGGGCTTCCGGTTGGCCGGCCAGACCAGCGATTCGTCGAAGGGAGGCGTCTGCTCCCCGCGTGCCTCCTGCAAGACGAGCTTCTGGCATGCGTTCAGGTGCCAGAGTTCCTCGTAGATGCTGTGCGGCAGTCCGGCTGGTCTTTCGCCAACCTTTTCGAACGGCAATCCCTCAAGGATCTTCTGCACGGGAGAGTAGGCGTCGCGACCGAAAAGGAGCTGGGGAATCCTGGTCATGCGCCATTCTAAGCACGCCCGGATGTGCACCAGGGCCCACTCAGGCTGGCGCCGTGGGCCGGAGCGGCGGCTACGCTTTATGGTGAGCCCATGACAACGACAACGACGTTACGCGTCAGGTTTGCGGAGACCGATCAGATGGGCATCGCCCATCACAGTGCCTACGTGGTGTGGCTGGAGGCGGCCAGGGTGGAGTGGTTGCGCGACCGGGGCATCTCCTACAGGCAAATGGAGGAGGAGGGCATCTCGCTGGCGGTGAGCAGAGTGAGCATCGACTACAGGCGCGCAGTCCACTTCGACGACCTCCTGCACATCGAGGCGACCATGACCGAAGCGCGCACCCGCCGCTTCGCCTTCGACTACACCATCTACCGGGATGGAGAGGAGCGCCCGGTTGCCCTCGGTAGCACGGTGCACGTGCCTACCGACCGCAGCGGCAGGGCCGTGAGGTTGCCTTCCGACTGGTTTGGCCGTCTGCAGGCCGTGATCGGGGAGGACCCGAAAGGGACGCTATAATCCTGTCACCGAGAGGGCTCGGGGCATTCTGTTGAGGTGAGGTACATGAGCAGCGGAACGATGACGACAGCCAGAACCGGCATTGACAAGATCAGGGGGCAGGCCCTTACCTACGACGACGTGCTTCTCGTGCCGGCCTACTCGCAGGTCCTGCCCCGGGACGTGGACGTGACGACCCGCTTCTCGCGGAACGTTTCGCTGAACATCCCGGTTGTCTCTGCCGCAATGGACACCGTCACGGAGACCCGCATGGCGATCGCGATGGCGCGAATGGGCGGCATCGGTGTGGTCCACAAGAAGATGTCCGTGGTGGATCAGGCAGAGGTAATCAGGAAAGTCAAACGCTCCGAATCCGGCATGATCGTCGACCCGATTACTCTGCCGCGCACGGCCAGCGTCGGGGATGCGCAGAAGCTCATGCGCGACTACCGGATAAGCGGCGTGCCCATCATCGAGGAGGACGGCCGCCTGGCGGGCATCCTCACCAACCGCGACCTCCGTTTCGAGACAGACCCGACCCGGTCCGTACAGGACCTGATGACCCGGGAGAACCTGGTTACGGTGCCGGTCGGCACCACCCTGGAGGAGGCCACCGAGCACCTCCACCGGCACCGGATCGAGAAGCTGCTGGTGGTGGATGACGCCTTTCGCCTGAAGGGCCTCATCACCATCAAGGACATCACCAAGAAGATCGCCTACCCCCACGCTGCGAAAGACGAGCTGGGCCGCCTGCGCGTCGCCGCGGCAGTGGGCGTGAGCGGCGATCTGGAGGAGCGGGCCGCCGCCCTGGTGGAAGCAGGCGCCGATGTCCTCGTACTGGACAGCGCTCACGGCCACTCGCAGGGCATCATCGACGCCTTGCGGTACCTGAAGGAGAGCTATCAGGTCGACGTCGTCGCCGGCAATGTAGCAACTGCCGAGGGGGCCGTGGCCCTGGCACAGGCAGGCGCCGACGGCATCAAGATCGGCATCGGTCCCGGCAGCATCTGCACGACCCGCGTTGTCACCGGGGTGGGCGTACCGCAGCTGAGCGCCATCATGGAGATCGCCGGAGCCTTGCACGGGGAGGGCATTCCCCTCATCGCCGACGGGGGGATCAAGCAGACCGGCGACCTGCCGAAGGCGATTGCCGCCGGAGCGGATTGCATAATGATCGGTTCGATGCTGGCCGGCACCAACGAGTCGCCCGGCGAGGAGATCCTGCGGGACGGCCGGCGTTACAAGGCGTACCGCGGCATGGGCAGCCTGGGCGCGATGTCGACCGGCAGCGCCGACCGCTACTTCCAGGAGGACGCCAAGAAGCTCGTTCCGGAAGGGATCGAGGGGATGGTCCCCTACAAGGGTCCGGCCGAGGATGTGGTGTTCCAGATGGTAGGCGGCCTGCGCAGCGCCATGGGCTACGTCGGAACTCCCGACATGGCCACCATGAAGGAAGCCGCACAGTTTGTCACGATCACGCAGGCAAGCCTCATCGAGTCGCACCCGCACGACGTGACGATAACCAAGGACGCCCCCAACTACGCGCTCTCCGGAAAGTGATTCTAGGGTTCGATGATGTGCAGGCCGCCCGGGCCAACCTGCCGGTACCTGTGCATCATCGGTTCCACCCCGAATTTCAGGAAGAAGGAGAAGACTGTCAGCTGACGTTCCTGCGGTACACCCGACGGGAACAGCTGTCCTTCCAGCCGCTCGAACTGGCGGCTGGTCGTCCTGTCGTTCGCGGCGAGCGCCTGAGCAGTCTTGTTCCTGAGTGCCTCTACCGTCGCCTCCAGGCGTGACTGCGACTTGATCACAGTCCCCTTCAGCGTCGGATCGATCCCTTCGACAGAATCGAGCAGCTCGGCGAACTCCCGTTCCAGACGCGCCAGCGCGCGTTCGAACTGCTCCTTCTTGCCGTGGCGCTCCAGGAGCACCCTGCGGGCCAGGTCGTCGCGGTCCCGCAGGTACTCGTCGTAGCTGATTCCGTAGCGGGCGAGGATACGCCGCGTGGGCGGTTCGAGCACGACGGTCTGTGCACGCGGCCAGACCACAGGCATCGGCACGCCATGAAACTCGTAGACGCCCCTCAGCTGGGCGATATAGCGCAACTCACCAGGCCCGACCACAAATGCAGCGGTAGGGAGAACGCTGTCCTGGGTCACCGGCCGCAGGCCGGCGGCCGGCGTGATGCGCCACGGTTCACTGTCCAGCAGCCGCAGCAGCTCCTCGCGTCCGTACTCCCGCGAGCGCGACTGAAATGCCTTGCCGTCGAAGCGCAGGAGCTGGCGCGAGTATTCCCCATCGTTTCCCTCGGTTATGAACAGGTTGGTGGCGTCGACGCCCCGGCCAAGCTGTGGCTGTGCCCCGACCTGCCGCAATGACACCGCCGCATCGTTGATCGCGCGGGTCGTTACCGACGGGGCTCCGATCTCGCGTGCCAGGACGTCCCGGAAGAGCGGTGCAACCGCAGGCCGGAGCGGGTCGAGGATAACCAGTCCTTCGTCCCCCAGCAGGCGGTAAAGAATGGCGCTGAAGAGGTCCGGATAGGAGCGGGCCTTCTCTCCTGCTTCGTCCAGCAGACGATAAACCTCCTGCTTATGCTCCCGTGGGAAGGAACACTGCTCGATGGCAAGGCACAACGCACTCAGGTGCTCCTGGCGCAGCGGCGCGTGGCCCACCGGCGCCCCCTCGGGCAGGTCGACCCCTACCCTGTGCAGCCGCTCCTCGAGGTCAAACAGGTAGGTATGGTCCATCTCGGCCACATCATGATCCTGGGAAGCGACCCAGAATACCGGTATGACCGGACGGTCAGGCTCATCCAATTCGCGGGCGAGGCTTATGGCCGCCAGGGCCTTCGACAGGGTGTACGCGGGGCCAAGGAGGAGACCCGGCTGCTGGCCGGTCACTACTACCCTGCTGTTCTCATGCCGCAGCCGCTCGAGTGATCTCCATGTGCCCGCGGGCGCCCCCAGCCTGCCGGCATCCTCGCTCAGGGCAGCAGCCAGTTCCTGCCGCGGCACACTCCTCGTGCGGTCCAGGGCAACATCGAACTGATGCGGTGCAAGCTCAAAGAACCCGGCGAACTCGCCCGCCAGGTAACGCTCTTCGAATGGTGGTTGGGGACGCGGCACGCCACACCTTACCGTGGCGTTTGTGAAGGACAAGTTGCCTGTCTGATAGAATCCGCTGGGCAGGTCCTACTTGTTTTCAGACTTGCAGATTGCCCCCGCAGCGCCTTGCTAGGCGCGGATGAAGTAATGAAGATCTTGACCCCAGGAAGCTTGGCAAAATATGCGGATTCGCGTAGATCTCTCTCCGCGTGACGACTACACCGGAGAGTTGGTGGTGCTCGTGGACGTTCTCCGGGCAGGCACCACGGCACCCCTGCTTTTCGACATGGGTGCAACTGAAGTACTGCTCACGGGCTCGTTCGGCACCGCCAGGAAGTCAGCCGGCGACGGCGTCGTACTCGTGGGCGATAGGGCCGGCGTGCTGCCCGAGGGCTTCAACCTCCCGGCATCACCCCAGATGCTCCTCAAGCGCAAGCTGCAGGCACCGCGGGCGGTCCTCGTGAGCGAGAACGCCAGCGCGCTGCTGCCCGGGCTCCTGGGCGCCAGCGAGGTCCTGCTCGCCTCCCTCTTCAACGCAGGGGCGCTCGCCGCCGCTATCGAGGAGCTGCAGCCCGGGTCAGTGGCACTCGTGTGTGCCGGATATCAGGGCCGCGAGGACCTCGACGACCTTCTCGCAGCGGGCTTCATTACCGGCCAGCTTCAGCGGTTGAGCGACTCCGCGCAGCTCGACGGCGCCGCCCGACTGGGGCTTAGCCTGGTGCGGGCATTCCCCGATCCCCTCGACGGCCTCTGGTACTCGGCAGCCGGTGAGATGCTGCGCAACGGAGACCTGCAGGACGATCTGGCGATCGCAAGCCAGATAGGCCAGTCACCGGTCGTACCGCGCCTCTCTGCGAGGAGCGAACTGGGCAAGGCGGGACTTTACAGCTTCGAACGCCTGGGCGCACCCGCCGACAAATGAAGACGAAGCAACAGGACACTCCCGGAACGCTGGAACTGTTCGGTTTCACTCTCCACAGGCTGGACCTAGAAGAGGCCACGGAGCGGGTGCTGGCGGCCACCGCAGCTGCTGGTGCGCCTCAGGACGCAGGACCACTGCATGTCGTTACTCTGAACCCCGAGATCGTCGTCAGGTCGAGGGAGGATGCAGAGCTCTACGCGGCCGTCAAACGCGCCCAGCTGACGGTTGCCGACGGCATCGGCATAGTCTGGGCGGCTCGTCGCGCCGGAGTGGTGCTCCCTGGCAGGGTTCCGGGAGTCGAGCTTAGCCAGCTGGCGCTCGCGCGCGGGGGAGGGGCGCTGAACGTCTACTTCCTGGGCGGGCGGCCCGGCGTGGCGCAGCGGGCCGCCGCCCAGGCCCGGGAGCAATGGGGCATACGGGTCGCCGGTGTGCATGACGGCTACTTTGGGAGCGAGCAGGAGGAGCAGGTGGTCGAGCAGATCTCGGCCAGCCGTCCCGACCTGCTGCTTGCTGCCCTTGGCGAGCGTCAGGAGCTGTTCCTCGACAGGTACCGGAATCGTCTCAACGCCAGGGTAATGATCGGCGTGGGGGGCACGCTGGACGTGCTTGCGGGGGAGGTGGAGCGGACCCCGGAGTGGACCAGGCGCTACAACCTGGAGTGGGCCTACCGGGTGGGCCTGGATCGCAAGCGCTGGCACCGTTTTCCCCGCCTCCTGAAGTTCGCGGCACTTGTACTCAGGAACGACCTGGCAGGCCCACCAGGACAGCCCGCTCCGGGTTCCCGCATCGCCAGGTGACGCGTGGTATCTTGCTGGTCGCCGGGCGGTTGGCTGGAGTATTATGCTGAGCGTTTGTTGGCAGGCTGTCGACTCGTCTTGCCTTGCCGGGATGGCGGAATCGGTAGACGCAGTACACTCAAAATGTACCGCCGCGAGGCGTGCGGGTTCGAGTCCCGCTCCCGGCACCACACAGGAGACGGAATGAGTCGGCAGGTCGTTCGTGATTTCCCGGCTGTTTTACTCTGAATGAATACGGAGGCGTATAAGTAATGTTCTGGTTGATTCTCGTACCATTCATAATCGTATCCCTGCTGCTCACCGCGATCGTGCTGCTGCAGGAGCCGAAGCAGTCGGGCCTTGGCGAGGGGCTCAGCGGCGCCGGGCAGCAGGACTTCATGACCCGCGGCGGTACCGCCGGCGGCCTGCACAGGTTAACCATCTACCTGGGCGTGATCTGGGGCCTGCTGGCGCTGGCCCTGCAGGTTGTACCCCGCTAACAGCGCACTTCCGTACACATTGACAGGGCGTCCCGTCTGGGGCGCCCTTCGCAGTTAACTGCTAATGAAAATACGCAAAGCCAATAACCCTTGCACCAGAATGGGTTCCACGGTACTCTTTTCCTCGTCGTATGGTTGGATGAGCCCAATGAGGAGACTCCCTCTGGAGGACTCGTCGACGACAATCAGGAGGTAGCATGAAGAGAGCTTTACTCAGTCTGGCCTTCGTAGCCCTCGGCTCGATGGCCCTCGCCGAACCATTCGTGTGGCCCAGCACCTGGACAACTGCTGAGCCGGGTGAGGCCGTTTACGGCGGTAACCTGCGCATGTATGACATCGGCGATGTCCGCACGTTCAACCCCATCACTTCCGCCGAGTCGACCACTTCACGCGACCTGATCATGCTGACGGGCGCAAGCCTCATGACCCTGCCGCCGGACTCTGACGTATGGATTCCGTACGCCGCCGAGTCGGTCGAGATGTCTGAGGACGGCACCGTCATGGATGTCACGCTGCGCGAGGGCCTCAAGTGGTCCGACGGCACCGACATCACCGTGGACGACTACTACTTCCGCTACCAGGCTGAGACTGACCCGGATGTCGGCTCCAACGGCTACGACAGCTGGTTCATCGAAGGCGAAATCATTCAGATGGAGATCACCGGCGAGCGCAGCATGCGCTTCACCTTCCCTCTCCCTGACCGCACCGCCTTCCCGGTTGTAGGCTCGCACATCCCGGCTCCCGACCACATCCTCGGCGAGATCTACCGCGAAGGTGGCGCCGAAGCCCTCCAGGCCGCCTGGGGTCTCGACGTAAACGTCGCCGACACCGTCTGGAGCTCTCCGTTCGTCCCGACCGAGTTCTCCTCGAACGAGCGCCTCGTCCTCGAGAAGAACGAGTACTTCGGTGAGTGGAACGTCGACGAGGAAGGCAACGCCCTTCCCTACCTCGACCGCATCACCTTCGAACTCACGGGTGACCAGGACGCCGCCCTCAACCTCTACCTCGCAGGCGAAATCGACATGTTCAACCCGCGCAACCTCGACGACATCGGCGTCATCAACGTTGCCATCCAGAACGGCGACATCGACGCGATCGTTCTCGAGAACATGAGCCCGGTTGCATCCAGCCAGTTCATCGTCTTCAACTGGAACCTCGCCAGCGACCCCTGGAAGCAGGACCTCTTCCGTAACGCCGACTTCCGCCGCGCCATGAGCCACCTCGTGAACCGCGAAGCGATCGTCGAACTCGTCTACGGTGGTGCTGCCGAGCCCATGTGGTCGAACGTCTACCAGGTTCTCGACTACTGGGTTGACCCGGAAGTCCCGAAGTTTCCGTTCGATCCCGAAGCTGCCGCTGAGCTCCTCGCCGGCATCGGCTTCACCCAGCGCAACTCCAACGGCTTCCTGGTGGACGCCGACGGCAACGAACTGGGCTTCCGCCTCGTCACCAACTCCGGCGCCACCGCCCGCGAGCAGATCGTCCAGATCTTCGCTGACGCTGCCCGCGAAGTTGGCGTGAACGTTCAGGTCCAGACCCTCGACTTCAACCTGATGGTCGAGCAGCTCACCACCGTGGGCGAAGACCGTCCGTTCGAAGCGATCCTCATCGGTCTTACCGGTGGTTCGCGTGACTGGCCCTTCGGCGTAAACGTAATCCCCTGCGGAACCAACCTCCACATGTGGAACCAGGATCCGTCCGGTGAGTGCATTGCGCCCCAGGAAACCGAAGCCAGCCAGCTCTACTACCAGGGCCGCCAGACCCTCGACACCGAAGAGGCCCGCGAAATCGGCTACCAGATCCAGCGCGCCCTCGCTGACATCCAGCCGGTCATCTACACCGTGAGCCCCTCGGCCCACTACAGCTGGAGGACCCACGTGCGCGGTGAGCACCCCGAGGACATGATCAGTGACCTCCTGGGCTCCCGTGAATACGAACTCACCTTCCTGGCACAGTAAGTAGAAGAACCGCAGAACTGGTGGTGGGTGACTCTTGTCACCCACCACACTACTCAGAACCCTTCCACACCTTATTTTTTTCTGCTAATGATCTTTACTGCCTGCCACGAAATATCAATGCCGCAGGAGGCCCCCGCTTGCTCTCGTACATAATTCGCCGATTCTTTCACCTGATCCCGACTTTCCTGGGAGCCACGCTACTCGCGTTTGTTATCAGCCAGCTGGTACCGGGTGACTTCTTTACGCAGAAGCTCCTCGAGCCGGGCGTACGGCCTGAGACGGTCGCCAGGCTTCGCGCAATGTATGGGCTGGACCAGCACTGGACCGTGCAGTACTTCCGCTGGATGGCCAACATCCTCCAGGGTGACCTGGGTCTCTCCTTCTCCGGTAACCAGCCCGTCAACCGTGTTATCGGAGAACCCATCATGAACTCCATGGTGCTGGTGGTCTTCTCGATCATCCTGCTCTGGCTCATCTCGATTCCCCTGGGCGTCTACAGCGCCGTTCGCCAGTACAGCCTGGGCGACCAGCTCGTTAGCGCCTTCGCCTACTTTGGCCTCGCCATCCCCAACTTCTTCTTTGCCCAGGTGATCGTTCTGCTCGTCTTCGTCCTGCGCTCGTGGACACGCGAAGCCTTCGGGTTCAACGAGGTGATCCTGCCGGTTGCAGGCATGACAAGCTCGGACCACAGCTCGATGAACTGGTGGGAGCAGCGCTGGGACATCTTCAGGCACATGATCATCCCCGGTTTCGTGGTGGCAACCGCCAGCATCGCCGGCTACACGCGAGTGCTGCGCGGACAAATGCTCGAGTACCTGAGCAGCGACTTCATCCGCACTGCCAGGGCGAAGGGTCTCAGCGAACGCAAGGTCACCTACAAGCACGCCCTGCGTCCCGCACTGATCCCCTTCATCGCCGGGATTGGCGGCATCCTGCCGACCCTAATCGGCGGTGCGGGACTCGTCGAAGTGGTCATGTCCTGGCCCGGGATCACGCCCACCTTCCTGAACGCACTAAACCGCCAGGACATCTATGTCGTTCTGGGCCTGCTGGTGGTCTCCTCCATCCTCCTGATGATCGGCAACCTGATTTCCGACCTTCTGCTTGCCGCTGTAGACCCCAGGATTCGGTACGACTAGGAAAAGTTGATGAGCGACCAAACCAGGTTTCCACAGAACATTGACGCCCGTGATGCTGGACCGATCGCAGCGGCGCAAAGCAAGAGCCAGGCACAGGTAGTCTGGGAGCAGTTCCGCAAGCACAAGGCAGCCCTCATCGGCGGGGTAATCCTGCTGGTCATGTACCTGCTTACGATCTTTGCCGGGTTCATCGCCCCCTACGGGATCAACGAGTACAGGACCTTCCCGGTGACCGCCTTCATGCCACCCACCAAGATCCACTGGGTGGACCCGGACACCGGCAACCTGACCCGGCCGTTCGTCTATGCGATGGACTCCGAGCGCGACCCCGTCACCAGGCAGCGGGTCTACGTCGAGGACACCTCCGAGAAGTACCCGATCAAGTTCTTCGTAAGGCGTCCCCAGGCCACCTACAAGATCCTCGGGATCTTCGAAAGCGACCTGCACCTGTTCGGGGTTGACGACCCTGCAAGAATATTCCTGTGGGGCACCAACAACCTGGGTAAGGACGTGTTCAGCCGTGTCCTCTACGGGGGACAGATCTCACTCACAGTGGGCCTGCTGGCGGTCTGGGTCTCCTTGCTGCTGGGGCTGCTGCTGGGCGGGCTGGCAGGGTTCTATGGGGGGTGGGTCGACAACTTCGTCATGCGACTTGTCGAAGTGTTCGCCGCCATACCGGAACTCTTCCTGCTGGTCGTGCTCGCGTCGCTCCTGCGTGACCCCCGAAATCCCCTCGCCCAGGCCTTCGGTCTCGAGATGTCTTCGGGGCAAACATACCTGATGATCGTCCTCGTCCTCGGCTTCGTCGGCTGGGGTGGATTGGCCAGGGTGATCCGTGGACTTGTGCTGTCGGTACGTGAGATGGACTACGCCTCGGCAGCAAAGGCACTGGGGGCCAGTGAGACGAGAATCCTGTGGCGTCACCTGCTTCCTGCCACTGCCTCCTACGTGATAGTGCAGCTCACGCTCTCCATTCCGGGATTCATCCTGGGTGAGACCGGCCTGTCGTTCCTGGGCCTCGGTCCAAGTGAAACCGACACCTCCAGCTGGGGACTCATGCTGAGGGACGCCACTGCCCGTGGAATATCCATCCAGTTCGTTCCCTGGCTGCTGATTCCCGGCATTCCCATCTTCCTTGCGGTTCTCAGCTGGAACCTGGTCGGCGACGGGCTGCGGGATGCCTTCGACCCGAAGAAGAGACGATGAGGTTGTCAGCAGCAACGCCAGCTCCAGAAAGACTCTGGGCCAAAGCTGCAGTTTCAGGTTATTCTGTTCCGAATCGGGGTAGCATTTGCGCCGATGAGGGAATTTATAAGCTTCACTACTCGGCGACGCTAGGGCCAGTTAGGAGAGTTCGCAGCAATGGCTAAAGCCGACCGTTTGCTGGAAGTCAACGACCTCAGGACGTATTTCGATACGGATGAGGGAACGGTAAAAGCAGTTGATGGCGTGTCGTTCCATATCAATAAGGGCGAAACCCTCGCTGTCGTGGGTGAGAGTGGCTCGGGCAAGAGCGTGACGAGCCTGAGCACCATGCGCCTTATTCCTACGCCTCCGGGACGGATCGCCGGCGGTGAGATCCTCTTCGAGGGACAGGATCTGGTGAAGAAGTCCGAGCGCGAAATGCGCCGGATTCGCGGTAACGATATTTCCATGATCTTCCAGGAGCCGATGACCAGCCTCAACCCTGTCTACACCGTTGGTGATCAGATAGCGGAGGCGATCGTGCTCCACCAGGGCAAGACGAAGCGCCAGGCAATGAAGCTGGCGACGGACATGCTCGACCTCGTCGGGATTCCCGAGCCGGCCAAGCGCGTCAAGAACTACCCCCACCAGATGTCCGGCGGGATGCGGCAGCGCGTGATGATTGCCATGGCGCTTTCGTGCAGCCCGAAGCTCCTTATTGCTGACGAACCCACGACAGCTCTCGACGTGACCATTCAGGCCCAGATCCTGGATCTCATCAAGCAGCTGCAGCGTGAGATCGGGATGTCGGTCCTCTTCATCACCCACGACCTCGGTGTGGTTGCGGAAGTTGCTGACCGTGTGGTCGTCATGTATGCCGGCCGCGCCGTCGAAGAGGGCGATGTAAAGCAGATATTTGCCAACCCGCGTATGCCATACACGGTTGGGCTCATGAACTCGATTCCGCGGGTCGATCGCGCTGCCATTCATCAGGAGAGGCTCGAAGCCATTCCCGGCAACGTACCCAACCCGCTCTACCTGCCCGAGGGCTGCGCCTTCCACCCGCGCTGCAAGTTTGCGCAGGATAAGTGCAAGGCAGCGGTGCCCCCGCTGGAAGACACCGGTGACGGCCACATGGTGCGCTGCGTACGGTGGGATGAGATCGACCTGCGGCAAGAGGTGCCAGCATGACAACCAAGCCAGCTGAAGCTGTCAACACGGACAAGACCGAGAGCAAGAACCTCCTCGAAGTCAACAACCTGCGCAAGTACTTCCCGATCCGCGGCGGTATCTTCTCCCGCGTAGTCGCCAACGTGAAGGCTGTCGAGGACGTCTCCTTCGCCATCAAACCCGGCGAAGTGGTAGGCCTGGTGGGGGAATCCGGAAGCGGAAAGACTACTGCCGGCCGCAGCATCCTGCGCCTCATCGAACCCACCAGCGGCGAGGTGAAGTTCAACGGCGTTGACGTCACCAAGCTGAACAAGAGCCAGATGCGGGAGTACCGCAAGGAGATGCAGATCATCTTCCAGGACCCCTTCGCCAGCCTGAACCCCCGCATGACGGTGGGCGACATCATTGGCGAGGCACTGGAAATCCATAAGCTGGCCCGCGGCAAGGCCCGTGAAGAGCGGGTTGCAGATCTGCTGCAACGCGTGGGCATGTCACCGTCCCACATGCGCCGCTACCCGCACGAGTTCTCCGGTGGTCAGCGGCAGCGCATCGGTATCGCCCGCGCACTTGCGGTCGACCCGTCGTTCATCGTCGCCGACGAGCCGGTAAGCGCCCTTGACGTCTCCATTCAGGCCCAGGTGGTCAACCTGCTGCAGGACCTGAAGGAGGAGCTTGGCCTTACGCTCCTGTTCATCGCTCACGACCTGGGGGTCGTCGAGTACATCAGCGACAAGGTTATCGTCATGTACCTTGGCCGCATCATGGAGATCGCGCCGGCCAAGGAGCTTTACCGCAACCCGGTACACCCCTACACCGAGGCATTGCTCTCGGCCGTGCCGATCCCGGACCCGACCGTGAAGCGTGAGCGGATCATCCTCCAGGGTGACATCCCCTCCCCCATCAACCCGCCCTCCGGTTGCGTGTTCCGTACCCGCTGCCCGATCGCGATTGATGAGTGCGCGAAGGTAGTTCCGCCGCTGGAGCAGGTCGGTGACGACCCGGAACACTTCAAGGCCTGCATTCGCCGGCCCTGATAACCGTGCCTGAACGGGAGGGCAAGAACGAGGAGAGGCGGGATTCCGTAAACAATGGATCCCGCCAATCTCCGTTCAGAAAACGGGATATCTGGCGACTGATCATGCGCAGCTACATCACCTCCCTCCCCTACCTGCTTATCTTCATACTGGGGCTGCTCCTCACGGCCTGGGTGCTCACCCAGCTGATCTTCCGCTGAATTGCCTCAGTTGACTGACAACGCCGCCGAAATAGCAACTCAAGTAGCGCGACTCGACGAGCGCGTCAGGCAGGTGGTGAACGACCTACTGCCGAGCGAACACGCCAACCCCAGTCTGGCAGAGTATTACGCGCTTCTCAGGGAGTACCCGGCGCGCGCCGGCAAGGGCATCCGTTCGCGCATCACGCTGCTGTCAGCGCTCGCCCACGGGGGCACACCAGAGAGCGTAACGACACCTGCAGCAGCCATCGAACTCTTCCAGGACTGGGTACTCATCCACGACGACATCGAGGACGACTCGGATGAGCGGCGCGGTTCACCTGCGCTGCACAAGCTTGTCGGAGTGCCCGTCGCAATAAATGTGGGCGACGGTCTCCACGTCTACATGTGGGACCTCTTGCTGCGCGACAAGGACTTGCCCCGGGCAGTTCTCGCCGAGTTCGTGCACACCATCCATCGGACGGCCGAGGGCCAGCATCTCGACCTCAGCTGGGTACTGGATGGACGACTGGACATAACCGAAGACGAGTACCTCGAAATGGTGCGCCTGAAGACGGCTCTCTATACGGTGGTGACTCCCCTGCGGCTTGGTGCAATTTGCGCGGGCGTGCAGCCCGGCGACCAGCTGGCAGCAGCGGGCGAGAAGCTGGGCGTGGCGTTCCAGATCCGTGACGATGTCCTTAACCTGCTGGGCGGCGAGGAGTACGGCAAGGAGTTCGCCGGCGACCTGTACGAGGGCAAGCGTACGCTCATCCTGGCCCACCTGCTTTCCCACGCGAGTGCAGGTCACCGCGACGAAGCGATGGAGAGATTGTCGCGCCCCCGCCGGGAACGAACGGCCAATGATGTGGAACGGCTCCTCCAGCTGATTCGCCACTACCGCTCGCTCGAGTACGCGCAGGAGGTTGCGGCGGGTTATGCCGACGAGGGCCTCGAACTGTTCCAGGAAGCGTCACAGCAGCTCCCTGGGCGCGGTGCGCAGGAGCAGTTGCGCGTCCTCCTGGAGACCATGGCGAAGCGCACCAGCTGAGACCGTGCGTGCCTGTGCCGCTCTACGCTGCATATAAGTAAACGCCCGGTTCTGGACGGCAATTCTCCCGGCACCTCAATAACCGGTCACGGGGTTCGCCTATCCTGAAGCATGTTCAGGCTGCTCCCGGCATTGACCGGCACGTGCCCCTCGTGCGAAGCAGACTGGCCCGAAGAGGACGGATTGTGCGCCGACTGCAGGGTCCGGCTGTTCACGCCGATCGAACTGCCCGGGCTCATCGCACTCGGCTACTACCGAGGTAATTTGCGGCGAACGGTGCGGGCGTTCAAGTTCGCAGGTAACAGGCGTCTGGCCCGCCCGCTGGGCAGGGCGGTCGCAGCGCAGGTCGCGGCCGCCGGCTGGAAGATTGACTGTGTCGCCTACGTGCCTGTCTCCCGACGGGGACGCCGCGAACGTGGCTTTGATCAGGCCCGCGAACTTGCTGAGGTGGTAAGGCGTGAGCTGGGCAAGCCACTGCTCCATCTGCTGAACAGGAAAGAATCGGGCAGCAAGCAAAGTCGTCTCGATCCGCTGCAGCGCATTGCCAATGCCTATCAGAGCTATGCGCCTGCCCGCGCGTACGCGCCCGCTCGGGTGCTGCTCATCGACGACGTCTACACCACGGGCGCAACCGCAAGCGCATGCCGGGACGCCCTCGTCAGCATTGGCGCAAGCAAGGTGCTGCTGGCTGTGGTCGCACTTGCCCCCAAGCGGTCGCCACTCGCGCTGATGGCCGGGCAGGGGGATGACGGGAAGGACGGCAACCGTGCCTGAGGGGCGCCCCATTAATTCCAGGTTATGGCAAGTCCGCAGCCGATGCCCAGCAGTGCGCCGACCAGGACCTGGGGGTAGGTGTGACCCAGCAGGGTCTTCAGGGCCTGGGGCTGGAACCCCTCGTCGAAGAGGTGGGCAAGTTCACCCACGAGGTCGTTGATGAGTTCGGCCTGCATTCCTGCGGCCCGCCGGATGCCGGTCGCGTCGTACATGACAATCGATCCGAAGACCGCTGCGATGGCGAACTGCGGGCTGCCCCAGCCGTAAATGAGACCAAGACTGGTGGCCACCGCAGCTACTGCAGCCGAGTGGGAGGAGGGCATTCCTCCCGTCTCGAGCAGGCGCGCCAGCACGAGCCGACGTTCTGCGATCATGACAATGAGTACCTTCAACGCCTGCGCTGCAATCGTTGCAACGACGGCGGCAATCAGGGGTACGTTCTGAAATACGGAATCCACGTTCAACCTCGCCTGGCCACCCCAGCCTTGACCGTGTTGGCGATCACGCTGGCCACAGTCATGGGGCCCGTACCACCCGGGGTGGGAGTCACCGCACCGGCAACCGCAGCTACCTCTGGAGATACGTCTCCCCTGAGCCCACCCTCCCCGCTGCTGGATTGCCCCACGTCGAGCACCGTCGCTCCGGGCTTCACCATGTGCGGCTCTATGAAGCCGGCGCGTCCTACCGCGGCGACGAGAATATCGGCTTCCCTTGTCACATCTGCGAGCCCCACCGTACGCGAGTGGGCGACCGTAACGGTGGCATCGCGCCGCAGGAACAGACCGGCGGCCGGCTTCCCGACGAGGTTTGAGCGCCCGACTATCACGACCCGCTTGCCGGAAATGGGAATATCGAAATGATCAAGGATTTCGATCAGGCCCACAGGGGTGGCCGGAAACAGGCCGTCCTCACCGGACCACAGGCGGCCAACGTTCACCGGATGCAGGCCGTCAACATCTTTAGCGGGCGAGATGGCCTCGAGCAGCGGCCTGCTGTCCAGGTGACCGTACAGGGGCAGTTGCAGCAGGATCCCATCGATCTGCTCATCGGCATTCAGCTGTCCTATCAGGTCAAGGAGCTCCTGTTGCGCTACCCCGGGCTGCAGCACGATCGTGCGGGAGTCGATGCCGGCCTTGCTGGCCAGCCTCGCCTTCGAGCGGACGTAGCTTGCGCTTGCCGGGTCATCGCCCGCCCTTATGAAAACCAGCGACAGCCTGTAGGGAAGCGACTCAGTCGTCTTGCGCAGCCTCTCGACCAGACCGGCGGCTACCTCCTTGCCCGAAAGGACGCGAGCCGACACCTCACTGCTCCCTGGCGCCCGTGCTGCGATAGAGAGCAGCGAGAACGCCGTTCACGAACTTGCCCGACTCTTCCCCGCCGAAGCGCTTGGCGATCCGCACAGCCATCTCCAGCGTCACCTTGGGGGGAACGCCCTCCTCGTAGAGGAGTTCGGTAGCGGCAAGCCGCAGGACGTTCAGGTCACTCTGGTTCATTTGCCCGAAACTCCAGCCAGTGAGCGAATCCTCAAGCCGCTTGTCGATCTCCTCCCGGTTCTCGGTGAAGAGGGTCAGGAGCCGTTCCGCAAACTCGATGCCCTCGCGGTCGAGGGTATCGCCGTAGGCGGCGTCAACCTCATCCTCCTCGCCTGACTCTGCCAGTTCCGCGCGTACCTGCCTCCAAACATCTAAGACCGGGGTTCCACCCCGGTCCGCTTCGAACAGTGTTCGGAAGGCGAGTTCTCTCGCTTTGCGTCTAGCCACCGGGCAGCTCCGCCGGAACATCGACGCTGTCGACCTGAAGGTTTACCGTTTCGACCTCGAGTCCTGTCATCGAGGCGACGGCCTCCCGGACGGCCTGCTGGGCCTGGGAGGCAATCTCAGGGATTGCCTTGCCGTAGGTGACGCTCACGTTCAGCGCGATGCGCACCTTGTCGCCCTGCCGCTCGATGCGGATACCTTTCGCCCGGCGGCCGCTCAGGATCTCCCCGACACGCGGGGTGGGAGTCGCCGGCGTCAGGCCTTCCACGCCTTCCAGAGCCAGCTGCGCTATCCCGTAGAGGACGTCAGGCGAGATGGCAAGTTCCTTGTCGTCACTCATTCATTCTCCGTGCAATGAAGTTCGTGTAGATGGCCCCACGCTTGTAGAAGGCGTTGTCGAGCACACGCAGGTGGAACGGGATCGTCGTCTTCACCCCTTCGATCACAGTTTCGTTCAGTGCCCGCTGCATGCGTGCGATCGCCTCCTCCCGTGTCTTCGCCCAGACGATGATCTTGGCGACGAGACTGTCGTAGTTCGGGGGAATCTTGTACCCCTCGTAAACATGCGAGTCCACGCGTACGCCGGGCCCCCCGGGCCAGTGTAGGTCAGTGATGGTGCCGGCGGCTGGTCGGAAGTCGTTGTCCGGATCCTCGGCGTTAACCCGCACCTCGATCGAGTGGCCCTCAACGCGAACATCCTCCTGGGAAATGCTCAGCGCCTCGCCGGCGGCCACGCGCAACTGCTCCTGCACGAGGTCGAAGCGGGTGACCATCTCGGTGACCGGGTGCTCCACCTGGATCCGGGTGTTCATCTCCGAGAAGTAGAAGTTGCCTTCCCTGTCCACCAGATATTCGCAGGTTCCTGCGCCACGGTAGTTGATGTGCCGGGCGAGGCGCACCGCCGACTCGGCGATGCGGGCGCGCAGGTCCGGATCGAGCAGGGAGGGGGCTTCCTCGAGTACCTTCTGGTAGCGCCGCTGGATGGAGCAGTCGCGGTCGAAGAAGTGGATGACGTTGCCCTTGCCGTCGCCGAACACCTGGATCTCGACGTGACGCGGCTCCTCCAGGTACTTCTCCATGTAGAGCTCGGGGTTTCCGAACGCGGCGCGCGCCTCCTCCTGAGCAGCGATGAAGGCACGCTCGAGGGCGTCGGGAGAGTGCACCACCCGCATCCCCCGGCCACCGCCCCCGGCCGAAGCCTTGAGGATCACCGGGTAGCCGATCTCCTTCGCGAAACCTATCGCCTCGGGCAGGTCGGCAAGTGGGTCGGAGCCGGGTGTGACCGGCACGTTCGCCTCCTGGGCCAGCCTGCGGGCGCTGGCCTTGTCGCCGATCGAGCGGATGCTCTGCGGCGTGGGCCCGATGAAGACCAGGTTGTGCTCCTCGCACTTCTGGGCGAACTCGGCGTTCTCTGCCAGAAAACCGTAGCCGGGATGGATCGCCTCGGCGCCTGTCAGGGTGGCTGCCGACAGCAGGTTGCGCACGTTCAGGTACGACTTGCCGGCGGGGCCGGGGCCAATGCAGATGGATTCGTCGGCAAGCAGCACCGGCAGGGACGGCTCATCGACCTCCGAGTAGGCGACCACCGTCTTGACGCCCAGCTCGCGGGCGGCCCTGAGGATGCGCAAGGCTATCTCTCCCCTGTTAGCGATGAGGATCTTCTTGAACATTGGGCCTGTCAGCTCGGGTCGATCCGGAAGAGGACCTGCCCGTACTCGACCGGGTCCTCGTTGCGAACGAGGATCTCTTCGATCGTCCCCGAGACCTCGGCCTCTATCTCATTCATGAGCTTCATCGCCTCGATGATGCACAGGACCTGGCCGCGCTCCACCCGGTCGCCTACCTTCACGTACGGCTCCGAGTCTGGTGAGGGTGCGGCGTAGAAGGTACCCACGATGGGCGCGTTGACCTCGACCAGGCGCTCGTTCGCCGGGGCCGGCGCGGGCGCCTCCGCACTGGCGGGCTCGGGCTCCGGCGCTGCTGCAGGAGCACTCTGCGCCGGGGTTGCCTGCTGCGCAACCACCGCCGGCTGGCCGGGAAGGCTGGCGCTCCCGCGGCGAATGCTCAGCTTGTAATCGGAGGTTTCCAGGCTGAACTCATCGATATCGCTCTTGGTGAGCGCGTCCAGCAGTCTGCGGATGTCCTTGACGTCCATCAGACACGCCCCAGGTACTCGCCGGAGCGCGTATCGACCCGTACGACGGTGCCAGGCTCGACGAAGAGGGGAACATGGATGGTGGCACCTGTCTCGACCTTTGCCGGCTTGGAACCACCGGACACGGTGTCCCCCTTTACGCCGGGATCGGTTTCGACGATCTTCACCTCGATGATGTTCGGGAGCGTGACCTTGAGGGGCCGGTCGCCGTAGTAGTCGACGGTCACCTCGAGGTTCTCCTTGAGCCACTTTGCCGCGTCGCCGATCTGCGCACGCGACAGGGTGGGCTGCTCGTAGGTCTCTAGATCCATGAAGGTGTAGGTATCCCCATCGTCGTACAGGAACTGCATCGTCTTGTAGTCGATGAAGATGTCCTGCAACTTCTCACCGGAGTTGAAGGTACGTTCAACGATGGAGCCGTTGTCGAGGTTCCGGAACTTGGCTACGACCTTGGCGCCGCCGCGGCCAATCTTCTGGTGCTGGTACTCCAGACACTCCCATAGCCCACCGTCCATCTCGACCTTGGTTCCGTTGCGTAGGTCCGTGACACTGATCATTACTGATTGCCTCCGATGACATGCAAACGCGCGCCAGCACAGAATGGCGACCGCACCTGTCTCAACAGTCGCAGGATAACGTACCGGGCCAGACGGCCGCCATGGGCGCACTTCCTGTTTACTGCCCGCGGACGGCCTAGGTCAGGGAGTGCTCAGGCGCGACGCTTCTGCTCAATCCCTCGCCGCCGGGGCGAAGCTCCTTAGCGTACCAGTCAAGCACCGGCTTGGCGTCAATGGCGAACTCGTACCCCAGCCGCTCCCAGAACCGTTGCGCCCTGGTGTTCTGGCCAAAGATGCTGGCGAGAACCCGTTTCACCTCACCGAGGGAACGCAGGCGGTCCTCCAGGTCTTCGACGCAACGGCGGCCTATGCCGTTGCTCTGGACGGCGCTGTGTATCAGCAGGAGGTTGACGGTCGCGTCCCCGGCCTCAGGGTAATCGAGCTTGTAGTCAAGGTAGCCAACAACCTGCCTGCCGGTCCGGAAGTCTTCGATCTCCCAGCCGGGCAGGAAGAGGTCGGGTGTGGCAAAGATCAGTTCGACGTGCCGCCTGTGATCGCGAATCGCAGTTTCAAGGTCGGTCTCCACCTCGGCAATCGTCGGCACCGGGATGGAGATGATGTCGAAATACTTGGGAGTGCCATGGTAGAGAGCGTGTACCAGGGGTGCGTCCGAAACGCTGGCCGGCCTGGTGAGAACTCCCCCGGACGTGAGTTGCACGTCCTCACCCCCTTCAGGTTGAGTGTTCACATAATGATTATACTGCCGCACAGGTTTGGCCCCTGGAAGGGCCGGTCACATTCAGTGCACAGCCATTGGACCCGTAGAAATGGTGCTGCTCAGAATAAGTCATGCAGCAGGTCGCGTGTTAGACTGCTACATTGCGCCTTGCTTTAACTGCGCGGAGGCCCTTTTGTCTGAAATTAGCAATACCCCTGAGAAACAACGAGTTGCCGCGAGATCCTCTGCCGTTATGGAAATGCCGGTGAAAGAGACTGCGGACGCCTTCGCCAAGGCCTACGCATTCAAACGGGCCGACGAAGCGCAGGCCGCCGGAATGCACCCGTACTTCAAGCCCATTGCCGCGCAGCATGGCGGCACCGTGACCGTCGATGGGCAGGAGATGGTCATCACCGGGTCGAACGACTACCTGGGACTTACCCAGGACCCCCGCCTTAAGGGTGCAGCCAGAGACGCCCTCAACGACTTCGGTACGAGTTGCACCGGCTCGAGGTTCCTGACCGGCACCCTGAGCCTTCACGAGGCCCTGGAAGAGAACCTCGCCACGTACCTCAACAAGGAGTCGGTCCTGACGTTCAGCGCAGGCTACCTGGGCTCCCTGTCCGTCCTGAGTGCGCTCTCCGGCAGGCACGACATCCTTTACTTCGACCGGGAGAATCACGCCTGCCTGTACGACGGCGCGCGCCTGGGCTTCGGCACCCTGCGGAAGTACGACCATAACGACATCGGTCAGCTGGAGCGGCTCCTGCAGCGCGACATCGAAAGGCCGGGCGGCCGCATCATCGTCACCGATGGGGTGTTCTCCATGAGCGGTCACATTGCAAAACTGCCGGAGATCGTCGCTGTCGCCCGAAAGTACAACGCCAGGGTCATCGTCGATGACGCTCATGCCACCGGCATCCTGGGCGAAGGGGGCCGGGGGACGGCCGAGTACTACGGACTCGAGGACGAGGTCGACCTCATCGTCGGGACCTTCTCCAAGGCGTTCGGCTCCGTAGGCGGCTTCGCCGCCGGCGACCGCGAGGTCATCAACTACATCAAGCACGTAGCGCGGCCATTCATCTTCACGGCAGCGCTCCCCGCGATGCAGATGGCTGCAGCGCTCAAGGCCCTCGACATCATCCAGAGCGAACCGGGACTGCGCGATCAGTTGTGGCGCAACGTGCGCAAGTTGCGGGACGGCATAAACTCCCTGGGCTTCGATACGCTGGGCTCACAAACGCCCATCGTTCCCGTCCTGATTGGCCCCGACGACCTCACCATGCTTTTCTGGAAGGCACTCTGGGAGGAGGGCGTGTTCACCACTCCGGCGCTGCCTCCGGGTGTGCCGCAGGGGCAATCGATAATCAGGACGAGCGTGAATGCGAACCATACCGATGAGCAGCTGGACATCCTTCTCTCTGCCTTCGAGGCTGTCGGCAGGCGCTTCGGCATGGTCGGCTAGGGTAGTGCAGCCGGCGCGGCCGCTGCCGCGGCTGCGCCCTCGCTCTGCAATCGACAGGGGATCGCCGGGGGCGGCGCGGGAGTAGCAATGACGAGTGTCGCCATGGGCCGCGTGACGGTGGAACGGGTCGAGGGGCGCAGCAGCTTGCGCCGCTTCATCGAGTTCCCCTACCAGCTGTACCGGGGAGACCCCAATTGGGTCCCGCCGCTGCTGATAGGCGAATGGGAGAAGTTCAACCCGCGGAAGAACCCCTTTTTTGAGCACGCGCGAATGGACCTCTACCTGGCCTGGCGGGAGAACCGGGTGGTGGGCCGGATCGCGGCAATCGACGACGACAACCACAATGCAACGCACGGCGACAACCTCCTCTTCTTCGGCTTCTTCGAAGCGTGCGACGAGGAGGTGGCAGGAATCCTGCTCCGCACGGTGGAGGACAGGGCCCGGCAGCTGGGCCGTACCCTGGTGCGCGGACCCGCGAACCCGTCCATGAACGACGGCTCCGGCTTCCAGCTGGAGGCGTTCGATACCCGGCCGTACGTGATGATGCCGCAAAACCCGCCCGAGTACCCCAGGTACGTCGAGGCGGCCGGCTACGGGAAGGCCATGGACCTCTACGCCTGGGAGTTCGATGTCGGCGAAGGCACCAGCGAACGGCTGGCCCGCCTCGCCCAGCGGGTCAAGCGCCGGCACCCGGACGTAACCATTCGCGGCGCGGACATGAAGAATCTGGAGCGTGACGCGGCGATACTCAAGCGCATCTACAACGAGGCGTGGGAGAAGAACTGGGGCTTCGTCAAGTACACGGAGGCCGAGTTCGACGCGCTCATCAGCGAACTCAAGCTCATCCTCGAGCCCGACCTGGTGCTTTTCGTGGAGGTCGACGGCGAGGTGGCCGGGCTCTCCGTGACCATTCCAGACATCAACCAGGTGTTCAGCAGGATAGGCGGCCGGCTGCTGCCGTTCGGCATTCTTTGCCTCCTGCAGCGCCGCCGGTACGTGAACCGCGGGCGCATGCCCATCCTGGGCGTGCTGCCGGAGTTCCGCGGCCGCGGCTTCGAACTGCTGCTCATCGACGAGACGGCCCGCCGGGCCCGCGAACTGGGCTGGGTGGAGGGCGAGTGCTCCTGGGTGCTGGAAACGAACACCGCGATGAACAGGGGGATCGAGGTATCCGGAGCCACCCTCTACAAGAGGTACAGGCTCTACCAGAAAGCGGTATGAACGGCCAGCACGACGAGCACGACGACCAGGAAGAACGCCTGAACCTGTTGCCTGCGCTGCGCCGGGATTTCAGTGCGATATTCAGCTCCCGGAACGTGACCTGGGCCATTCTGGCGCTTTCGCTGCTGCTGCAGATCGCCTACTGGTACTTCGGGGCTCCCCTGCCCGGCACGCCACGCGATCCGCTTACCGGCCTGCGCTCCGTACTGTGGGCGCTCCTGCTGCTCTTCCTCATACCGCTGCTGCTGGCCAGGCCCCTGGAGCTCGACGGGCGCAGCCTGGGCCTCAGCGCAGGTGACCGCCGCCTGGGGCGGCAGGCCCTGCTCCTCGGCATCCCCGCAGCCGTGCTCATCGGATTTCTGGGCAGCTTCGACAGCGGCATCCGCTTCACCTACCCCTGGGCGGGCGCCTGGGCCGGTGGCAGCTGGCTGGCGTTCCTCTCCTGGAGCGCGATCTACGCCCTCTACTACCTCGCCTACGAGTTCTTCTACCGCGGCCTGCTGCTGCGCGGGCTTGCCCCCAGCATGGGCTGGAGGGGCGCGCTCTGGCTCCAGACCGTCGCTTCGGCCCTGCTGCACCTGGGCAAGCCGCTGGCCGAGACGATCGCCGCCGTCCCCGCCGGCCTCCTCTTCGGGGTCATCGCCTGGCGCACCCGGTCGGTCCTCTACGTGTTCCTGATCCACCTGGCGCTGGGCGTGTCAACCGACTTCTTTTCGCTGTTGCAGTCGGGACACCTGGCATTCGGCGGCCCATGAACGCACACACTTTCCTCGTCACGGGAGCGCACGGCTTCATAGGCAGCCACCTTGTCGAGCATCTGTTGCGTCAGGGGCACCGGGTGCGGGGCCTGGTCTCCCCCTGGGGCGACCTGGGCAACCTGAACGCCGTCCTGGAGAGCGACCGCCTGGAGATCGTCCGGGGGGACATCGCCGACGGCGAACAGCTGCAGGGCGTCACGGAGGGCGTGGACGTCGTCGTGCACGCCGCTGCCCTGGCCCGCGACTGGGGGCCCCTCGCGCCCTTCCTGCGCACCAACGTGGAGGGTACGGCGAACCTGCTCGAGGAGGCCCAGGCGGGCGAACGCCCCCGCTTCGTGCTCATCTCCTCCGTGGCCGTACACCGCTACAACGGCTTCGTGAACGCCTCACCGCGCACCACGCCGCGTGACGCGACCTCACCGGCCTACGCCCTCTCCAAGATCGGGGCAGAGCAACTCGTGGAGAGCTACCCAGGCGAGGCCGTCATCGTTCGCCCGGGGCTGTGGCCGTTCGGCAGCAGGGACCCGCAGCTCGCGCGGGTGGTCGCTGCGTTGCGGACCGGAAGACTGCCGCTGGTCAACGGCGGCAAAGCCGTCCTGAACACTGCGTTCGTCCTCAACCTGGTAGCGGGGATCGAGCTTGCCGCGCTTACTCCGGGGATTGCCGGGCGCAGCTACGTCATCGCCGACGAGGGGGCACCCACCTGGCGCGAGGTGCTGGGCGAGCTTGCGGGGCTGGTGGGGGGCGCGGTGGGTTATTCTCTGCCCGATTGGCTTGCGCGTGGAGCGGGTGCCGGTGTCGAGGGCCTCTTCAGGTTCTTCGCCACCGACAGCCAGCCGCCGCTAACCGCTTACCAGGGCCGCCTCATGGCCAGGGACGTTCACTTCGACATAAGCCACGCCCGCGAGGAGCTGGGGTACAGGCCCGCCTACGGCTGGCGCGAAGGGCTGGCATGGTCGCTGCGCAACGATGTGCAGCTGAGCCGCTGGCTGCGGGACAGTGAGTGACAGTAGACGGACAGTCGATCCGTCGGGGTGGAAAGTGAGAAGGAAAGCATGAGTCAGGTGATTACTACAGCCGCATCCGGTGAAGGGTCGAGCCAGGCGCTCGACTCCATCCTGTTCACCACCATCGCAGCCGGCGGGTCGCACGTGAGCACGGCAACCGCGATGGCGCAGGCCGTGACCCGGCACGAGGGGAACCGGTTCGAACCGAAGGTGTTCGAGCCGATGCCCGAGTACGGCTTCGAGCGGCTGGACAGGCGGCACAAGGCCGGCTGGCGCCGGGCGCTGGAGAACCCCTGGACGATCGTGTGGGGGCAGCGCCTGCTCGATGCCTTTCCGGCAGGCAGCATCGGTTTTCACAGGGCCCTGCTGCGCTCGTTTGCGCGCAAGGCCGCTCAGGTGCTGAACGAGCAGGATCCCGCCCTCGTGGTCGCCAACCATGGCTGGCTTACCGTCGCAATGACGCTTGCGCAGCGGGAGTTTGGGCTGCGCGTGCCGGTCCTGAACTTCGAGACCTCGACAATGAACGCCAATGCATTGTGGGCCGACCCGCAGGCCGAGCGTTTCATCGTCGCCTCGCACGTCTCCCGCGACCTGCTCATCCGCTTTGGCCTTCCTGCGGACCGGGTAGACGTGGTCGGCTACCCGGTCCGCGAGCAGTTCCTCAACCCGCCCAGCAAGAGCGCCGCGCGCGAGGAGTTGCAGCTGCCGCCCGGCTTCGTGTGCCTCGTCTCCCTCGGAGGCGAGGGCGTGGGCGGCGAGTCGCTCGAAATCGCGAAGATCCTCACCGACGACCCGGAGAACGTCGTGCTGGTGATCGCCGGCCGCAACGAGCGTCTTAAGGAGCAGCTGGAGCAGCTCGCCCGCGAGCGGCCCAACCTGCGGGTGGTGGGCTTCGTGAACGACGTCGCCACCTACCTGGCCGCCGCCGATGTCGTCGTGGGCAAGACGGGCCCGGCAACCGTCTACGAGACTCTCGCCGTCGGCAGGCCCCTCTTCGCTCCCAACACCTTCGGCATGGCCGAGAACAAGCTGCTGGCCATGCTCGAGCGCAACGACCTGGGCGGGTACACGCCCGTAGAGCAGCTGCCCGGCGTGGTGGCCGAACTGCGGGCGAACCCCGAGCGGCTGGACGAGATAAAGGCGAAGACGGCCGCGCTGGACTTCCCGGGAATGGCTGAAAGGATCGCCCGCTACATAAGCCATTACGCCCAGGAGAGAACACCGGCAAGGGAGGTTTGCGGCGAGGGAGTAGGCTCGCTGCATCGGGCGTGAAGAGGCTGCTGCTGGCAGTAGTGGTGTCCCTGCTTCTGGGCGTGCTGGCGCTCTACCTGATCGCCCCCGACGACTTCAGCCGCGATGCGATCCGCGCTGTCGACACCCTCACCGTCAGGTCCCTGTCCCTCATCGTTGCGGTCATCCTGGCCGGCTGGCTGCTGGCCGGCCTGCGGATCAACTACCTCACCCGCCAGTCGCGGCGCAGTACAAACCTCCTGGAGGGGATCCAGACGCACGTGATGGGCAGCTTCAGCGCGGCCGCGACGCCGGCCGGCGGCGGCAACTCGATCGGCATAACCCTCATCCTCCACCGCTTTGGCCTCTCGTTCGACCAGGCCCTGGCGGTTGCAGTCATGTGCATGGTTGGCGACCTCGCGTTCTTCGCCTGGGCGGTGCCAACCTCCTTCTTCGTGCTCAAGGCGGCGGGCGTGACACTGCCGTTCGCGCAGGCGGGGCTGCTGGTAACGGTCCTCTCGCTCCTGGCAATCGGGCTCAGCTACCTGCTGGTGTTCCGGTTGCCCGTTGCAATCCGTCTCGTCGGGAAGCTGTCGAGCCTCCCCCTGCTGCGCCGCTTCAAGCCGAAGATCGACTCGTTTCTTGCAGATCTGCAGGTGGCGGGGGCGGTTTACTCTGCCCGGCCCTGGCACTGGCACCTGGGCTTCCACGTGCTCTCGGCACTGGCCCGGGTGCCCTACTTCCTGGTCCTCAACCTGGTCGTACTCGCGCTGGCGCAGTCGGCCAACCACGTGGTCGTCTACGCCAGCCAAGTGGTATTCCATGCGTTCGCGTTCCTCGTGCCCACCCCGGGCGCCAGTGGCTACCAGGAGGGCGTGATGAGCCTGGCGTTGCGGGGCCACGTGAGCTCCAGCTCGCTCTCCATGTCGATCCTCCTGTGGCGCATCTTCCAGCACTACATCTACCTCCTGATAGGTCCCGTGGTTGGCGGTCTCGTGCTTCTGGGCGCCAGGCGTGTGGACAAGCGGTCCGTCGAGTAACCGGGGCATTGCGTAATAGACTGGTCGGGTGCCGATGCTCTTGCGGCTAGCCGTACGTAACCTGCTGCGCCACCCGTGGCGCACCGCTGCTACGGTCGTAGGTGTAGCCATAGGCATCGCGGCGGTACTGGCCACGCTCTCCATCGGCGACAACGTGGAAGCGAACGTTGCCAGTACCCTCTCTGCCGCCTCGGGCGGCGCCGACCTGCTGATCGCGCCGGGCCTCGAGGGGCGGGCAGTCCTGGACATCGAAGACATCCTGGGACGCCTGGAGGGCGATCCCGACATCGCCCAAGCGGTGCCCGTGCTGAACACGCGGGCCGAACCGGAGCGGGAAGTCCAGGAGCATGAGAGTTCCATCATCCCCGGAGTCGACTCCGGCTTCCAGATATCCGGTCGCCGCCTCGACGAGGCCGCGAACCCGCCGGTGCGCATCAGCGAGGGTGCGCTCCCGCAGCCCGGCAGCTACGGCGCGGCGATAGGCGGCGACTTCGCGCGCGGCCGCGGAATCGAGGTTGGTGACACGGTTACCTTCGTGGGCCAGCTCGGTTCGTTCGAGCTGCAGATAACGGGGCTGCTCGACGACGGATACGCCTTCGCATCTACGAACGGCGGACGCGTGGCGGTCGTTCCCTTGCCCGACCTCCAGGAGCTGCTCAGGCTCCCGGGCCGGGCCAGCCACATAGAACTTCAGCTCACCGGCCGCCAGCCGACGGCTCAGGTACAGGACCGGCTGGCCAACCAGCTGGGGGTCGACTACACCGTCACTCACCCGGCCGGTGCCGGCAATATCGCCACCGGGGTAGTGGACACGATTCAGGCGGGCCTGACGATCCTTGCGATCACCCTTATGGCGCTGGGCGGCTTCATGGCCTACAACACCTTCATGGCGGCGGTCGTGGAGCGCAAGAGGGAGTATGCCCTGCTGCGCACGCTGTGCCTGACGCGCGGCCAGGTGCAGCGCATAGCGCTCTACGAGGCCGCGGTGGTGAGCCTGCTGGGCGTGATCGCGGGACTCCTCCTGGGTGTGCTGCTCGCCTACGTAATCACGAGGCTCAACGCCCTGGTGTTGGGGATCGAGTTCAGGACGCTCGTGTTCCCGCTGCAGAGCGTGCTGCCCGCCGCACTGACAGGTGTGGGCGTGGCCATGCTGGCCGGTTACCTCCCCGCGCGGGCAGCGTCGCAAACACCACCGCTTACCGCACTGCGGCGGTCCGACGAGTTCGAACCCAGGCGGGGAGCGGTGCTGCTCGGCTGGGGGGCCGTCGCCACGGGTGTGGTAGTGGCACTGCTCCCCTGGGAGGGCAGTCTGGCGCTGCTGGGTGCCGCGCTGGCGATGTGCCTGCTCTTCTTCGGCATAACCCTGGCGACACCGGGGCTGCTGAAGCCGGTCCTGGGCCTGCTGCGCGGACTCCTGGTACGCGTCTTTGGCCCGGCCGGCCGGCTGGGCGCCTCGTTCGCGGAGCGGAACGCACCCCGCAACGGCGTGGCGATCGGGTCCGTCGTGGTGGGCCTGGGGCTCACCATAGGCGTGGGCGCGATGGTGGCGGGCATCAACCAGGCGATCGAGGAGTGGGTGGACACCACGATCCTGGGAGACCTGTTCGTGACCTCCCCCGTCCACTTCCCCGCCGACTTCGAGGAGCAGGTGACGGCTGCCGTTCCCGGGATACGCGTTGCCTCGGGAGCGGGCTTGCGCGTGGTGCGGTTCGATCCGGAAGGCGAGTTCAGGCAGCGCAGCATCGCCCTGGTGCTGGTGGATCCGGCGCGCTTCGAGCCCGGGGCCGGTTTTGGCCGCTTCCAGTACATCCCCGGTCAGGGAGACGACGAGAGCGGCTACCGGGCACTGCTCGAGGGCGGGAACGTCCTCGTCGCCAACACGATCCACGACAGGTTCAACGTCAACCAGGGCGAAACGGTCTCCTTGCGCACCAGCGAGGGTTTCCGGGAGTTCCCCGTGGGCGGTGTGATCGTCGACTTTACCGGCGGCGGGGAGGCCGCGGTGGCGTCGATCAACGACATGGAGCTGTTCGGCGGGGGATCACCTGACCTGTTCGTGATGCTGGTCGAAGAGGGGGTCGATCCGGCGCAGGCGCGCGAAGACCTGCTGGCCGCCTTCCCCGACCTCTACCTGGATGTAACTCTCAATCAGGACTACCGGGCGTCGATCCTGGAGCTGACCCAGCGCACCTTCGTGACGACCAACGCCCTGCTCGCGCTGGCGGTGTTCATCGCCGCCCTGGGGGTAGCCAATACCCTGGGCATGAACCTGTCGGGCCGCAAGTATGAGCTGGCCGTCCTGCGCGCCTTTGGCCTTACCCGCGCGGGTGTCGCCAGGGTCATCACCGCCGAGGGCTCGGTTATCCTGCTGGTCGGAACGGTACTGGGCGTGCTAGCCGGCCTGCTGCTTGCCCACGTGATCACGGCGGGCGCCGCAGCCATCACAGGCTTCGCCATCTCGCCACACTACCCGTGGGGCCTGATTCTCATCGCCTTCCTCGCCTCGCCCATCATTGGCCTGGCAGCGTCCTACTTTCCCGCCAGACGTGCGGCCTCCCTGCCTCCCGTGCTGGCACTCGGCAATTCGGAGTAGATCAGTCTTATGTGTGCACAGAAAACCTACGCGATCGAGGGCCGTAATCTGAACAAGAGGTTCAGGCTGGGCGAACAGACGGTGGTGGCTCTCGACTCGGTCGATATCGCCGTCGAACCGGGCGAGTTCGTCAGCGTAATGGGCGCCTCCGGGTCCGGCAAGAGCACGCTCCTGCACCTGCTGGGCCTCCTCGAGGTGCCCGATTCGGGTGAGGTGATCGTCGGGGGTGTCTCGGCCTCAGGCCTAGACGATGACGAGCTGACGCGCATGCGTCGCGAGCAGCTGGGCTTCGTGTTCCAGACCTTCGAACTGATACCCAACCTGACGGCGCTGGAGAACATCCTGCTGCCTGCCGAGGTGGCGGGCAACCGGGAGGGTGCCAGGGAGCGGCTGGACAGGCTGGCGGCGCGGCTGGGCCTCAGCAACCGGCTGCAGCACCGGCCCAAGCAGCTTTCCGGTGGCCAGCGGCAACGCGTAGCCATAGCGCGGGCGCTCATCAACGATCCGGTCGTGATCCTCGCCGACGAGCCCACCGGCAATCTGGACAGCGAAACGGGCCAGGAGGTCCTCGACCTGCTGCGCAGCGGCGTGGATGAGCAGGGCTGGACGGTCGTGATGGTCACCCACGACCTGAAGGCCGCGCTCACTGCCAACCGGATCCTGTTCCTGCGCGATGGTCGCTGGGCGGGGTCCGTGACGGCTTCGGAACCCGGCGCGCGCGAAGAGATCGAGCGGTTCGTCGGTGTCTGATCATAGAGCTTCTCATATGCCTCGGCTTCCCTACGGGTAGGTTGGTACGGTGCACGCCCGTCTTGCCAAGCTGCTTAGTACCCGCCCGCGCCTGATTCTGTCCATCTGGGCAGCACTGGTGGTGCTCGCGGTCCCCTACGCGCTCCGTGTCGGAGAGGTCCTCGACGCCCAGCCATCGATTCCGGCCGAAAGTGTTCCGTCGCAGGTTCAGAGGCTGCTGGAGTCGGAGTTCAATCGCGGAGACGGGCAGAACGTCATCCTCCTCACCCGCAGCGAGGAGCACAGGGTGGGCGAGCCGGGCTTCGACCTTCCCTACCAGCGCGCGGTCGATGCCCTGCAGGGCATTTCCGGCGTGGGTACGGTAGTCGACCACCGCAACTCCGGCAGTTACGACCTGGTGGGCGAGGACGGCCACATGACCGTCTCCCTGATCACGATCTCGAGCGAAGACCGGCGCCACAACCAGCAGCTGGCGGCCGCCATGCGCACAGCCGTCAAGCAGGCGCCCGAGCTCAACTTCTGGCTGGCCGGCGGTCCCGCTACCGGCCAGGAGCTCGAGGCGATCAGCGTAAGCGATGCAACGAGGGCAGAGGTCTACGGGTTGCCCCTCTCCCTGCTGGTCCTGGCGGTGGCCTTCGGCGCCCTGATGGCATCGGCCCTGCCGCTGCTCATGGCGGTGGTCTCGATAATCCTGTCGTTTGCCCTGCTCTTCCTGCTGGGCCAGTTCATGAGCTTCGCCGTGTTCGCCCAGACGGTCGTCACGATGCTTGGCCTGGCCACCGGGATCGATTACGCGCTCCTGATGGTCAACCGCTTCCGCGAGGAGCTGCGCAACGGGTTAAGCCCCGAGCGGGCGGCCTACGTGACCTCACGGACCGCCGGGAAGGCGGTCACGTTCAGCGGCCTGACGGTGCTCATCGCCCTGGCCTCGCTGCTCATCCCGCCGCTGCCATTCATCCGCTCGATCGGGGTCTCCACCATGCTGGTGCTCGTTATCAGCGTGCTCGTCAACACCACTGTCCTGCCAGCCCTGCTGGCGCTGCTGGGGGAGCGGGTGAACCTGGGCAAGATCACGAGGCGAAAGCCGGGCATGCGCAGTCGCACCTTCTGGCGCAGGCGTGCGCAGACGGTCCTGGCGAGGCCCTGGGCCTGGGCGACGGGTGGCGTACTGGTGCTGCTGCTGCTCAGCGCTCCCGCCACAGGCATGCAGGTTGCCGATCCGGGCGCGAGGGGGCTGAATGCATCGACCGACAGCCGGCAGGTGGTGGAGGCACTCGAGGGGCTTGGCCTGGAGGGGCTCATAAAGCCGGTCGAACTCATCGTCGACTTCGGCGACGAGGGCTTCTATAACGTCTCTAACCAGAGGCGCCTGTCGCAATTCACCCGGACGGCCCAGGAGCTGCCGTCGGTTGGCGAGGCAGTCTCGGCAATGAGCAGCAGCACCGGGGTGCCGCCGCTCTTCCTCTACCAGTATTACGCCACCCAGGAGAGCGCGCTGAACAGCGAGCTGGGCGAACTGGTGAGCGCGACTGTCAGCGAGAGCGGCCGCTACGCCCTGGTAACCCTGCTGCCGCTAGGCAATCTCGTGCCCGGGCAGGTTGCCGAGCTGCGTTCGGAGATCGCCGATGTGGCACGCGGCCTTGGTGTGACCGTACTGGCCGGCGGGACCCTGCTGTTCGAGGCAGAGTGGGCCAACTACCTCTACGACTCCTTCCCCCTCGCCGTCGGGCTCGTTTACCTGGGGATCCTCATCGTCCTGGGCTTAGCCTTCCGCTCCATCCTCATCCCGCTCAAGTCGATACTGCTGAACACCCTCACGGTCACGGCGGCCTACGGAATCATCACGCTGATATTCCAGGCTGGCGTACTGGGTTCGCTGTTTGGCGTCCCCGGAGGACTGGGGTATATCGACACGAGCGCCCCGCTCTTCCTGTTCGCCATCGTCTTTGGCCTGTCGATGGATTACGAGGTGTTCCTGGTGGCCCGCATTCACGAGGCCCACCGGGACGGCCTCTCGGACGCCGATGCAGTGAAGGCGGCGATCACTTCGACGGGGAGTGTAATAACCTCGGCCGCTGCCGTGATGATCGTGGTCTTCTCCTCCTTCATCTTCTCGAACGTCGTGCTCATCAAGACGCTGGGCCTGGGGCTGGCCCTCGCCGTCCTTCTCGACGCCACGCTCGTGCGGCTCGCACTCGTGCCGGCGATGATGTTCATCGCGGGCAGGTGGAACTGGTGGCTGCCGCGGCCGGTGGCGCGCAGGGCCAGGCGTGCAGGGGCCGGCCACGACTGAAGTAGCATCGGGTATGCCACAGATCGAACGTGAAGACAGGGGTCAGGTCGCGCTGCTGCGGCTCAACCGTCCGGAGGTGCGCAACGCCCTGAGCAGCTCGCTGCGCGACGCGTTGCAGGCCGAACTGGAGCGGCTGCGCGACGACCCGCAGGTACGCGCGGTCGTGCTTACAGGTACCGGCAGCAGCTTCTGCTCCGGAATGGACCTGGGCGAACTAGAGGGCCTGCTGGCAAGATCGGAGGCACAGCATCTGGAGGACTCGGCGGCACTCGCCAGGCTTTTCCGGACCATCTACACCTTCCCCAAGCCGGTAGTTGCGGCGGTCAACGGGCACGCGGTGGCCGGCGGGGCCGGCCTGGTCTCCGTGTGCGACCTGGCCGTAATGAGCAGCGAGGCCAGGATCGGCTACACGGAGTCCCGCATCGGCTTCGTCGCAGCGCTGGTAGGCGTTTTCCTTACCCGCAGCGTGGGCGAGCGGCGGGCCCGCGAGCTGCTGCTGGAGGCGCGCCTGCTGAGCGCCGGCGAGGCCCTGGAGATGGGCCTGGTGAACGAGGTTGTCGATCCCCGCTCGGTGCTGCCGCGGGCGCTGGTAAGAGCGGAAGCCCTCGCTGCCAACTCCCCGGAGTCCCTTGCCCGCACCAAGGAGCTGCTGATCGATATCTGGGGACTGCCGCTGGACGATGCCCTGGATCGGGCCGCGCGAGCGAATGCCGCGGCCCGCACGACCGGGGACATGCGTGAGGGGGTGCGCGCCTTCCTGGAGAAGCGCCCGCCGGAGTGGAAGGCTTCGGGCGGCTGAACGCTTGAAGGCCGGCCTTCTGTTGTGTGTAGAATGTGTAAGTTACACATGGTCACTGCGCCGTGGTGGAAAGGAGCAGCGTGACGAAACCTAACGTCCTCCTGCTGTGTGGCGGGGCTTCGGATGAGCATGAGGTGTCGATCTCCTCTGCCAGATCGGTCATCAACGCCCTCGCCAATCATGCAAACGTCACGCCGCTGGTCATCGACCGGGCCGGCAAACTCCTCTCGCCGGGGGATTCGGGCAAGGCCCTGCAGAGCGGAACGGCGCCTGCGGGCAGCGGCAGCGGCAGCCTGGCGCAGCTGGGCGCCAACGGTTCAGCCGGGTTCGACGTGGTCTTCCCGCTGCTGCACGGCCCCAACGGCGAGGACGGGACCGTACAGGGGCTGCTGCGACTCATGAACCTCCCCTTCGTAGGCTCGGGCGTGCTGGCGAGCGCAGTCGGCATGGACAAGCTGATGATGAAGGGAGTCTTCGCCGCGGCCGGCCTGCCCCAGGTGGAGTACCGGGGCATAAACCGCCGGGCCTGGGCCGCCGGCCGTGACCGCATCCTGGACGAGCTGAGCTCCTGGAAGCTGCCGCTGTTCGTCAAGCCGGCTAACCTGGGCTCCAGCGTGGGGATCTCGAAGGTCAGCGACGTCACCCGGCTTGCGGCCGCCATCGACCTGGCCTTCCGCTTCGACCGGCGCGTCATCGTCGAACAGGGCCTGGTGGGGGCACGCGAGATCGAGGCGGCGGTGCTGGGCAACGACGACCCGCAGGTGAGCCCGGTGGGCGAGATCCGTTACGACTCGGACTTCTACGACTACGAGACGAAGTACACCGCCGGCCACAGCGAACTGCTCATCCCGGCACCCATACCCGACGAGGTGGCCCAGGAGTGCAGGCGGCTGGCCCGCAAGGCCTTCCTTGCTGTCGACGCAGCCGGGCTGGCCCGCGTGGACTTCTTCTACCTGGAGGATGAGGGCCGGGTCGTTCTCAACGAGATCAACACCATGCCAGGCTTTACGCAGACCTCCATGTACCCGAAGCTGTGGGAGCACGTTGGCATCGGGTACCCCGAACTCGTCCGCACGCTCGTACAGCTTGCCCTCGAGGAGCGCTGACACCCGGGCCGGCGGCGTCCCACGCCTGCGCCTGCAGTCCGGGGGAGCCCTACCACCTGTAAATCACGCTTTGCGCTACAGTTCCCGCGCCGCCGGCGGCTGTATACGCAGGAGTCGCAGGCGCCAGCCGGGCTCCTGTTATACTTTCCACGTCCAAGGAGGTAGGCGCCGCCAGCAAGCACCTGGAAAACAGAACCAGAGACATCCTTTACGGGGATGACGAGACGCTCGATCTCCAAGTGCCCGTCGCGAACCCCACTGCTGCCCGCGTCCTCATCCTCAACGCTTCCTACGAACCCCTCCATGTCTGCTCGGTGAAACGGGCAGTGTCCCTGCTAATGCACGAGGTTGCCGAGCGGGTCGAGGACAGCGACAAGGTGCTGCGCTCACCCAGTTCGGTCTTCCCCGTTCCCAGCGTGATCAGGCTGCGCCACTACGTCCGCAGGCCCTACCGGCAAAAGGTCGCATTCAATCGCAAGAACGTCTTCCGGCGTGACGATCACCGTTGCCAATACTGTGGCGAGCGCGCCAACGACCTGACTCTCGACCACGTGATACCGCGCAGTAAGGGTGGCCCGACCACCTGGGAGAACGTCGTCGCCTGCTGCCGCCGCTGCAACGCGAAGAAGCGGGACCGCACGCCCGAACAGGCCCGGATGGTGCTTGCCACGAGGCCGCGCGCACCGAGGTTCATGTTCACTGCAGCGTACGGCCTGCTGCCGAACATCGACGAGATCTGGAAGAAGTACCTGCCCGACCTGAACTGAGGTCAGCGCGCGCTCCTCAGCAGGCGGGCCATTATCCAGTTCAGCAGGGTGAGGATCAGGCTGGCGAGGACCGCTCCCCAGAAGCCGTGCAGTTCCAGCGGGGTCAGTGCCGCGACGATGCCCAGCGCGAGGGCGTTGACGAGGAGCAGGAACAGGCCAAACGTGGCCACCGTGAAGGGCAGCGTGAGCAGGATCATCACCGGTCGCACGACCAGATTGACCAGGCCCAGCACCAGGGCCGTGACGAGGATCGTGCCCAGGTTCGGATCCGGGAAGTGTGCGCCCCAGCGCAGCTCCGTAACCACGTAGAGGGCAACCGCATTGAGGAGCCAACGGATCAGCAGGTTCACGGTGGTCGATTATACGCACTAGAATGGGCGCGATGTCACGGCCACGGATTCACGGAGGAAGCGCCAGGGGGCGGGCCCTGGAGACGCCGAAACGGGGCACCCGACCGTCGCCCAGCCGCCTGCGCGAAGCGCTCTTCAATATCCTTGCCTTCCGCGAGGGAACATTTCTCGACCTCTTCAGCGGCTCCGGCGCCATGGGACTCGAGGCCGCCAGCCGTGGCTGGCAGGCAACCTGTGTCGACCTGAGCCGGCAGGCCACCGCCGTGATCGCCAGGAATGCCCGCAGCCTTGACCTCCACGTCGAGATAGTCACGGGAGACGCACTCCGTTTCGTGGAGGAGCGGGGCGGCTTCGATGTCGTGTGTGCCGCTCCGCCCTACCCGCTCGACCTCCAGCCCCTCTTCACGGCCATCCTCGCCGCCCGGCCGGCAGTGCCCGGAGGCCTCTACGTCTTCCAGCACCCCAGCAGCCTGCAGCTTGACCTGCCCCATCCCTCCCGGGTCAAGCGTTACGGATCGAACTCGCTCACGCTCATCGAGGCCAGCGATTTGCCGCCGGAAAACCGTGAGGACACGGCCGGAAAATAGGGCAGGGAGGGCAACGGGGCCGTTTCACGGCGCGTGATAGAGTGACGGGATGTAGAAGCACCCGGGATTTTGCGTTCGAATCGCCTGTTGGCGACGGTCGCGCAGGGACTTTCATGATGATTCCCACCTGCCAGCGGCCGCCCACGGCTGAACCAGCCCGGCACTAACTGTCAACCCTGGCGATAACTGGAAAGGCATTTGATGGTCGGAATATTTCAGAAGCTGTTCGACAACAACGAACGCGAGGTCAAGCGGCTGGAGCGCGAAGTCGTTTCCTCCGTCAACGGGCTTGAAGCGCAGATGGAGGCGCTGGACGACCTGCCGGCCGCCTTCGCCGCACTGAAGGAACGTCACCTGGAGGGCGGCGAGTCACTGGAGAAGCTGCTGCCCGAGGCGTTCGCGATGGTCCGCGAATCGGCCAAGCGCAATCTGGGTCTCAGGCATTACGACGTGCAGCTCGTGGGCGGCGCTGCCCTGCACTACGGCCGTATTGCCGAGATGAAGACCGGTGAGGGCAAGACGCTTGTCGCCACGCTGGCCCTCGCCCTGAACGCGCTGACCGGCAAGGGCACCCACCTGGTCACCACGAACGACTACCTGGCCCGTACCGGCTCCGAGTGGATGGGGCCGGTCTACCGCGGTCTGGGCCTGACGGTGGGTGTAATCGAGAACACCAGCACTCCCGAGGAGCGCCGCGAGGCCTACCGCAAGGACATCACCTACATCACGAACAGTGAGCTGGGTTTCGACTACCTGCGCGACAACATGGCGTTCCGGCCCGACCAGCTGGTGCTGCGCGAGGAGACTCCGCTCCACTACGCCATCATCGACGAGGTCGACTCGATCCTCATCGACGAGGCGCGCACGCCGCTGATCATCTCGGGGCCCGCCGAAGTCGCGACGGACAAGTACTTCACGATGGCCGCGATCGCCCGGAAGATGGAGCGCGGCGAGACTCCCGAGGAGGAGAACGCCAAGCCCACCGGCGACTACACCATCGACGAGAAGACCAAGGATGTGCACCTCACGGAGCAGGGCATCGACAAGGCCGAGAAGGAGCTGGGCGTCGAAGACATCTTCGGCACCCAGAACATGGAGTTCGGTCACATGCTGCGCCAGGCGCTGCGCGCCAAGGAGCACTACCACCTCGACAAGCAGTACGTGAAGGATGAGGAAGGCCAGATCGTCATCGTCGACGAGTTCACCGGCCGCCTCATGCCCGGCCGCCGCTTCGGTGAGGGCCTCCACCAGGCCATCGAGGCGAAGGAGGGCGTGAAGATCGAACGCGAGAACCAGACGCTCGCGACGGTCACCTACCAGAACTTCTTCAAGCTCTACGACAAGATCGCCGGGATGACCGGTACCGCCAAGACCGAGGAGAAGGAGTTCCAGGAGATCTACCGCTCCGACGTCCTCGTCATCCCCACGAACAAGCCGGTGGTGCGCCAGGATCACGACGACGTCATCTACCGCACGCTCGACGGAAAGTACAACGCGGTGGTCGAGGAGATCGTCGAGGTCCACCAGACGGGCCGGCCCATCCTCGTCGGTACCGTGACCATCGACGCTTCGGAACGCCTCTCGCGCATGCTCAAGAGGCGCGGGATCGAGCACCAGGTCCTCAACGCGAAGCACCACAACCAGGAGGCAGAGATAATCGCCCAGGCCGGCCGCAGCGGCGCCGTCACCATTTCGACGAACATGGCCGGCCGCGGTACCGACATCGTCCTGGGTGGCAACCCCGAGATGCTCGCCCGCAAGCTCCTCGAACGCGAGGGATTGGAGCGCTACACCAGCGACGCCGAGCTGCTCATCAAGTCGGTGATGCTGAACAAGATGGACGATGCGAAGGAGATCGCCGCGCGCATCGAAGACCTGCCCGCGGATGTTCTCGGCAAGCTCGAGAGGCTGCGGGATGAGGCTGCAAAGGATCACGAGAAGGTGGTCGAGGCCGGCGGGCTGCACATCATCGGCACCGAGCGGCACGAGTCGCGGCGCATCGACAACCAGCTGCGCGGCCGTGCCGGCCGCCAGGGCGACCCCGGCTCCAGCCGCTTCTACGTCTCCTTCGAGGACGACCTCATGCGCATCTTCGCCTCCGAGCGGGTACTGGGCATGATGGACCGCCTGGGCATGGACGACGAGCAGCCCATCGAGGCGAAGATGGTCACCGGCGCCATTGAGCGGGCCCAGAAGCGGGTCGAGGACCGCAACTTCGGCATCCGCAAGCAGCTGCTCGAGTACGACAACGTGATGAGCCGCCAGCGCGAGGTCATCTACCAGCAGCGCCGTGAGATCCTGCTGGGCAACGACATCTCCGAGGACGTTCAGGACATGATCGCCGAGTACGTCGACTCGCAGGTGCAGAACTACCTCAACCCGGAGCTGGAACCCGAGGAGAAGGATATCGGCAAGCTGCGGGCCGGCGTGCTCGAAGCGGTTCCCGCCCTCGAGGAGTTCGACTTCGAATCGCTCCGCACGCTGGAACCGGACGAGGCGACCCAGAAGATTGTCCCCGAGCTCGAGGCGGCCTACAAAGCACGCGAGGAGGAGCTGGGCGCACCCCTGCTGCGCGAGCTGGAGCGCTTCATCGTCCTCCAGGTTGTCGACCAGCACTGGAAGGAGCAGCTCCACAACATGGACGTGCTGCGCCAGGGCATTGGCCTGCGCGGCTACGGCCAGCGCAACCCGCTGCAGGAGTACGCCTTCGAGGCGTTCAACCTCTTCGAGGAGATGAAGTCGAACATCCGGCTCAACGTCGCCAAGCTGCTCTTCCGCGTGCAGGTGCAGACGCCTGCCGCGCTCCAGCGGGA
>CALKAI010000045.1 GCA_937983275.1 uncultured Trueperaceae bacterium | reverse complement strand
TCACGAGCGCGCCCTGGATCGCCACGCTGGGAGGGCTCATCATCAGCATCACCGTTCTTGGTCTGAACCTGCTGGGCGACGGCCTGCGCGACGCTATGGACCCGCGCCTCAAAGGGGTGGCAACACCAGGATGAGGCAGAGGAAACCCACCCCATGACCCGCACCCCCTGGCGCATCCAGCTGCTCATCTACCTGCTGGCGTTCGGCTGCTTCTACCAGCAGAGCGTGCTTTTTCCCGTCCTGCCCCGCTTTGCGGGCGACCTGGGTATCTCGGTGACCCTCATAGGTGTGGTGCTGGCCGCCCGCTTCGTCGTGCCTGCACTCTTCGCCGCGCAGATCGGCGAGTGGACGGCCCGCTTTGGCCTGCGCCGCAGCCTCATCGCGGTGAGCGCCGGGACGATCCTGACGACGCCCCTCTACCTGGTCGCCGACAACGTCCTTCTCCTGCTCCTGGCGCAGGTCGTCAACGGCACCCTCTACATGGCCGCCTGGATCGCCTCGCAAACCTACGCCACGCGCGTACCCGACCGGGACTGGGTGCTGGGCATCTTCGCGACCGTTACCGCCGTTGGCCTCACCGTTGGCCCGCTGGTAGGTGGCTTCGTGCTCGACTATGCCGGTTACGGCGCCGCGTTCGCCGCCTATGCGGCGGGTGCAGCCTTCATCGGTGTCACCGCTCTCCTGCTGGGGAACCAGCCCGCTGGTCGTCCGACGCAGGCGAAGAAACGGCCAAAGGGGCAAATGCTCGTTCTGCTGTCGCGGCCGGGGATCCAGGCGGCGTTTCTGTTCTCGTTCATCTGCCTGTTCACGATCAGCATGCGCGGCAACTTCCTGCCCCTCTACCTCGAGTTCAACGAGGTGAGCGCGAGCATCACCGGCATGATCCTCGCGGCCGGTTCCCTGGGCCAGGCCGCCATTCGGCCCTTCACCAACCTCCTGCTGGAGCGCACCGGCCTCGTCGTGACGATGATGTCTGCGGCGCTGATCGCGATCGTCGGCCTATCGGTCCTGCCACTCACCACGGTGATGAGCCTGATGATCCTCTTCACCTTCTCGCATGGCGTTGGCGCTGGCCTCCACCAGTCGTTGGGGCTCGTCCTGCTCGCCGATTCGACCAGCGATGAGGAGCGTGGCTACGCGGTGGGCCTGCGGGCCACCGTGAGCCAGATCTCCACCGCCGGGGCGCCACTTGTTGCCGCCGCAATCGCCGACCTGACCGGGATGGCCTCCTCCTTCTACGTCATCGGTTTCCTGCTGCTGCTCAGCACCCTTTGGCTGTACCGGGTACTGCAGCGGGCCCAGAGGCACCGTGATCAGCAACTGCAGAATGCCGCCGCCACATGAGCAATAACCCTCGTTTACCTCTTAATTAAGGAGCTCACATGACCATTGCCACGAACGTCCAGACCCTCAAAGAGCAGGCTTTTGCCCAGATCGACGCACTGCGCGACGAGGCGACGAAGATCGCCCAGGACATTCACGCGAATCCGGAGACTGGTTGGGAGACGCCGTTCTCTGCCGGACTGCTGACCGGCTACATGGAGAAGCACGGCATGAAGGTCGAGCGCGGTGTTGCCGACCTCGAGCACGCCTTCAGGGGCAGCATCCCCGGCCGCAGCGGCGGCCCCGGCATCGCGCTCCTGGCCGAGTATGACGCCCTCCCCGGCCTGGGCCACGCCTGCAGCCACAACCTGATCGGCACCATTGCGGCCACCGCCGGCATCGCGGTAAGCAAGGTGCTGGGCGAGGACATCCCCGGCAACGTCTACGTGATGGGCACGCCCTTCGAGGAGGGCGGCGGCGGCAAGATCTACATGATCGACCGCGGCGTCTTCGACGTCGCCGATGTCTCCATCATGTGGCACGGCAACAACAGGGTCGTCGTGGGCAACCCGAACATTGCGGCGAGCGGCATGCGCTACACCTTCACCGGCAAGCCGGCGCACTCGGGACAGTCGCCGCATGAGGGCGTGAACGCCGCCGACGCGGCGATGCTGACCTTTGCGGGCGTGAATGCTCTGCGGCAGCACATTACCTCTGACTCGCGAATTCACGGGATCATCGAGGAGGCGGGTACGGCCGCGAACATCGTCCCTGAACGCGCGGTCGTGCGCATGATGACGCGCGCCTTCACCCACGAGGATGTCGCCCGCCTGCGCCAGCGTGTCCACGACATCGCCCGCGGCGCGGCGCTCATGACCGGCACGACGCTCGAGATCGAGGAGGACTTCATCTACGCGGAGCGGCTCATCGTTCCCGAGCTCCAGGACGTCGTGTTGAAGAACCTCGACATCGTGGGCGTTCCCCGTCCGGACGGCGACCCGCAGTCGTTCGCCAGCGCGGACAGCGGCAACGTGAGTCAGCTCATCCCGCACGTGACGTTCAGTTTGCCGCTTGACGAGCGCGGCTCGGTCCCCCATACCGCCGAGTTCGCCGAGGCCTGCAACACCCCCATGGCCTGGGACGCGCTCATCACGGCCGCAAAGATCATGGCGGCCAGCGCCATCGACCTGCTCACCGATCCCGAGCAGCTCGAGCGGGTGAAGCGGCAGCACGCCGAGTTGAAGGCGGCCTAGGAGTCCGGCCGGGTCGGGTCAGGTCAGGCTGGCGCCAGAGTCATTTCCGGTGCCAGCCTGACTTCTCGTGCGGTGTTCTGGGCATTTGAGCAGGGGGTGGGCATGTCACAAATTGGCTAATTCTCGATTCCTGAACAGCGTTCAGTAATTGGGATTTTCGCGTTTTAAGGGTATGCCCTTCCTCTGAACATAATCGCAGCCCCTGTCAATCCGAGAAGGCCAAAAAAATCGCGCCCCAACCGGTGCGCGTCTCTCTCAACTGCTTATAAAGATCATTATACGGACGAATACGCTATTCGTCAAGAGGTTGCAGGAAAGCGAACCGCTGCTCCAGCAATGCATGCTTTTTAGAGCGACTGACCAAGCTGTTGCCCCAACGACTGCCGCAAAGATTCGCCACTAATCCGAAGCACCTTGCGGCAAGGTACTCTCCTCTGATGACCGGCGAGGCCCCCTCGAAGACGTCCCCAACTCAACTGAACCAGATCAAGCGCCTAATAACCGTGGTTCTCTGGATTCTGCCGGTAGCCACCGCCGCCCTAATCTGGTTCCTCTCTGACGGGGTGCCGCAACGCCGTGCCGTGGAGCAGGGTGTCGCCCGCACGATTGTTACTGTCGCCCCAGAGCGTTTCACGCCGCCGCAGGCTCGCCGTCAGGCGTCCCAGATCGTAGAGAACGGCCACTTCGTGGAGTTCGGGATCCTGTTCCTGACGCTGGTCTTGGCATTCAGCACCCGCAGCCGATTAAGCGCAAATCTGCTTGCACTTGCGGTGCTGCTCTCACTCGCCTACGCCGGCCTCGACGAGTTCCACCAGTCATGGGCACCAGGCAGAGCGGCCACCTGGCGTGACTTCTTCGCCGATTCCGTCGGCGTGGCCGGGGCGTTATTGCTGGTCCTCGTACTGAGGCGGTACCTGAACCGCTTCGGCGAGTGGCTGCGTAACGAACCTCTCACCTAGATCCATGCCGGCAAACGGCTAAGAGTTGGAAGCCGCGTGCCGCACGTGACCCGGACCGTTGAACTGCTTGATCACCTGTTCGGCAACCCTTTCGGCATCGGCGACAACCGAATTCACTCCCAACCCCTTATAGGAATCGCCAGCGAGGACCATCCCGGGAGGGAGTGCGCCAAACGCCTCGTCCACCCGTGCGCCGTGCCCCAATGAGTAGTGAGGCAATCCCGCCTTATGAGCAACTCGCCAGAAGCGCAGCGGTCCTGCGGTGATTCCCATCGTCGCACGCAGGTCACTGAGCGCGACGCGGCGGGCCTCCTCGTCGCTCAGGTCGGCGAAGCCTGGGTCGGCAGCGCCGCCCGCGATCACCCGCAGGAGCACCTGACCGGCAGGCGCCCGGTCAGCAAAGAGCGACGAGGTCCAGAGCACGCCCAGGCTGCGCAGTCCCTCACCCCTGGAGATCAGCAGTCCAAAACCATCGAGCTCGAGGGGAACTGCATGACGCTCAAACGCGAATACGAGCACGTCGACCGGGTGCATCTCGATCAGGGAGAGTGGCCGCGCAAGGGCGGGCCAGCTCGACCCCAGGAGCCGCGCGCTGACTGGCGCCGGCGGCGTAAGCACTACCGACCGGGCGTGCACCGACTCGTCACCGCCAAGTCGCAGCTCGAAGCCGCCGTCCACCTGCGCCAGCCCCTGCACCTCACTCCCAGTGCGTAATGTTTCGGCGCCTATGGCTGCGGCAAGCCTTTCTACGAGGCGCTCCATGCCACCGGGAAAGGTCGTCAGGCGCCGGCTTTCCTTCGTTGATGATCCACCTGAGCCGTCGCCTTCACCCGACACGTCGCTCCCACCTGATTCACCGCTCCCACTTGAACCGCGCCGCTTGCGCCCGCCCCGTACCATCCCCCGCAGCAGGCTGCCGTGCTCCCGCTCCAGCGCACGCATCCGCGGGAAGAGCGCGTCGAGGCTAACGTCGCGCCCGTCGGCCGCGGCTATGCCCAGTACAGCCGTGCTTGCCAGGGCTGCCGCCTGGGGGCCGAAGTGGCGGGCTGCGAAGCCGAAAACAGTCTCTTCTTCCGGGGAATCCTTGCGGGAAGCCAGGAGCGGTTCGGCGAGCGCCCGCAGCTTCCCGCCCGGAGTGAGCAGGCGTGTCGACAACAGGCCTGCGGGCGACGAAGGCACCGGCTGCAGGCGGCCGCCATGGAAGAGGTAGCGGCGCCGGGCAGCGGGGGCGGCGGGTTGCAGCTCGCCCTCCAACCCCAGCGCGCGCAGCAACTCAACGGTAGCCGGTGCGGGGATGATGCCATTGGGGCCCCAGTCGAAGGTGTAGCCACCCTCGCTGGTCGTGCCGATGCGGCCGCCCGGCCGCGGCTCCCGCTCGAAGATCCCCAGGCGCAGGTCGGGCCTGCGGCGGCGCAGTTCGAAGGCGACGCTCAGGCCGGCGAGGCCGCCTCCGATGATCGCTACGTCACGGTTCATCGCTGCTTCGCGTACTGCGTCGTCTCCTTGCTGACGCTCACACCCGTGCGCTTGTAGGGTGCAACCGGGTTGAGGATGTTGCGGCACTGCGGGTTCACGCAGCCCGGGCAGCGCAGCCCATAGAGGGGGCTGCAGGCTTCGCCGGAGGCGAGGTGCTCTGCCACAATTTCTGCAAGGGCTTCCTGGAAGAGTGGCATGCCGTTCAAAGCGGGTGCCCGCTTGTAGTTCGTGATGCCCGCCTCGTGCGCCAGCTCGCCGTACTCGATGTCCAGCTCGTGCAGCGTCTCGATGTGGTCGCTGGTGAAGGCGATGCCCACGACGAGCACGTTGCGGCGCTTCTTCTCGCCCAGCTGCTCGATGACCTTCTCGGTGGAGGGGCCCAGCCAGGGGACGGGACCGACCTCTGACTGGTAGGAGAGCAGGTACTCGTTGGAGTAGTTCAGGCGCTTCATCACCTCGTGGATGGTGGCGCTCACTTCCAGCGGGTAGGCGTCCCCGCGGTTGATGATCGACATGGGCAAGGAGTGGGCGCTGAACAAGATCAGCGCGTCCTCGCGGTCCTGCTCCGAGAACTGGCTCAGGCCGTCGCGCACGGTCTGCGCCATCGCATCGACGAAGGTCGACTCGGTGGGCCAGCGGTCGATGACGCTCCACTCGAACTCGTTCTGCAGGTCGAGGCGGCGCGCCGCGCGCCACAGCTCGTTGAGCGAGCTGCCGGTGGTGGCGCAGGAGAACTGCGGGTACTGCGTGAACGCCACCGCGCGCTTCACGCCGTCGCGTTTCATCGCCTGCAGGGCGTCCTCACTCCGCGGGTTGATGTAGCGGAAGGCCACGTAGAACTTGTGGGGCGCCGTCTCGGGGGATAGCTCGTCGAGGCGCTCGCACATGCCGCGACCCTGCAGCTCCGTCCACTCCAGGATGGGTGAGCCGCCGCCAATGTCCTCGTAGTTCTTCTGCACGCCCTTCACACGGCGACGGGCGATGAACGGCCCCAGCCGGTCCTGCATCGGCAATTGAATGATCTCGCGGTCGGCAAAAAGTTCGAGAAGGAAGGGCTCGACCTCGCTCAGGTCCTTCGGGCCTCCCAGGTTCATCATCACAATTCCGGTCGGTGAGCTCACTGCGTGGTTTCCTCCAGGTTTCGTGCAGGCTGGTAATCGATCCAGTCGTGCGGTTGGAAGTACTCGAGCGTTTGCGCCTCGCGGCTGCCCGGCTCGGGCTGGTAGTCGAAGCGCCAGGCGGTCAGTGGGGGCAGGCTCATGAGGATCGCCTCGATGTTGCCGTTCGTCTGCAGGCCAAAGAGGGTGCCGCGGTCGTAGACGAGGTTGAACTCGGCGTAGCGGCCGCGGCGGTGGAGTTGCCAGTCGCGTTCCCTCTGCCCGAAAGGGGTGTCCCGGCGGGCTTCGACGAGCGGCAGGTAGGCCTGCAGGAGCGTCCCGAAGCCGTCCCGCACGAACGCCAGCTGCGCCTCGAAGCTGCCGGCAGAGAGCTCGTCGAAGAAGATCCCGCCAATCCCGCGCATCTCGTTCCGGTGGTGCAGCCAGAAGTATTCGTCGCAGGTGCGCTTGAGCTCCTCGTAGCCGGGACCCACCTGCGGGTGCCGCTCGCACAGGTCGCGCAGGCTGCGGTGGAAGTGGGCAGCGTCCTCGGGGATGGGGTAGCTGGGGGTGAGGTCGGCGCCGCCGCCGAACCACCAGAGGTCGGTTTCCCCGCCCACTTCGAAGTAGCGGAAGTTGGCGTGGAAGGCGGGCACGAACGGGTTGACCGGGTGGAGCACCAGTGAAACGCCGGTCGCGAAGAACGGCTGGCCGGCGGCCTGCGGGTGGCGCCTGGCCAGCGAGGGTGGCACCTGCGAGCCGTGCACGGCGCTCATGTTTACGCCGGCTTTCTCCCAGACCGCTCCGCCTTCGAGGATGCGTGCCCAGCCGCCGCCCCCGCCGGGCCGCTCCCAGTCGTGCGCCCTGAAGCTGGCTCCCCCGTCGGTGCGTTCGAACGCCTCGATGAGGGAGCGTTGCCCCTCGCGCATCAATCGCGTAACCGCGTCTCGTCGTAACGTCATACGGTCATACCGTCGGCGAATGCCACCCTGCGATCGAACTGCCGCACGGTGTCGACGAGCAGCTCCACGGAACCGGGGTCGGTGGTGGGGATGACGCCGTGGCCCAGGTTGAATATGTGCGGCCCGCCCAGGCCCTCGCGCAGGACGGTCTGCGCTGCGGCGGTCAGTGAGGCCGCGGGCGCCAGCAGTTGGGCGGGATCGAGGTTCCCCTGCAGGGTCCTGCCGGGCAGCACTCCCCGCCAGTAACTGAGGGGCAGGCGCCAGTCGACGCTGAGGGCGTTCACCGGGAGTTCGGCGAGTTGCTCTGCCAGATGCGCGGTGTTCAGGCCCATATAGATGCCCGGCGCTTGGACGGCCTGCAGGACGCGGCGCAGGTAGGGGAGGCCGAACTCCCGGAAGGTGGGGCCGTCATGCAGGCCCGCCCAGCTGTCGAAGATCTGCACGGCGGCCGCGCCCGAGTCGACCTGCATGCGCAGGTAGCGGATGGTCACCTCGGTGAGGAGCTCGAGGAGCGCGTGGGCGACCATCGGCTCGCGGCGCAGGAAGGAGCGGAAGGTCGCGTAATCCTTCGAGCCGGAACCCTCGATCGCGTAGGTGGCCAGCGTGAGCGGCGCGGCGGCGAAGCCGATGACGGGAACGGGCGACTCCTCCCGCAGGTTGCGCAGGGTCTCGCTCACGAACGGAGCGATCACCTGGGCCTCGGGCAGGTGCAGCGCCTCGACCTGCGCGGCAGTGCGGATCGGGTTCGCCAGGACGGGGCCAGGCTTGAACTCGACCTCGATGCCCAGCGCCGGGAGGGGCGTCATTATGTCAGAGAACAGAATCGCCGCATCCATCCCGTAACGGCGTACCGGCTGCAGGGTCACGAGGGTAGCCAGCTCGGGGGTGCGCACGAGCTCCCAGAAGGTGTGCTTCTCCTTGAGCTGGCGGTACTCTGCCAGGTGCCGACCGGCCTGGCGCATGAGCCAGATCGGGGCGCGGTCCGTGTCCTCGCCCCGCAGGGCGCGCAGGAAGAGCGAGTCGTCGGATAAAACGTTCGAATTCACTTGTCCTCCTCGCCTGCGGGCGTGAAGCGGTAGCCCACGCCCGGGGCGGTGTGAATGTAGGCGGGTCTGTTCGGGTCCGGTTCGAAGAGGCGGCGCAGGCGCACCACGTGCTCGTCGATGGTGCGGCTGGAGGGGAAGGGGTCATCGCCCCACACCTCGTCGAGGATGTCGTCGCGGCTCACGACCTCGTTGGCGCGCCGGGCGAGCAGGCGCAGGATGCCCAACTCCCGGTCGCTCAGCTGCTCGCGACGGCCGTTCTCCAGCTCGACCGTCCAGGTGCGCAGATCGACCCTGGCCCGGCCCACCACGAGGTGTGTTTCCGCTTGGGGCAAGGGCTGGAGCCAGCCTTTCTCTGCCGCATCCAGCGCGTAATAGCTGAGGATCAGGTCGGCGCCGGCGCGGCGCAGGGAGAGCAGGCTCTCGTGCACCGCCTGCGCCTCATCGATCGCACCCGCGGCGGCGGCCGCCTTGAGCATGGCGTACTCGCCGGAGACCTGGTAGGCGGCTAGCGGCAGAGCGGTGGCCGGCCGCAGGCGCGCGAGGATGTCGAGGTAGGGGAGGCCGGGCTTGACCATGAGCATGTCGGCGCCTTCGGCCTCGTCCAGCGCGGCCTCGCGCAGCGCCTCGCGGGCGTTGCCGGGATCCATCTGGTAGCTGCGCCGGTCGCTTGGCGCACCGGCCGAACCCTGCGGCGCGGAACCGGCGGCCTCCCGGAACGGCCCGTAGAAGGCAGAGGAGTACTTCACCGCATAAGACAGAACCCCCACCTCGCTGTGCCCCGCCCGGTCGAGCGCCCGGCGGATGTACCCCACACGGCCATCCATCATGTCGGAGGGCGAAACGAGGTCGACGCCCGCCTCCGCGTGCACGAGCGCCATCTGCGCCAGCCGCTCCAGGCTGCGGTCGTTGTCCACCCTTACCCCGTGCGGCCCCTCGTGCAGCAGCCCGCAATGGCCGTGGTCGGTGTAGGCGCACAGGCACACGTCGCTTATCAGCACGATGTCGTTCCCGAACGCCGCCCTGGCCGCCCGCAGAGCCTGCGCCACCGGTCCCTCGGCGTCGCCCGCCCGCGAAGCCTGGGCGTCCTTGCCGCCGGCGTCGATCACCCCGAAGAGCACCGCCGTGCGCACGCCGGCGCGCAAAGCCCGCTCGAGCTGCGGCAGGAGCAGGTCGACGGAGTAGCGGGAAACACCAGGCAGAGAAGTAACCGCCTGCTCCTCCCCCCTCCCCGGCACCACGAAGAAGGGCATGGCCAGATGGCGGGCCTCCAGCGAGGTCTCACTTACGACCTGGCGCAGGGCCGCGGTGGTGCGCAGCCGGCGGGGGCGGTGGGTGATGCCGTATTCAGGTAGTTCCCCGATCACGGCTTTGCCGCCTCCGACGGGGCCGGGGCCTTGACCGCCTGGGATTGCGTTGCCCACGTTCGAACCGCCCGCTCGACGGCCACGGCAACTCCCTCGGTCGTGGCGCTCGGCGCGACCTCGCAGCGCCAGCCGCGCTCCTCGATCGCTTTCCGGGTTGTCTCGCCAATGGCGACGAGCCTGGCTGACCCCGCCAGCGCCGCTGGGAGTGCCTCCACCGCTGAAGGACTGGCGAGCACCACAACCGCCGCCGTTGGCCCGCGCCAGGCCAGCTCTTCCGTGTCGTAAACCGTCACTGTTCTCACCTCGTAGCCCGCCTCGCGGAGCCGCTCCTCGAGGGTCGGCAACGCCCGGTTCCCCCGCGGCAGGCCAACGGGGCCGCGTGCCTGCGGGTGCGCCAGGAAGGCGCGCGCCAGGCCTTCGCCGTCGAAGTAGTCGGCGATCAGGTCGGCGGAGGCGCCCATCTCCTCGAGCGCGGCGGCCGTTCCCGGACCGACCGCGCCAATGAACGGCGCCTTGTCGTCCGCAAGGTCGACGCCCAGGGAGCGAAGCGCATTGACGGTGTTCCGGCTGGTGATGAGCAGCCAGGGGCACTGCAATAGCGCCTTCGCCCCAGCGCGCGTTTCCTCGTCGTCGCGCGGTACGGCCTGCAGGAGGGGCGTGTGGGTAACGGCGAGGCCGCGCTCTTCAAGGAGCTGCGGGAGTCCGGTCAGCGCCCCCTGCGAGTGGGTGAGCGCCACCAGCGGTTCCCTGGCAGTTGGGAGCGTCACTTCGGCGACTCCTCGACCGAAGCAGCTGGAGTTGCCGGGTCCGGTTCGCCCAGCGCCTCGAACGCGAGCCGCGCCGCCTGCTCCGCGCTGCCGCTCTCGACGGTCACGCCCTGGCCCTCGTACCAGGCGTTCAGCTGCAACCGGCCGTCCACGCGGGTGGCGTGGGCGCCCAGCGCCAGCTGGCAGCCGCCATCGAGGAGGGCCATCAGGCCGCGCTCGGCCGCCACCAGCTCGCCATCTTCGGGGGAGTGGAGCTGCTGCAGCAGCTCGCGCAGGTGGTTGTCGTCGCTGCGGACCTCGAGTGCGAGGGCGCCCTGCGCGGGGGCGGGCATGAGCACCTCGGGTGGCAGCTCGCGGTGCAGCAGCCCCTTGGTGCTCAGCTCCAGCCGCTCCAGCCCGGCGGCCGCAACGATGATGGCGTCGTACTCGCCCTGGCGCAGCTTCTCCACGCGGGTGGGTACGTTGCCGCGCAGGTCGAGGAGCTGCAGGTCGGGCCGGGCGGCCGCCAGCTGCCGCCGTCTCCTGCTCGCCGAGGTTCCCACCCGCCCCCCGGCCCGCACTGGCAGCGGCTCGGCGCTCCCGTCAAAGCCGGTGGGGGCGATGAGGAGGACTTCGAGTGGGTTTGCTCTGCCTGGAACCGCTGCGATGGTGAGGCCTGCGGGGCCCGCGCTGGGGAGGTCCTTGTAGGAGTGCACGGCCAGGTCGGCGCGCCCCGCGAGGAGCTCGTCCTGAACGGCCTTAGTGAAGAAGCCCTGGCCCCCCATGCTGCTGAAGGGCCGCTGGTCGACGTCGCCGCGGGTGGTGACTATCACCAGCTCGACCGGCTGGCCCAGCTCGCTTAGCCTGTCGGCGACCCACTGGGCCTGGGTGAGCGCCAGCTGGCTGCCGCGGGTGGCGATGCGTACGGTTCTCTCGGTCACTCCAGCAACCCCGTTTCGTTCAGGTAGGTTTGGGCGGCGGCGAGTCCGTGCTCGCGCGCCACCGCCCGCAAGCCCTTGATGGGCACGTGCGCGAAGCGGTGGGCGATGCGCCGGGCCTCCTCTTCAGGCAGAGACTCCGCCACCGTCCGGTAGTACAGCTCGCGCAGCTTCGTGATGGAGGGTGCGAGTTCGCGCTCGGCCCACTCGCCCAGGGCCTCGTCGAGCAGCTCGTGGAGGAGCGCCTGCGCCTGGGCGATGCGCTGCGAGAGCTCCTCGCGGCGCCGGTTGCCGAATACCGCCAGGTCGTCCACGTCGAGGTGCAGCAGGCCCGAGCGGCCTGCGCGCGCGACGTTGCGGGGCATGCCCAGGTCGACGATCACGCGCAGCTCCGGCAGCCGCCCGAGGAACTCCTCGCCGATCAGGCCTGCTGCCGATGTCGCCGCCACCAGCGCACGGGCGTGCACAGGCGGGTCGTTCAGGAACTCCTCCAGCGGGGTGAAGGAGGCGCCGGTGGTCTTCCCGGCCAGCTCCTGGCCGCGCTCCCTGCCGCGGTTGACGATGCGGATGTCGAGGCCTTTCAGCGAGCCCAGCCCCTGCGCCGCCCAGGCCGCCATCTCGCCGGCGCCCAGCAGGATCACGGTGTCGCCGGGGCGCAGCTCCTCGCGCAGCAGCGGCACCGCGAGCGAGAAGAGGGAGGTGTTGACGGGCGCCAGGGGCACCTCGTGGCGCACCCGCCGGGCGATGCGCAGGGCCGTTTCGAAGGCCGGGCCCGTGATCTTGCCGGCCGTGCCCTGCGCCCGGGCGCGGCGGTACGCTTCGCGCACCTGCCTGTGGATCTGGTCCTCGCCCGGGTTGACGGAGTCGAGTGAAGCGGTGATGCGGGTCAGTTGCTCGAGCGCGGCCTCGCCCACGAAGAGGTAGGGCCGGCGCGGGGCATAGGGCGGAGTAAGCCGCGCCCGCACCTCCTCCGCGCTCACCCCATCCGGGACGGCGGTGAGGACGTCGAAGCGGTTGCAGGTGACGAGGGGGACGAACTCGCTCAGGCCCGCCTCACGCAGTGACGGTTCGGGCCGTGCGCCAAACCACTCCTGCCAGCTCTCCAGCGCCGTCGCGCCGCCCCTTCTATGAGATACGCCTATAAGTGCCAGTCGATGCATTGAGGAAAAATCTTATTACCGGGTCAGTTGCGAACTGTCACGGAAGTGTCAGCGGCAAGAATCGCGGCCGCTGCGGCTTTGATTACGGCGTCCACATCCTCCTCGCTGTGCGCATGGCTTATGAACGCCGCCTCGAACGGACTGGGCGGCCAGTAGACGCCGCGCTCCAGGAGGCCGTGGAAGAAGCTTCTGAACGCCTCGCGGTCGCTACCGGTGGCGGTTTCGTAGTCGCGCACTAGGGTGCCTGTGAAGAAGGGGGTGACCATCGAGCCCACCCGGTTCACCTGCAGCGGCACGCCTGCTTGTCTCGCCGCCTCCTCGAGGCCGCGCTGCAGGCGGGCGCCCAGGCTGTCGAGCCGCTCGTAGAATTTCTGGTCGGCCGCGATAGTGCTCAGCGTCGCGAGTCCGGCGGCCATCGCCAGCGGGTTACCGGAGAGGGTGCCCGCCTGATAGACGGGACCGGCGGGCGAGACCTGGTCCATGAAGCGGGCGGGGCCGCCGTAGGCGCCCACCGGTAGGCCTCCGCCCACGATCTTGCCCCAGCAGATCAGGTCGGGGTCGAGGTTGTAGAGCCCGGTTGCTCCGCCCCTGGCGACGCGGAAGCCGGTCATGACTTCGTCGACGACCAGCAGCGCGCCGTTTTGTCTGGTCAGCTCGCGCAACGCGGGGTGGAAGCCCGGCTCGGGCGGGACGACGCCCATGTTCCCGGCGACAGGCTCGACGATCACGGCGGCGATCCGCTCCGGGTGGCGTTCGAACAGCGCGGCGACGGAGTCGGCGTCGTTGTAGCGGGCGACGAGTGTAGTGGCGGCCACCTGCTCCGGAATTCCGTCAGAGGACGGCACCCCCGTCGTCAACGCCCCCGACCCCGCGGCCACGAGCAGCGAGTCGCCGTGGCCGTGGTAGTTGCCCTCGAACTTGATGACCAGGTCGCGACCTGTGACGGCGCGGGCGAGCCGCAGCGCGCTCATGGTCGCTTCGGTGCCGGAGTTGACGAAGCGCACCCGCTCGCAAGCGGGGTAGAGGTCGAGCACGAGTTGGGCCAGTTGGGCCTCGGCCTCCGTGGGGGCGCCGAAGGAGACGCCATTTTCGATCGCGTTGGCGAGTGCCCGCTTCACCTCGGGGTGCCCGTGCCCCAGGATCATGGGGCCCCAGGAGCCCACCATGTCGATGTACTCGTTGCCGTCGACGTCCCAGATTCTGCTGCCCTGTGCCCGCTCGATAAACGGCGGGGTTCCACCCACCGATCCGAACGCACGCACCGGCGAGTTCACGCCGCCGGGAATGAGTGTCTTGCTGAGTTCGAAGAGTTCTTCCGATCTTTGCCGGTTCATGTCCGTCAGCTTGGCAGGTGTCGTTCCCGAAAGTGTCACGAAAGTATGGA
>CALKAI010000044.1 GCA_937983275.1 uncultured Trueperaceae bacterium | reverse complement strand
GTCCGCGTAGTCCACGAGCTGATCGCCTTTCGACAGCGCCTCGGCCACGGCATGCGGCGCTGAACGCAACTCTCGCAGAAGGGCGGCACCGCCGATTCATCGCCGATGGTCGACGCACCAGTTCGTCGAGCCCAACTCCTCTGTACTACACTCCCCCAACCAGAACGGCCGTTAGCGCTCGTGAGACTCGGGGATCGCCCCGAGAGCGGATGCCGCTTCAAGGGCTCCGCCTGGCGTGGGTGGTCACCACGGCGTTTAGCAGCGGCATTCGCAGAACACACGGATCAAGCGTCATCCCCGATTGTTTATGCCGGTGTCGGGCCTACCCGCGTGGGCAGGCCCGCTCGCGTGCTTCATGCAGAGGCGACTTGGGGTTGTGTGGGGCTGGACGGGCGTTCCACCACTTTCATTGGGGGTTGGAAGCGGCGTAGGCGCAGCGCGTTGGTAAGCACGAACACACTGGAAAGCGCCATCGCTGCTGCTGCGAAGACGGGGTTCAGCAGGATGCCGAAGGGGGGGTAGAGCAGGCCGGCCGCTACGGGGATTAGGGCGGTGTTGTAGAAGAAGGCCCAGAAGAGGTTCTGGCGGATGTTGCCGATTGTCGCGCGCGAGAGCTGCAGGGCATTCGAGATGCCGCGCAGGTCGCCGGCCATGAGGACCACATCGGCACTCTCGATGGCGATATCGGTGCCGGTGCCAATTGCAAGGCCCACGTCGGCCTGCGCCAGCGCTGGCGCGTCGTTTATGCCGTCGCCAACGAAAGCGACCTTGCGACCTTCGCCCTGCAGTTCCTTGACGGCGGTGACCTTGCCGTCGGGCAGGACCTCGGCGAGGACCTCATCGATGGCGAGCTGACGCGCGATGGCGTCGGCCGTGCGCCGGTTGTCGCCAGTGATCATGGCGACGCGCAGGCCCAGCGCGTGCAGAGCTTCGATCGCTTCGGGGGTGGAGTCCTTGATGGGGTCGGCAACCGCGATGATTGCGGCCAGGCGTCCGTCAACGGCGGCGTAGAGCGGCGACTTGCCCTGGTCGGCCAACCGGGCGGACTCCGCCTCGAACGCCTTAACATCCAGTGCGAGTTGGCGCATGAACCGGTCGGCGCCCACCTGCACCAGTCGACCGTCGACCAGCGCCTGCACACCGTAGCCAGGTAGCGCTTCGAAGTCGGTGGGGTCAGCGAGCGTGAGGCGTTCCTGCTTGGCGGCGGTGACTATGGCTTGGGCGATGGGGTGTTCGGAGTTCCGCTCGACGGCCGCGATGAGCGCGAGAACCTCTGCCTGCTCGAAGCCTTCTTGGGTGACCAGGTCGGTCAGCTCGGGCTTGCCTTTGGTGAGGGTGCCGGTCTTGTCGAGCGCCACCACGTTGGTTTCCTGGAGGCCTTGCAGGGCGGCGCCGTTGCGGAACAGCACGCCCAGTTCGGCGGCCTTGCCGGTGCCCACCATGATGCTGGTAGGCGTGGCGAGGCCCATGGCACAAGGGCAGGCGATGATTAGGACGGCCACGGAGTTCACCAGTGCGAATGTGAGGGCCGGCTGGGGACCGAAGAGCATCCACACGCCGAAGGTGAGCAGCGCGATGGCCATGACGATGGGCACGAAGATGCTTACGACCTTGTCGGCGAGCGCCTGGATGGGCACCTTGGAGCCCTGGGCGTCCTCGACCATCTTGATGATCTGCGCCAGCAGCGTGTCCGCGCCAACCTTTGTGGCCTCGAAGCGGAAGGCACCGGTCTTGTTGATGGTTCCGCCCACCACCTCGTCGCCCTCGCCCTTCTGGGCGGGGATCGGTTCGCCGGTGATCATGCTCTCGTCGATGAACGACGAGCCGGTGAGGATGCGGCCGTCGAGCGGCACCTTCTCGCCGGGACGCACAAGGATCACATCGCCGGGTACGACCTCGTCGACGGGCAGCTCGATCTCTTCTCCTGCACGCACTACGCGCGCGGTCTTTGCCTGCAGGCTGAGCAGCTTCTTGATTGCCTCGCTGGTACGGCCCTTGGCGATGGCTTCGAGGTATTTGCCCACCAGGATGAGGGTGATGATGGCGGCGCTGGCCTCGTAGTAGACGTGGACGGTGCCCTCAGGCAGCAGGCCGGGTGCGAAGGTGGCGACCACCGAGTAGCCGTAGGCGGCGGTGGTGCCCAGCATCACCAGCGAGTTCATGTCGGGACTGCCGCTCGATAATGCCTTCCAGCCGCTGCGCATGAACTGCAGGCCGGGACCGAACTGCACCACGGTGGCGAGCAGGAAGGAAATGTAAAAGATCGTCTGCATTGGCACGACCCGCACGAGGGCCGCCTCGAGCCCGGGGATCAGCATGGGGATCATCACCAGCAGGATGAGGGGTGCCGTGAAGACGGCGGCAATGGTGAGGCGCCGGCGCAGTTTCCGGACCTCCTGCTCGCGCGCCTCGCGCTCCACGTCCACCTGCTCCTTGCCGGCTGCCTCCTCGAGCACCTCGTAGCCTGCGCCGCGGATAGCGTTCTTAAGGGTGCCGAGGGTCGCGGCGTCGGGCAGGTAGGTGACCGTGGCCTTCTCGGTTGCGAGGTTGACGTTGACTTCGAGCACCCCGTCCAGTTTGCGCAGGGTGCGTTCGACGCGCGCCACGCAGTTGGCGCAGGTCATGCCCCGCACGGCCAGGCTCGCGTGGGCTGTTACGGGCGTGTAGCCGCTGCCCTCGATTGTCGCGAGCACGCTGCCGGGCTGCACCTTCGCGCCGTCGAGGGTGACGGTCGCCTTCTCGGTCGCCAGGTTGACGCTGGCGTCGAGCACACCGTCGAGCTTGCGGAGGGATCGCTCGACCCGGCCGACGCAGCTCGCGCACGTCATGCCCTGCACGCCGACGGTAAGTTGTTGGAAGTCCGCTTGGTTCATGGTCGCCTTTCTGCAAATCGGGCCGAGGGATCAATCCCTCTATTACTGTCCACCCCTGGTGGGGTGGGATACTTTCATCATAGACAGTTGGTCCCTTGAGGGCAAGTGCCCTCTGCGACGCTTGATCACTCGCGTGCGGCGGATAAGGGGGCAGTCATGCTTGCCGCGGGGTAACGGACCAAGGAGGTGGATGAGATGGATCAGAACGAGGAAGCCGGTGGGCACCACCACGACGATCGCCAGTCTCACAGCAGGGAGATGTACATTCGGTTCGCCGCGATGATCTTGACGGCGATGGTGGTGATGTACGCGGTGATGTACTTCAGCGCCTATGAATGGAGCCACGTTCGTTGGAGCGAGAGTCGCGTGTTCATGGCGTTGGAGATGGGCGGCGCCATGGGCCTAGTCATGCTCGCGTGGATGTTGAACATGTACAAGAGCGCCAAGGCGAATCTAGCCATCGTCGGGGCGAGCGTCCTGCTGCTTGTAGGCGGAACGATTCTCGATCGTACGCAGGCGACGGTCCAGGATGTGGGATTCATGACCTCAATGATCCCTCATCACTCGATGGCCATTACGCGAGCCGAGCGCTCTCTACTCGAAGACGTACGGGTCTGCGAACTGGCCGTCGAGATCAGCGAGGCGCAGCGGCGGGAAATCCTGGAGATGAGCTGGTTGGTCGAAGACATCCGGAGCAACGGGATTGCCAGTACGCCCGAGGCTGCGGCGGTACGACCGGTACCGGCGTTCGAGGAGCCAGCAGAGCGCGCCTGCCCTGGGGATTAAATCGCCCTGCGGCACTCGTCCCGTTCCAGGAGTTACAACTGCCCTTGATCGGCGCTGTCAGTCTAGTACCGTGTACGCATCGAACGAACGTCGTCGCAGCACCGACACGCAGTTTCAGAAATGGTTCGAGCATACGGCCACAACGGTCAACGCGCTAGAGCCAAGGTAATACCGCTACGAGCGCCCAGCACCCCTTCATGGATGCTGGGCGCGCTCGCCTCATGCTTGGGCCCCGAGTGCCGCGGTTGACGAGGTCACGGTCTGTACTTCAGAGCCTCCATCAGTTCGTCGACGATGACGTCTGTGTCGCCACGCTGCACGGCGGTGGTGACGTGGTCGCGGATGTGGGAGCGGAGCACCGACTCGCTGACCTTCCCGAGCGCACCGGTGACCGCCTTGACCTGCTTGAGGACGTCGACGCAATAGACGCTCTCGTCCTCGAGCATGCGCAGCACACCCTCGAGGTGACCCTTCACGGTCTTCAGGCGCAGGATGGCCTGCTTGCGTGTCGCATCATCGAGATGCAGGCAAGACTCGTGCGCGAGGATCTGCTCGCGCTCGACGTCGATGCTCGGCCTGTCCATTAGCCCGCCTGGGTGGCGCTATAGCCTTCCGCTTCGACGGCGGCGACGAGGCGAGCGGTATCGGCATCGCCCTCGACGCGCGCTTGGCCGGAGGCGAGATCCACCTGTACCTCGCGAACGCCTTCGACACCCTGGAGGGCATCCTGGACGCTCTTCTGGCAGTGGCCGCAGGTCATGCCTTCAATCTTCAGTTCAGTCATTGCAGTTACTCCTTGAGAGGCTTCGTCTTGCGAAGCCGAGATGTGTAACCCACCCCCTGTGGGGGTGGGTTTAGTCTACTGCGGTGTCCGCTGCCGCGCAAGCTGCCAGGGCACGGCTGGCCTGCTCACGCGGGTGAGAGGTTGGTGCGGCGCAGCAGCATGGCGTTGATGGCCACGATGACGGTGGAGACGCTCATCAGCAGCGCGCCAACCGCGGGTGAAAGCACGAATCCGGCCCAGGCGAGTACGCCTGCGGCCAGGGGCAGTGCGACTGCGTTGTATCCGGTGGCCCACACCAGGTTCTGCACCATCTTGCGGAAGGTAGCGCGTGACAGGCGCAGGGCTGCCAGCACGTCGAGCGGGTCGTTTTCGATTAGCACCAGGTCGGCCGATTCGATGGCGACGTTGGTGCCCGCGCCGATGGCGATGCCCAGGTCCGCTTCGAGCAGCGCTGGCGCGTCGTTGATGCCGTCGCCTACGAAGGCGGTGGGCGCGTCGCGCTTGAGTTCGCGGACCTTCGCGGCCTTCTCCTGGGGTAGCACCCGGGCATAGTAGCGTTCGATGCCGAGCTCTTTGGCGACGGTGCGCGCGACGGCTTCGGCGTCGCCGGTGATCATTACCGGCTGCACGCCGGCGTCCTTGAGGGCGCGCACGGTTTCCTTGGCGCTCTGGCGCACCCGGTCGGCGAGCGCTATGAGCGCCAGGGCGCGCGACTCGTCCATGAGGGCGATGACGTTCTCACCGCGGGCTTCCGCCTCCTGCAGGCCACGCTCGAGTTCCAGCGGGAACTCCAGGCCCTGTTCGCCCACCCACTCGGGCCTGCCCACGGTGTAGGTCCTGCCATGCAGTGTGCCGCGGACGCCCTTGCCGGCGATCACTTCGAACGATTCGGAGCCGGTGGCGGTGAGTCCTCGCGCTTGTGCTTCCTCCACGACGGCTGTGGCGAGGGGGTGTTCGCTCCTGGTTTCGAGCGCCGCGGTGATGCGCAGGGCTTCCTCGTCAGTCATCTCGGCGGTGTAGATCTCGCGTACGCCGAAGGCGCCTTCGGTGAGGGTGCCGGTCTTGTCGAAGGCGACCATGCCGATCTCGCGGGCGCGTTCGAAGGCGTCACGGTTGCGCACCAGGATGCCGTTGCGGGCGCTCATGGCGGTGGCGTTGACGGTGACCAGCGGGATGGCCAGCCCCAGCGCGTGCGGGCAGGCGATCACTAGCACGGTCACCGTGCGCGTTATCGCCTGCTGCAGGTCGGGGCCCACTAACGACCAGACGATGAAGGTGATCAGGCCCGCACCAACCGCGATGTAGAAGAGCCAACCGGCGGCCCGATCGGCGAAGTTCTGGAAGCGGCTGCGCGAGGACTGCGCCTCCTCGACCAGACGCTGGATCTGCGACAGGGTGGTCTCGCCACCGGTGCGCGCCACCTCGACGGTGAGGGCGCCCTCGCCATTGACCGCTCCGGCGACGACCTCCATCCCCTCCTCCTTGGCCACCGGCCGGGACTCGCCGGTGAGGAACGCTTCGTTCACGCTGCTGCGCCCCTCGACCACCACGCCGTCGGCAGCGAGCTGCTCGCCGGGGCGCACCAGGATGCGATCACCGTGGCGCAGCTCAGCTACCGGCACCTCCTCGATCCCGCCGGCGGTTAGAAGGTGGGCGGTGTTGGGAACCAGTGACGCCAGGTGCTGCAGCGCCTTGGAGGCGCCCTCGACGCTGGCCATCTCCAGCCAGTGGCCCAGCAGCATGATGGTGATCAGCGTGGCGAGCTCCCAGAAGAAGGGCATGCCCGGCAGGCCCAGTGTCACCGCCATGCTGTAGACGTAAGCGACGGTGATGGCCAGGCTGATCAGCGTCATCATGCCCGGTTGCCGGGCCATGATCTCGTGACGGGCACCTTGCAGGAACACCAGGCCGCCGTAGAGGAAGAGAACCGTGCCCAGCACCGGGTTGACCAGCTCGACCCCGGCGAAGGAGACCGCCTGGTAACCCAACCAGAGTTGCACCTGCTCACTGAAGTAGAGGATGGGCACGGTAAGGACCAGGGCCACCCAGAAGCGATCGCGGAACATCTCCGGCGAGTGCCCCGCATGCTTGTCGTGGGCGCCATGCCCGTGATCGTGACCGGCGTGCTCCCCGGGGGTGAGTTGCGCGTCGTGCTCGGCGTGATGCACGTGCGGCTCGGCGGCCACCCGCCGGGTCCACTCCTCGTCCTGCCGCTGCGGCTCGTGCTGGTGGTGGTGCTTGTGCTGGTCGTCCATCCTTATCCGCTCCTTCTCCACCCCACCTGGGGTGGGCCTCTTGTGGTCTAGTGTAGCCCGCGGGCTGGGCACAGGGGTAGCCTGTTACTGCTGTCGTGACCTCAGGAGTGCTTCACGAGTTGCCTGCTGATGCCCAGTGCTTCGTCGGTTGTGCGGATCGAGTCCTGGGCGCTGGCAGTTTCTGTGAGGGCGCGGATGGCGTCGATGGTTTCGGGAATGACGATGGCCTGGTTGTCGACCATGTAGGCGTAGAACGCCTCGTTCCCTTCGACCGTCAGCATGTCTTCCCAGAGGGCGACCTCGTACAGGTTGGCGTAGGGGCGACCCAGGTCGATCATCAGTTCCTTGACTGAGTTGAGGGCGGGGAGGCCGTCACTCGTGCGAATGAAGGCCGTGCGCGTGGAGGACCCTAGTGCTTCCAGCACCTCTTCGCGGCTGGCCTCGCGGGTGAGTTGCACACTCCAGTAGTGCAGGTGCGCCAGCGTCTGCGGCACCTTGACGGCCATGGTGATCACGTCCAGCTCGGGGTCGACCGTCTGGGCGTCGGGGCCCTGGTGACTGGGTATCTGGGGTTCGGGCACGAGCGTGTTCATGATGCCGTTGAGGTGGCTTTCCCAGGGGTCGGTGGCGCGCCGCAGCAGGGTGCCGCGGGCCCTGGCCAGCAGCCCGGCCCTCTTCAGGGCGGACAGGGTCCTGACGGTGGCGGTCGTGTTGCAGGACACGACTCTCGTTGACTGCCGGCCCAGGGCGCTGTCGTAGTTGTTCTCGGCACTGAAGGAGTGACCGGTCACGTCATGCTTCTCGCCGCCCTGCAGGATGAACTTGAGGTTCCGTTCCCGGTATCTGACCACGTTGCCAGCGGCAACCTTCTTGGGGGTGCAGTCGACGACCACCTCAGCCCTGGAGAGCAGGTCATCGAGGCTGCCCGCGGGGTTGTGCCCGGCCTCGGCCATCTCCTTGGTGTACTCCTCGCTGGCGCCGTAGAGGGGGTAGCCTGCATCCTGGGCCAAGGCGCCCCGCCAGTCGGTGACCACGTCTGCAACTCCGGCGAGTTCCATGTCAGGCTGGCTGGTTACGGCAGCGGCAACCCGCTTGCCTATCACCCCGAAGCCATTTACTGCCACCGCTACTTTCGTGCTTCTGTTCGCGCTCATGACTGCCTCCACCTTCTTGCGGCTGCCAACCGCTGTCGCTGGGACTTGCCCAGGCGCATGAACCGGCGGCTCCCTGCGGGAGGAGCCGCCGGTTCATGCGCCTGGCTTTCCTGACCTTAGAACTCACCAAAGGTTTCGATGGTTCCCGCCTGGAAGGCGAGCACTGTGAAAGGAGCGGTCTTGGTGCCGCCCATGCCTGGTGAGCCGGCGGGCATCCCGGGCAGGCCGATGCCCCTCACCTCGGGCCCGTCAGCGAGGAGCTGCTCGATGGCGGCTAGGGGCACGTGACCTTCTACCGCGTAACCGGCCACCTCCAGCGTGTGGCAACTCCAGGTGGCGGCGGGCACAGCGAGCTCCTCCTTGACGGCTGCCAAGTCCTGGGCGTACTGCACTGTCACCTCCGCGCCCTGCTGGCCCAGGATGTTGACGTAGGCGCCGCAGCAGGAGCAGGTGGGGGACTGGTGCACGGTCATGTGGACGCCCGCAAGGCCAGCCTCCGCTTGGGCTGAACCCCAGGGCAGGTAGAGCAGGGCGCCCACCGCAATGACGGCAACGGGGGCCAGGGTTAGTAGTAGTCGCTTCACGGATTCTTTCCTCCTAGGGGCCAGCAACCGAGCGTCTCAGGCCCGGGTTCTCAAGTGCTGCTGTGGGGTGCCCAGCAGTACCGCGCGGCGCCGCTCGTACTCGGTCTCATCGAGTTCACCGCGAGCGAAGCGCTCGCGCAGCAACTCCAGGGCGGTATCGCCACTGCTGCCCCGGCTCTCGCGCGCGAAATCGGGGAACAGGGCCCGAAGCAGCAAGACCACCGTGACGGTGAAAGCCACACCAAGCAGCAGAAGCCAGAACCAGCTAAAGGTCATGTGACCGAGCACCTGCACTCACCTCACCAGCAGCTTAATTACGGTCCGTTTAGGGGGATTAAAGAGAATGTAAAGCCGCGGTAAGGCCCCTTGTATAGGGCATGCCTTGCTGTGGCAAGCCGCTGGTTTGCCTTGGAGTGTCGGCAACGGGCAACCGCACCAGTGACACTAGCGTGAGCGCTGAACCCGCGGATTTTCACCCGGCCCGGGACTGATGAGGAGGCAAGTCGTGCATCACACGCAAGGAATGATCAGTTCGCACCCGCAAGGCGGCACCGTCAACTCGGAGGCCCTGACGCGCTGCATCGAGGCCTGCTTCGATTGCGCTCAAGCCTGCACCAGTTGCGCCGACGCGTGCCTGGCGGAGGCAGACGTGCAGGAGTTGAGGCGCTGCATTCGCTCGAACCTGGACTGCGCCGACGTGTGTGAGGTGACCGGCAGGGTGCTGTCACGCCTGACCGAAGCGGACCCGCAGATCCTGCAGCGGCAACTGCAGGCGTGCGCCACCGCCTGCCGCGCCTGCGGGGAGGAGTGCGAGCGTCACGCCGGGCACATGGAGCACTGCCGGGTGTGCGCGGAGGCTTGCCGGGCCTGCGAGGAGGCCTGCAACCTGATGCTTTCGAGTCTCAACACCTAACTCAGAGAGCGGTAACGGGCCGGGTCAGGCAATCCCCCGCCCGGCCCACCAGCTCAGGGATTAGCCTGGGACACCTGCGCCTGGTAGGCGCGCTGCTCAGCGTCCCACCACTGCTTGACGAAGGCGGTTACGGCAGTGATCTCCTGGTCACTCCAGCCGGCACCCACTGCCGGCATGCGGCCCACCCCGCTCCGCAGGAAACCAGCGATCTGAGCGTCACCATGATGCCAGGCGTGCATGCTGCCATTCAATGCGGGCACGCCGGCAACGGGGTCCCCCTGCCCGGCGGGACCGTGACAGGTGGCGCAGTTCGCCCGGTAGATCTCCTCGCCGTGCGCCACCACCTCGGCCGGGTAGGTGGGGAAGGCCTGGGTTGCCTGCTCCTCGCGCGGCCAGAACCAGACCAGCAGGTTGGCAATAACCCCTACCGCCAGGATGACGCCCAGTGCCCGCCAGGGGATGGGCCTTTCCGCTCCTTCCTTCTTTTCCCTGCGGCTCACGGAACCACCAACCGCCGCCCGTCCTCCGCTGCAACCAGGATCGCCCGGGCTGCTGGCAGTCTCCAGCTCCCACAATCGGACATTGATCCTGCTGTGGGAGCGCCCGCGGTCGAATCCTTGAGGGGGACGCCTGTCACTCCGCTGGGGTCGCCCGCAGGAGCTCGGCGTAGGCGTGCACCTCCTGGGCCTGCACGACTATCACGTCGCGAGCCAGCTCCCGCAACTCGGCATGCTCGGCCCGCTCCAGCGCCACTTGCGCCATGTCGATAGCGCCCTGGTGGTGCCCGATCATCTCCTCCAGGAAGGCCCTGTCGGGGTCACTGCCGGCCTCCATGGCCTCCATAATCACCGTCATGTCCCTGGTCATCGCCTCCAGCCACTCGCTGGCCGGCTCCTGCCCATACCACTCCCGCAACCAGCCGGTCATGAGTTCGATCTCCACCGCCTGCGCCTCGATTACCTCCTCGGCGGCACTCCGCACCCGCTGATCCGAGCCGTTAGCCAGCAACCACTCGGCCATCTCCAGCGCACCCTGTTGTTGGGCGATCATCATGGCGATGAAAGCCTGCTCGAACTCCTCACCCGCAAGGGCATCCAGGCCTGGCATCTCGTTCATGCTGCCATGATCCATTCCGCCCGCTTCGCCCATCGGTGCTTGCGCGGTGGCCATCACATCATGCATGTGCTCCATCACCTGGCCCATCATCTCCGGTGAGGCGTGATGGAACGAGCCCGGACCGGCGTGCAGCGGCAGGGTGGGCTGCGCGCCAACGGGACTGGTCGCATCACCCGAGTTGTGCTCTCCCACTGCCAGGGCCGCGCTGAGCGCGAGCGGCAGCAGCGCAACAGTGAACCTCTTGCTGTTCATGAACTTGGCCTCCTTCGAGGTCAATACTCCACCGGCCCTGCAAACGGCGGATAAGGCGACTGTAAAGCGCAGGTAAAGGCGCCCCAGCGCGAGAGCGAGCGCTATCCGGTGCGCGCCGAGCCGCCGGGTGAGAGTGGCAGCGTGAACCAGAAGGTGCTGCCCTTGCCGCTTTCGCTCACCACGCCAATCTCACCCCCCTGACGCTCAACCAGTTGCTTGGCGAGCGTCAACCCGATGCCGCTGCCACTGCCGCCTTCCCGGCCGCGAGCGGGATCAGCACGGTAGAACCTGCGGAACAGGAGCGCCTCCTGCCCGGCCGGCACGCCCGGCCCAGTGTCCCTTACCTCGAAACGCACCCCTGCCCGCTCCGCTAGGGCAACGAGTTCAACCTGCCCGCCCGCTGGCGTGAAACGCAGCGCATTAGCCAGCAGGTTGGAAAGCACCTGCAGGGTCCGTTCCGCATCGGCCTCCACCAGGAGCGCCCTGTCGAGGGGCTGGACCGTCAAGCTCACCCCCTTGCCGGCGAACCGCGGACTGAACTCTGCTGCCGCCTCACTCAACAGCCCGTTCGCATTCACCGGCCGTGCGTGCAGGTCGAGATTGCCGGTTTCCACCCTGGAGAGGAGGCTTAGGTCATTCACGAGCCGCTCCAGCCGCCCGACCTGCCGCTGCAGGGGCGCTTGCGACTCACGCGGGTCGAAGACGCCATCCTCCAGTCCCTCCAGGTACCCGCGCAAGTTGGACAAGGGCGTGCGGAACTCGTGCGCCACATCAGCCAGGAGCTGCACCCTGAGCTCCTCACTCTGCTCCAGGGTTTCCGCCATGATGTTGAACGCCCCCGCCAACTCGCCGATCTCACCGGGGGCACCGGTGTCGAGGCGCTGACCGTAACTGCCGCCGGCGATACGGTGACTCGCCCGGGTAAGAGCCCGCAAGGGCCGCACGATCCGGCGCGTAACGTAAAGACCCACCAACCCCGCTGCCAACGCGGCAGCCGCCACCGCCCAGAGGAGCGACTGGGTGAGAGCCTGCCGGTACGAAGACTCCAGGTCAGCGGCCATCGCGTCAATCGGCTCGCCCGTGTGAGAGTGCAGCGACCGCACCATCTCGTCGACGTGACGATCGATGAAGTACGTTCCCACCACCTCCCCGGCGACGAAGGTGGTGACAGCAGCGACCAGCACCACCAGCAGGTAAGACGGCAGGAACCGCCAGTAGAGACTCGCGCTTCTCCGCAAGCGCATCCCCTAATCGGCCAGCTTGTAGCCGACACCCCGAACGGTCACCAGCAGGTCCTCACCCTGTAGGCGCGCCAGCTTCTGCCGCAAGTTCGACACGTGCACGTCTACCACCCGATCCACACCACTGAAGTCACCGCCCCACACCCGGTCGATCAACTCGTTCCTGCTGAACACCCGCCCCGGCGCCTCCATAAGGACAAAGAGCAGATCGAACTCCAACGTCGTCAACTCAAGGTCCAGCCCGACCAGGCTCGCCTCGCGTCGCTCCGGGTCAAGCAGCAACCCCCTGTGCTCGACTTCCCGCCTACCCCCCGTAACCGGAGGGCCAGTCCGCCTCAGCACGGCCTTAACCCGGGCCACCAGCTCGCGCGGGCTGAACGGCTTGGGCACGTAATCATCGGCACCCAGTTCCAGGCCAACGATCCTGTCGCTCTCCTCGGTGCGGGCGGTCAACATGATCACCGGAGTGGACCGCTCACGACGAAGACGCCGTAAGAACTCACTGCCACTCAAGCCCGGTAGCATCCAGTCCAGCACGATCAACGCCGGCCGCTCGGTAAGCGCACGCTCCAAACCGGAAACACCATCCCGCGCGACGCTGACCTCGAACCCCTCGCGCGCTAGATAAGCGCGCACTACCTCCGCAGCATCAAGGTCATCCTCGACAACAAGCACCCTGGACGTCACAGAGCGAAACTACCACCCACCAGGCGAATCCACCTCAGCCGCGCGCTTGACGGTGACCCGAACCGGCACCACCAGCCACCGAAGCCTGCGTCAGCAACGACCGTCCGTAAACCAAGACCGTGAAGAAAGAGAGACGCGAACCACGTCGCGTCGCCTCCAGGGGGCCGGTGGCACAGACCGCGGCAGGCGCACCAGCAGGTTGCCGAGCCCCTCTGCCCGCCAATCGGGTGCCAAGAGCTCGAACTCCACGCCGGTCGCAGCGTCACGCTCCACCCCGCGGTCCACCTGCCGGTCGATAGCGACCGCCTGCAACACCTGCTCGCCCAGTAGCGCGGGCTGACGTTTCGGCTACATCTGGGAACTTACACCGTTAGCTCGGCAGATTCGGAGCGAAACCACCGGGAAGCCGTTCTCAGACCTGCTTCCGTTCGTTCTCAGTTCGTTCTCAACTCAACTTCCATGTTCTCAGTTACAACTTCCCCTCTACACAACGTCGTCACTAACTCAACTGCCCGATAATCGAGAACATCGGCAGGAACATTCCGGCGACAATGAACCCTACAATGCCGCCCAGGAACACGATGAGCGCCGGCTCGAGCGCGGCGGTAAGCCCCTGCACAGCCTCGTCGACCTCGCGGTCGTAGAAGCTCGCGATCTTCTCGAGCATGGTGTCAACGGCGCCGGTTTCCTCGCCAATTGCGACCATTGAGCTCACCAGGGGCGGGAAGACCTCGGGGTGCTTGACGAGCGTGTCGCTTATCTGCTCGCCCTTCTGAACCCCGATCTTCGTTTCGTCGAGGACGTCCTCGACGATCACGTTGCCGGCGGTGCCCTTCGTGATGTCGATCGACTCGATGATGTTCACGCCGCTCTTCAGCAGCAGACCAAAGGTGTTGGAGAACGAGGCGATGGCTGTCTTCTGGACAAGGGGACCCAGGACCGGCGCCTTGAGCATGAACCGGTCGATTACGTGACGGCCCTTGTCGGTGCGATAGAAGAGCCCGAGCCCAACGACGATTACGGCTATCCCGCCAAACAGCAGGTACCACTGCATGCGCAGGAAGTCGCTTATGGCGACGAGGATGCCGGTGATGACGGGCAGGTCGCCGCCCAGCTGGTCGAGGATCTGCGCGAACTGCGGCACGATGCCGGTCAGCAGGAAGTAGGTGACGGCCAGAGCGATGAAGAGCACCACTGTCGGGTAGGTCATGGCGGCTCGGATCTTGCCGCGTAGCTCCGCCTGTTTCCCCTGGTAGGACGCAATGCGCTCGAGGATGCCGTCCAGATTGCCGGAGACTTCGCCGGCCCGGACCAGGTAGACGTAGAGCTTGTTGAAGATGCCCGGGAACTTCGCGAGGGCGTTGGAGAGTGGCAGGCCGGTTTCGACGTCCTCACGGACCTGCTTGAGGGCGTCTTTCATGCCTTGTTTCTCTGCCTGCTTCTGGAGGATCGCCAGGGACTGGACTACGGGCAGGCCGGCGTTGATGACCGTTGCGAACTGTCGGCTGAAGAGGGTGACGTCGCGAATGGTGGGCTTGGAACCGAAATCCAGCCACTTTGGCAGCTTGATCTCGGTGTTCAGGCCGGTCTTCGGAGCCTTGATTTCGGAAACAAAGAGGCCCTTGTCGCGTAACGACATTGCAACCTCACGCTGCGAGGCCGCCTCCATGGTCGCGGTGATGAGCTTGCCCGACCGGTCCCTTGCCTTGTACTCGAAAACTGGCAACTTCCAACTCCTCCTGAGGCAACTAACACCCCACTGAACCGATTGTAGGCGTCACAGGCGCGCTTTTGCTGCCGGATTCTCCACTTCACCCCGGCAAACGCCCAGAGAAGTCAGATACACTTCGTTGTGTCCAGGGAGCGTATTGCCGACAAGAGGGCGCGTGCCGCCGAGGTACTGCAGCGCCTCAAGACCCTCTACCCCGATGCCGAAACCGAACTCGACTTCCGCACGCCGTTCGAGTTGCTGATTGCCGTGATTCTCTCTGCCCAGGCGACCGACAGGGGCGTGAACGAGGTGACACCCGGCCTGTTCGAGGTCTACCCCGACGCATTTGTGCTGGCAAAGGCCACGCCTCAAGAGGTCGAGCCGCTCATCAACCGCATTGGCCTGTTCCGCAGCAAGGCGAAGAACATCGTCCGCACGGCGCGAATGCTGGTAGAGAATCATGGCGGAGAAGTCCCGCACGACTTCAACGCCCTCCTCAAACTGCCAGGTGTGGGCCGCAAGACCGCGAACGTCGTGGCTGGCACCCTCTTCGGTCGGCCGGGGATCGCGGTCGACACCCACGTTCTGCGCCTCGCCAACCGCCTGAAGTTCAGTAGCTCGAAGGACCCGGTGAAGGTGGAGAAGCATCTGGAGCGCCTTTATCCGCCTGAAGAGTGGGTTTATGTGCACCACGCGCTCATCCTGCACGGCCGCCGGGTATGCAAGGCCCGCCGCCCCGAGTGCGAGCGCTGCGTCCTCAACGACATTTGCCCCAGCAGCCTGGTCTAGCGCCTAGACGCCCTGGGCGAAGGTAGCCAGCCTGTAAGTTCGCTCCAGACGGCCTTGGTAACCTCAACTGTATGTACGACCTTGCCATCGTCGGTGCCGGCCCCATCGGACTCGAGACTGCCATCCTCGCCAAGCGCGCCGGCCTCCGGTACGTCGTTCTCGAAAAGGGCACGATCGTGAACGCCATTCAGGGATACCCGACCTACATGACGTTCTTCACGACTGCCGACCGGCTGGAGATAGGCGGGCACCCGTTCGTGACCGCCACGGACAAGCCCACCCGCAAGGAGGCCCTCGACTACTACCGGAAGGTCGTCCAGAACGAGGACCTGAACGTCCAGACGTTCTCGGAAGTCACGGCAATAAGCAAGGCGCCTGGCGGCTTCCAGCTCCAGGTAACGCGAGACGGCCGCGAAAAAACTGCACTCACAGCACGCAAGCTGGTGATGGCCACCGGCTACTTCGACAACCCCAAGTTGCTTGGCGTTCCCGGCGAGGACCTGCCGAACGTGAGCCACTACTACACGGAGGCACACCCCTTCTTCCGTCGAAACGTGACCATCGTCGGAGCGGGCTCCAGTGCTGCTGACGCCGCGCTGGATCTCTTCAGGGGCGGTGCCAATGTGACGATGGTGCACCGCGGCGACGACTTCAGGCACAGCCTCAAGTACTGGGTTAGGCCCAATCTCGAGAACCGCATCAAGGAGGGCTCCATCAAGCTGCACCTGAACACGGTGGTGCAGGAGATCACGCCCGAAGAGGTAATCGCCAGTCAGGATGGCGATGAAGTGCGCATTCCGTCCCATCAGGTTTTCCTGCTGACCGGCTACTACGCCCCCGCTGACCTGCTCCGCGACGTGGGCGTCCGGTTCAACGAGGAGTCCCTGGTGTGCGAACTCGATGAGGACAGCTTCGAGAGCAACGTGCCGGGACTCTACATGGTGGGGTCGTGCGGTCACGGCGTCAGGACCTCTGACGTGTTCATCGAGAACGGCATCGTCCACGCCCGCGCTGCAATGGACGACATCGTGAAGAAACTCCAGCCGGAAGCGGTGAGCGGCTAGGACATGAGGCAACTCACCCTCGCCAACGGGCTCGAGCTGCTGCTGCTCGACGACCTGGACGGTTACGAAGGAACGGAGCACGACACGGTGCTCGTCACAGGCGCACACGGGGGCCTGCTGAACGCCCGCCGGATCCTGCGCCGCCCACCCCAGCTCGTCATCTTCCACGACGCCGGCCGCGGCAAGGACGACTCCGGCATAGCCGGGCTCGAGCTGCTCGAGGGATTCAACGTCGCCGCCGCAGCGGTCGCCCATACCAGTGCCCGCATAGGCGACGCCTCGGACGTACTCGAACACGGCGTGATAGCGGTCGCCAACTCTCACGCCAGGGAGCTTGGCCTGGAAGCCAGTGCAGCGCTCAAGGAGAGCCTGCAGAAGCTCACCATCGAAAGCGACTGAACGGACCGGAAGGGGAGCAGGGGGAGCGGACGGCGGCTAGTATGCTCTACACATGAGCGACTACTCTTTCCTCGAGCAGCTTCTGCAGAGCCCGGGAACCTCCTCCTATGAAGCGAAACCCGCCCGCCTGTGGCGCGAAAAGGCCCGCGAGTACGGCGCGCAGGTCACCCGCGACGCCTACGGCAACAGCTTCGCCGCCTTCGGAGACTCCACCGACCTGACCGTAATGATCGCCGGGCACATCGACGAGATAGGCCTGATCATCACCCACGTCGACGACAAGGGCTACCTCTACTTCAGCGGCATCGGCATAGGCGACGGCCGCAACCTCATGGGGCAGCGGGTGCGCGTCGTCAACGAGGACGGCGAGGAGTACATCGGGGTGATTGGGCGTAAGGCGCCGCATCTCTCTGCCGGAAACGAGCAGAGCAAGCGCGTGAAACTCGACGAACTGTGGATCGATATTGGCGCGCAGGACAAGGAGGACGCGCTGGAGCGGGTGCAGCCCGGCGCGTTCGCCGTGCACGAGGCACCGCCGGTACGCATGGGTGAACACCGCCTCGTCTCCAAGGCACTCGACAACCGCGTCGGCGCCTTCATCGCCCTCGAGGCGGCACGTGAAGCAGCCAAGGCAGGCGCCACGGCGCGGGTCGTGGCAACCGCAACCACCCAGGAGGAGATAGGCGGGATAGGCGCGAACGTCGCCACCTACCATGTCAACCCCGACCTGGCCATCGCGCTCGACGTAGGTCACGCCACGGACGTGCCGGACGTGAGTCCCAAGCTGGCCGGCGAGGTGCACCTGGGCAAGGGCCCGGCCATCGAATTCGGCTCGACCGTTCACCAGGGCGTCGCCAAGCGCCTGCGCGACACCGCCCGCGAAGCCGATCTCCCCTTCCAGACGAGCTTCTCTCCGCGCCGTACCTTCACGGATGCCGACCACATGGCGGCGATACGGGCCGGCGCACCGACGGTGCTGCTCTCCATCCCCAACCGCTACATGCACTCGCCCATCGAGATGGTCGACCTGCGCGACGTGGACAGCGCCATCCGGCTGCTCGCCCGTTTCATCGCCGGAATCCGGGAGCGCGACGAGCTCCTCCCCCAGGATTGACCCCCAGAAGCGCTCACGCGTGAAGCTGATCGTCACCCACGAAAAGCCCGACTTCGACGCGGTCGCCGGCCTCGCCCTCGCACAGCTCGCCCACCCGGGCGCGGTGGCCGCAATCGACGGCAACCGCTCCGACCGGATACGCGAGTTCCTGCGCCTTTACCGCGACGAGCTGCCCCTCGAACGGAACGAGAACATCGACCCGGACGAGGTCACCGAGCTCATCGTGGTGGACACCAACGACGCGGACCGGCTGGGACCGTTCGCCGGGCTCGTCGATCGGGTACCGGTCACCCTCTACGACCACCACCCGCGCCACAAGGGCGAGATCCGGGCGAGTTACGGCGTCCAGGAGCAGGTAGGCTCCACAGCCACCCTCCTCACCCGGCACCTCGTCGCCTCGAACACCAACATCCCTGCGCCCATCGCGACGCTTGCCCTGCTGGCCATCCACGAGGACACCGGAAATCTCACCTTCGACCTGACCACGGCCGCCGACTACCAGGCCGCCGCTCAACTGATGCGCGCCGGCGCGTCCCTGCAGGTCCTGCGCCAGTTCCAGGCAGAGGACCGCGACCAGGACCAGCGCGACCTCCTCTCCCAGGCCGCCCGCCACGCCCAGATCCATGAGATGTCCGGCTACCGGCTCATAACCAGCGCCTTCTCCTTCCCCACCTACGTGCGCGACGCCGCCCGGGTATGCGACGAGCTGCTGCGCGAGAGCCGGGTCGATGCCGCCCTTATGGCCGTGGAGATGGAAGGGAAGACACTGGTCTTCGCCCGTTCGGAGCGGGGCTTCGACATGGGCGGCGCACTGTCGCAGGCGTTGGGCGGCGGCGGCCACCCCGGTGCCGCCTTCGCCCGCACGGACGAGGAGCCTGAGGGGGCGATAGCGGCCACGCTGAAGGCTCTGCCGGCTCACTCGCGGCCCGCCCAGACGGCACGCACGGTAATGAGCACTCCGGTCAAGACACTGGCAGTAGACACGACGGTCAGGGAGGCGCAGTCGCTTCTGGAACGGTACGGCCACAACGGGGCGCCGGTCGTCCAGGACGGCGAACTCGTGGGCATCGTTTCCCGGCGTGACCTCGACCGGGCCTTGCGGCACGACATGGGCGACGCCCCCATCTCCGGTTTCATGACCCGGGAGATCGTCTGGGCCAACCCGCAAACGCCGTTGCGCAAGATCGAAGAGCTCGTGCAGCAGCACAACATTGGTCGCATCCCCATAGTTGCAGAGGGCCAGGTGGTGGGCATCGTCACCCGCAGCGACCTGCTACGGGCCCGCCACGACAAGGCCCGCGAGGGTGTCCCCGCGCACCTGCGCGAACGCTTGCCGCGGGAGGCGCTGGAGATCCTCGAACTGGCCGGCGACCACCTGCGGGACGCCACCGCTTCCCGGCGACCCGAGGCTGCCCTCTACGTTGTGGGCGGCACCGTGCGCGACCTGCTGCTCGGCAAGGCCCTGCTCGACCTCGACCTGGTCGTCGAGGGCTACGACGCCGGCCAGCTGGTAAGCCACCTGCAGCGCCGGCTGGGCGGCCGCATGAGCTTCCACACCGCCTTCAACACCTCGACGCTCGAACTGCACAGCGGCCTCACCGTCGACATCGCCCAGGCGCGTGAGGAGTTCTACGCCCACCCGGGTGCCCTGCCGCAGGTGACCCCGTCCAGCATCCACCGCGACCTGGGCCGGCGCGACTTCACCATCAACGCACTGGCGGTCCGGGTCTACCCCGAGCCGCCGCAACTCCTCGACCCGTTCGCCGGGCAAACCGACCTGGAGCGCAAGGTCCTGCGGCCGCTGCATCCGCTCTCCTTCATCGAGGATCCCACGCGGATCCTGCGCGGGGCGAGGCTGGGTGCGCGGCTGGGCTTCGATTTCTCTGCCCATGCCAAGGAGCTCGTGCGTGGTGCGCTGCAGCCCGAGGTGCTCGACAGGGTGAGCACCACCAGGCTGCGCGGCGAGCTGGAGCTGGCCTTTGCCGAACGGCGGGTTGAACCCGTGCTTGCCCGGTTGCGCGACCTGGGCGTACTCGAGGGTGTGTACGGCCTGCAGCTGGACAGTCGCCTCGTGGAGGGCCTCGACAACCTGAGGGAGAAGGCGCAGGTGCCGCCCCTCAGCTACCTGCTGGCGCTGCTCACCGGCAACGACGAGACCGCGGCGCAACGGCATGTGGAGAGGTTCAACTGGCCGCAGCGTTACCTGGACATCAGGCGGCGGCTGGTCCGCGCCCGCGACATGGACAGTGTGGGACCAGACGAGCTGGAGGCCAGCGATGAGGCAGAACGGGCCGTGCTGCGCGTGCTCTCCCCCGCCCTGCGCGGTGCCGTCCTGGAGCATGAGCAGGAGCCGAACCGGCGCCGGCTGCGCGGGAAGGACGTGTTAGAGTTGGGCCTGCAACCGGGGCCCCAGGTGGGACACATCCTCGACGAGGTTGCTGCCGCCCGGCAGCGCGGCCAGGTACGCAGTTTCGAGCAGGAACTGACCCTGGCGCGACAGCTTGTCGAGAGCGCACTGAGGGGCCAGGAGCAGGAGTAACGATTTGATCCTCAACTACTGGAACAATCCGACGATCCTTGTCATCGCCGCGATCGTAATGATCATGGCGCTTATCTTCCACAACATCGTGCAGGCTACGGTCGCCGCGCGATTCGGTGACCACCAGCCCCGCTACTCGGGCTTCACGCGCTTCGATCCGCAACTGCAACTGGAACCGTTCGGGGTCCTCTTCCTGTTCCTGCTCGGCTTCGGCTGGCCCAAGCCTGTGCCCGTAAACAGCCGCAACATCCGGGGCAGGGGGAGGCAGGAGGCGCTCGTCTGGTACAGCGGGCCGCTCGCCTACCTGGGCGTGGCGCTGCTCTGTTACCTGGCCACGGTGCTCTTCCTGCGCTTCGGCAGCGTCGAACTCGCCCAGGCTTTCGCCATCTCCGGCGACTTCGCGATCCTCCACGCGGTGATTAACCTCTTCCCGGTCTTCCCGCTCGACGGTGCCCGCGCCGCCCTCGCCTGGGGCGGGCCAGGCGTGCGCAGCTTCATTCAGCAGATCGCCCAGTTCGGTGTGCTCGGCTTCATCCTGGTCTTCTTCGTGCTCTCGGCCACCGGGATCACGGGCGCGATAATGAACTTCTTCCGCAACCTGATCCGCACCCTGCTCGGGTTCATTCCAGGGCTCTGAGCAGTTCCACTACCTGACTCATGAAGGGCCGCGACTCGCGGTCCTTGCTCAGCATCTCGTCCACCAGGGCCACCAGGGAATCGGGTGCTTCCGGGTTCAGCTGCGCCAGGGGTTCCGGCTCGCCGTGCAACTGCTGGTAGACGATCGTGTCCAGGCGCCCCTCGAACGCCGGCCGGCCGGCCAGCATCTCGTAGAGCAGCAGACCCAGCGAGTAGACGTCAGAACGGCCGTCCAGCGGAGCACCGGCGACCTGCTCCGGGGAGGTGCTCGCCGCAGTGAACAGTGCGGACCCCTCGCCCAGGGCGCCGGCGAGGGCGCGCTCGAGGTTTTCTCTGCCTGGCTCGTCGAGCTGCCTCGCGACCGTGACCGAGCCGAAATCTATGAGCTTTGCATCTCCGGGCGCAATCTCACCGCCCTCCCCGCTGATGATCACATTGGCGGCCTTTACGTCACCGTGCACCAGGCCCGCCTCGTGCAGGGCAGCCAGCCCGGCCGCCAGGCCCCGGGCCACCGCCACCGCCTGCGGGACGCTCAACTGCTCCTTCGCCAGCAGGGCATCCAGGCCCTCGCCGGGGGCGTAGGTCAGTGCGACGAAGGCCTGCCCCTCGGCCTCACCCCGCTCGACGGGAGTTGCGACGTTCGGGTGAACGACACTGCTGAGCTGTTCGAACGGAAAGCCGGGCGCGCCCTCGGAGGCGGCGAGCGGGTCGGGCACGATCAGCTTCACGGCCCGGGTGGTCCCGGCATCGTCTTTCGCCAGGTACACCGACCCGGTGCGGCCCACCCCCAGCGGCTCCAGCAGGCGGTAACCGGGAACGCGCGGCAGCGCTGGATCGGCAGCATCGTGCTGCGCCCCGTTCCGGTAACGCCACACGGCGAATACGAGCGCGGCTGCAACCGCCAGTCCAAGGGTGGCGATGAGCAGCGGATTCACGCCTAGTTGCCCTGCGGGCGCGGCCTCCGGATGGTTTCCAGGTAGGGGAAGGAGCTTAGCATCTCCTTGTAGCCCATGAAGAGGCGAACCGCCTCCTCCTCACCCTCCGGCAGCTCCTTGAGCCGCAGGTAGGCGATATCTCCGCTCTCGAAGGAGAAGGTGGGGGTTCCGAACACGCCGGCATTCACGGCGCGGTAGTGGTCCTGGGCAAGCTGGGTGCGGCACTCGGGGTCGGCAAGGTCGTCCTCGAAGCAGGCCATGTGGGCACCCACCGACCTGGCGACCTCCATGATCGTTTCGCGCGTGTAGGGCTTGTGGTCGCGGTGACGCGCCCGCAGCAGTTCAAGCATGAAAGCGAAGTGCAGGTGGGGTCCCTGACGCCTTGCGGCGCAAGATGCGAGGAAGGGCAGCAGCCCGTCGGTCCCGTACTCGTCATCCTCCAGAAGAGGCTCGTTCCACAGCTGCTGGCCGTCTTCACCCTTGCGCGCCTGCATGAGGCTGTAATGATGCCACTCGAACTCCACATCGCCAGTGGCACGCTGAACGATATTTGCGACCTCGGCTCCCCGCCAGGCGTAGGGGCACAGGAAGTCGAAGTAGACCCGCACTGTTTCCTGCATGCGTTCATTACATCCGGATGTTCACCGGGGTCGGGGTAGTGCGAACGACAGCCCGCGCCAGGCCCCCGCTCAGTTGTGTTCGGTAGGCGGCCTCACCGGCAACGCAATTTCGCCATGTCGGGCCTCGTAACGCCGGATGTTCTCCTCCAGGCTGCGCAACAGCGCCTTTGCATGCTTGGGGTTGGTGATAATCCGTGACACTACCGACGGCGTTTGCCGGGGCAAAGCGAGCACGAAGTCCAGGAAGAACTCCGTTTCGCTGTGTCCGATTACCGCCATGTTCGCGTAGCGGCCGGCGGCCACCTCTTTATCGACCTGGAACTTGACTTCCTTCACCGTTTCACACCTTTCGGACTGCACTGTTCAGACTCGGAGCAGGACGCCGCCTTCGCCGGCTGCCCGTGCGGCGGCTGCAGCTGACGTTCTGCTATCGTTACCGTACATGAGTCAACTGCATATCCACGCCAACCCCGCGGACGTCGCCCCGTTCGTGCTGCTGCCCGGCGACCCGAACCGCGCGACCTTCATTGCGGAAACCTATCTCGACTCACCCCGGCTCTACAACGAGCACCGCCAGCTTCTCGGCTATACCGGCACCTACCGGGGCGTACCCGTCTCGGTTCAGGCCACCGGCATGGGCTGCCCCAGCCTGGCGATCGTGGTGGAGGAGCTCATTCGCCTGGGCGCCCAAACGCTTATCCGCGTGGGCACCGCAGGTGTGGTTTCACAGGATGTCCAGCCCGGCGAGCTGGTGGTCGCCACCGGTGCAGTGCCTATGGACGGCACCACCCGGCAATACCTGAAGGGCGAGCCGAGTTCTCCCCACGCAACGTTCCGTACCCTTCAGGCGCTCGTCTCGGCCGCACAAAGGAGCGGTCACAAGCATCATGTGGGCACCATCCAGACCGAGGACGGCTTCTATGCGACCACCCCCGAGGACGTTCCAGAACTCGCCCGCAAGGGGATCCTGGCCATCGAGATGGAAGCCAGCGCGCTCTTCCTGCTGGGCCAGCTTCGCCAGGTGGAGACGGGCTGTATCCTCGCTGCCAGCAATGCGATAGGCGACGAGCGGTTCATAGAACCCGAAGCCTTGCGGGACGCCGTGAGCCGCATGGTGGAAACGGCCCTGCAGGCGTGCGTCGACCTGCACAGCGCCGCCTGACGGTGACACGGAATCCCGGCGACACCAGGCCGGCCAAACGCAACTCAGGCAACAGGAGGGTCCAGAGATGAAAGTGACCGTACTCGGATCGGGCACCATGGGTGCCGGAATCGCACAGGCATGTGCCGTGGCAGGGCACGAGGTACTGCTCTACGACGTGCAGGGGCCGGCGCTCGAGCGGGCGCGCGGCCGCATCGAGGACAGCCTGGGGCGGCTGGCCCGCAAGGGCAGCCTGAGCCAGGAGGACGCCACGGCCGCCCTGGAGCGCATCTCCTGGGAGACGGACAAGGAGCGCTTCGGCGAGACGCAGGTGCTCATCGAAGCCGTCTACGAGGATCTCGAAGTCAAACGCCAGGCCTGGGAGGAGACCGCGCCGCTGGTGCCCGACGATGCCCTGCTGGCGACCAACACCTCCAGCCTGTCCATAACCGAGATAGCAGCGATGTCAGGCCGGGAAGACCGCTTCTGCGGCATGCACTTCTTCAACCCCGTCCCGCTGATGCCGCTCGTCGAGGTGGTACGGGCGGTCCGCAGCAGCGACGAAACGATCGAACGGGCCCGCTCGTTTGCCGAGGGGATCGGCAAGACCCCCATCGTGTGCGAGGACAAACCGGGCTTCATCGTCAACCGCCTGCTCATCCCCTACGTCAACGACGCCATCCACGCGCTCGACGAGGGGGTCGCCAGCGCCGAGGAGATCGACACGGCCATGAAGCTGGGCGCCAACATGCCCATCGGACCGCTGGCGCTCGCCGATCTGGTGGGGCTCGACGTGTGCCTGGCCGCCGCCGAAAGCCTCCACCGTGAGTTCGGCGACCCGAAGTTCCGGGTCGCGCCCCGGCTGCGCCAGCTGGTGAGGGCCGGCAAGCTGGGCCGCAAGAACGGCGAAGGCTTCTACACCTACGACTGACGGCGCGAGCCGTAAGACTCAAAGCAGGAGGACCGAATGGACCAGCACGACCACGACCACCAGCACGATCACGACGATTTCGAGTTCGAGTACCTGGAACTGGAGATCGCAGAGAACATCGCCACCGTCACCATCAACCGGCCCGACGCCCTCAATGCGCTGAACGGTCAACTGATGCTCGAGCTGGCCACGGCCTTCGATCTGGCCGAGGCCAACCTGGACGTGCGCGCCCTGATCATCACCGGCAGCGGCCGCGCCTTCGTCGCGGGAGCCGACATCGAGAACCTGCAGAAGCTGAGCGACACGTTCGGCGGCCGGGAGGCTGCCCTGACCGGGCAGGACCTGATGAACACGCTTGCCGCCATGCCCTTCCCCACCATCGCGGCCATCAACGGTTTCGCGCTGGGTGGCGGGCTCGAGCTGGCCCTGGCTGCCGACCTGCGCGTCGCCAGCGAGGGCGCCAGGCTGGGCCTGCCCGAGGTGGGGCTGGGCCTCATCCCCGGCTACGGAGGCACCCAACGCCTCCCCCGGCTCATCGGCATGGGCCGCGCCCTGGACCTCATCTACACCGGCAGGCACGTTCCCGCCCAGGAGGCGCTCGAGCTGGGGCTGGTCAACCGGGTGGCGCCCGATGCCCTGGCCGCAGCCAGGGAGCTGGCGCAGGCCTGCCTGAAGAACGCGCCAATCGCGCTGGGCCTCGCCAAGGAGGCGGTGGTGCGGGGCAGCGAGCTGACCCTTCCGCAGGGGCTGGAGATTGAGGCCGATCTGTTCGGCATGGTCACCACCACCGAGGACATGAAGGAGGGTACGAGCGCCTTCCTGGAGAAGCGCACTGCGAACTACAAGGGGCAGTAGCCCGCACTGATGCCGTTCCGAATCCGTATCTTTCTGGTGACGGTTGGTCTCATCGTCGCCCTCCTGCTGATTGGTCCGCTGCTGATCCCCATCGCCCCGCTGCAGGGGACAGCCGACCGGCATGACGAGACCCTGCCGGAGTCGCAGTTCCGCACTGCCGACGGCGTGGAGCTGCACCTGCTGGCTGCGGGCAACGAAGGTGCCGGCGGCAGCTTCATGCTGCTCCACGGTTACCCCTCCAACGCGCTGAGCTGGCGCAAGGTCATGCCCGAACTTTCGCTCTACGGCACGACGGTGGCCTTCGACCGCCCCGGCTTTGGCCTGAGCGAGCGCCCGCAACCGGGTGACTGGGGAGGCTCGGAAAGCCCCTACGCGATAGGCGCGCAGGTGGAGCAGGCGCTGGCTCTGATGGACGAACTGGGGCTGGAGAGCAGCGTCTGGGTGGGGTCTTCCCAGGGGGCGCTCATCGCCCTGCGGGCGGCGCTGGAACACCCCGAGCGGGTCGACGGTCTCGTGCTCGTAGGGGCACCAGTCCACATGGAGAACAACCCGCCGGCATGGTTGCGGCCCGTACTGGGGTCACCGCAAATGACCCGGGTTGGACCCCTGCTCATGCGGCAGGTGGGGATGGAGCCGGGCCTGGACCTGTACCGCTCCCAGTGGGCAAACCCTGAAGCGGTGGAGCAGGAGGACCTCGACGCCTACCGGCTCACCTTCCTGGTAGACGATTGGGATCAGGGCCTGTGGCAGGTGACCCGGGCGGCCCGCGACTCGGGAGTGGCCGGCCGGCTGGATGAGGTCGATGTTCCTGTACTGGTGGTAGCCGGCGCGGCCGACGAGATCGTCCCGCCCGAGGAGGCACAGCGCCTCGCCGATGAACTGCCGGCAGCAACGCTCGCACTCATGGAGGGCTGCGGTCACGTACCCCATGAGGAGTGCCCGGCCCAGTTCAGCCAGCTGCTGATCGACTGGCTGGACCTGGAAGCAGCCAGGTAACGGAACAGCCCGTCAGAAAAGGAGGCGGGGCCCGGTGCAGAACGTTACCGGGCCCCGCCTGCCGTTTCCGGCAAGGGTCGTCAGCGTTCGACCGCCATAGCGAGGGCCTCGCCGCCACCGATGCAGATCGAGGCGACCCCGCGGCTGGCGCCGCGCTCCTCCATGGCGTTGAGAATGGTCACGAGGATGCGCGCGCCCGAGGCACCGATGGGGTGGCCCAGCGCGACCGCCCCGCCGTAGACGTTCATGCGCTCCGGCTCTATGGAGAACTCCTCCATGGCCGCCATGGGCACCACGCTGAACGCCTCGTTGACCTCGAAGAGGTCGACGTCGCCGGCGTCCCAGCCCGTCCGGTCGAAGAGGGAGTTCATGGCGCCCACGGGTGCGGTCGTGAACATCTCCGGGGCGCCGGCACTGGATGCGTAACCGCCAATGCGGGCCAGGATCGGCATGCCCCGCTCACGGGCGACCTCCTCGGTTGTCACCACCAGCGCGGCGGCGCCGTCGTTGATCGTTGAGGCGTTCGCGGCGGTGACGGTGCCGTCGTTCTCGAAGGCGGGCCGCAGCTTGCGCATCTTCTCGAAATCCACGTTGTGTGGCCCCTCGTCCTCGCTCACCGTCGTGACCTGGCCGCGCCGCCCCTGCACCTCCACCGGGACGATCTCGCGGGCGAAAGCGCCGTTGCCGCTGGCCTCCTGGGCGCGCCGGTAGGAGCGCTCGGCGAACTCGTCCTGCGCCTCGCGGGAGAACTCGTACCGGGTCGCGCACAGCTCGGCGCAGGATCCCATGTGCTGGTCGTTGTACACGTCCCACAGGCCGTCATGGATCATCGAGTCGATGATCTCCTTGTTGCCCATCCGCAGGCCGCCGCGCGCGCCCGGCAGCAGGTAGGGGGCGTTGCTCATCGACTCCATGCCGCCCGCGATGGCGATCCTGGCGTCGCCCAGTGCCACGGCGCGGTAGGCCTGCAGCACGGCTTCCATGCCGCTGCCGCACATCTTGTTGAGGGTCACCGCGGGAGTGCTCTGGTCGAGGCCGGCGTAAAGGGCCGCCTGGCGGGCGGGCGCCTGGCCCATCCCTGCCTGCAGGACGCAGCCCATGAAGACGAGGTCGACGTCGCTCTTCTCGATGCCGGCCCGGGAGATGGCCCCCTCTATGGCGACCGCTCCCAGTTTCGATGCCTTTACCGACGACAGCTCGCCCCGGAACGCTCCGGTAGGCGTCCTTGCTGCCGCCGAAAGTACTATGTTCATCTTTTGCCTCCTGGGCAAGTATACGAGCGCGGGCAGGGCCCTCATGGCAGCCGCACGGCTAACAGCGGATACTCATGCGGGCCGCTATAATGCAGTCATACAGATGCTTTCGTACATGGCTTCCAAGCAGCTGCCGGGGTTCCCCCGGTAGCGCCTGTGTACCGGTTTCCCACTGATACAAACCGAGCAGCAAGGGTGCGTCGCGCCGGGTCACTCCTTTCGGTGACCCAACTTTCCGTTGTGACGGCCCGGGAGGAGTTCTCATCGATAAAGTTCACGGAAGACTGAGCGGTCTCAAGAAGAACCAGGTCAAGCGCCTCAGCAACCTCTACAGGCGCCGCATCGCACCGGAGCTGGCCGTGAGTTTCGAGCTGGCGCGTGAACTGGCGCAGCTCACGGCCGAGCTGGGCAGCAAGCTGAGCGTCCTGATCGACCGCCGCGGCCGGGTCGTGACCGTGGCAGTGGGGGACGCTTCGGACGTGCCCCTGCCGCCGGTCCACGGCGAAGGCGACAGCCGGCTCTTCGGCCTGCGCCTGGTGCACACGCACAACAAGCCCAGCGGCCTCTCGGCGTCGGACCTCTCAACCCTGTTCCTGAACCGCCTGGACGCGATGGTCGCCGTCGACGTAAACACCGCCGGCGACGCCTCGCAGCTGCTGGGCGCCGCGCACCTCGCCCAGGTCGCACCGCCCACCGCCGACGAGGAGGACTGGACCATCGAATCCTTCGCGGGCGTGCGGGAGCTGGAGCGGGTGGACATCGAGGAGCGCATCCGCGCCCTCGAGGAGGAGCTGGCGCGTACCCAGCGCACCCGCGAAGTGCGCCGCTCGAGCGAGGAGCGCGCCGTGCTCATCGGCGTGGAAACGGGCGAAGGCGCGGTGGAGGCGCAGTCGCGCCTGGCCGAACTGGAGGAGCTCGCCCGCAGCGCCGGCGCAGAAGTTGCGCACTCGACGCTGCAGCACCGCAAGGAGCTCGACCAGCGCACGCTAATAGGGCGGGGCAAGCTGCAGGAGCTGGTATCCGTCGCCTATCACGAGGACGCCGACCTGCTCATCTTCGACCGGGAACTAACCCCTGCGCAGGCCCGCGAGATCGAGGCAGAGACCCACCTGAAGGTCCTCGACCGCACCCAGCTCATCCTCGACATCTTCGCGCAGAACGCGCGGGGCCGTCAGGCGCAGGTGCAGGTGGAGCTGGCCCAGCTCCAGTACCAGCTCACCCGCCTGGCGGGTCGCGGGGTGGCAATGAGCCGGCTTGGCGGTGGCATCGGCACCCGCGGTCCGGGTGAGACCAAGCTCGAGGTCGACCGCCGGCGCATCCGGGACCGGATCGCCACCCTCGAAAGCGCCGTCGACGAGATCTCCAAGCAGCGCTCCCAGACCCGCAAGGCGCGCAACGCCTCGGCCACCCCGGTCATCGCCCTGGTGGGTTACACCAACGCCGGCAAGAGCACGCTCTTCAACGCGCTCTCCAAGCCGGCGGCGGCCACGAAGAACGAGCTGTTCGCGACGCTGCGCCCCACCACCCGCGAGGGGTGGCTGCCCGGCCTGGGCGAGTGGGGCGGCAAGAGCCTCTTCACCGATACGGTGGGTTTCATTCGCGACCTGCCCCAGGAGCTGGTCAACGCCTTCCGCGCCACCCTCGAGGAGCTGCACGACGCCGACCTGCTGCTGCACGTCGTCGACGCGGCCACGCCCGGTGCTCCCGAGCGGGTTGACGCGGTGGAGCGCATCCTGAGCGGCCTCGACCTCGAGGTGCCCCGCCTCCTGGTGCTGAACAAGGCCGACCTGGCGAACGGCGAGGTCCTGGAGGGGCTGGCCCTGCGCTTCGAGGCGCTGCCCGTCAGCGCACTCACCGGCGAGGGGCTGCCGGCCCTCCGCGACCGCCTCGCCAGGTTCCTCGAAGAGGACGTGGCCAACGAGCCTGACCTGCAGCCGCTCGCCCACGGCGCCAACGGCCGGAACGGCCGGGCGCGCCGCGGGCAGGATGACCGGAAGGCCGTCCTGACGAGGAGCGGCGGCCGGCAGCCGGGGATGTAGCATAGGGGTATGGTCTACCGCGATCTTCACGACTTTATGCGACGCCTCGAGGAGGCCGGGGAGCTGCTTCGGATAGAGGAGCCGGTCTCGGCCGAACTGGAGATAACGGAGATCGCTGACCGCGTCGTCAAACGCGGGGGTCCGGCGCTGCTCTTCGAGAACGTCGAGGGGAAGGACTTCCCGCTCGTCATCAACCTCTACGGCACCGCCAGGCGCATGGCCTGGGCGCTGGGCGTGGAGGAGCTCGAGGAGTTGCCGCGCCGCCTTCGCGACCTTCTCGACATCAAGCTTGGCCAGGGACTGCTGTCGCTGGCCTCGCACCTGCCGAAGCTGCGTGAGCTGAAGACCCTGGCTCCGCGCCGCGTCCGCGGTGGCCTGGCGCAGGAGGTGGTGCTGCGCGGCGACGAGGTCGACCTCTCGCGCCTGCCCATCCTCAAGTGCTGGCCGCTCGATGGCGGGCCGTTCATTACTCTGCCCCTGGTGATCACCCGCGACCCCATCGAGGGCGACGTGAACATCGGCATGTACCGCATGCAGGTGTACGACCGCAACACCACCGCGATGCACTGGCAGCGCCACAAGGTGGGCGCGCGCCACCTGGAGAACGCCCGCAAGCTGGGCAAGCGGCTCGAGGTGGCGGTTGCGCTGGGCGGCGATCCGGCCCTAACCTACGCGGCGACCGCGCCAATCCCGCCAATCCCCGGGGTGAACGAGTTTAGCCTCACCGGTTATCTGCGTGGCCGCCCCGTCGAGCTCACGAAGGGCGTCACGGTTGACCTGGAGGTCCCGGCGAACGCCGAGTTCATCCTGGAGGGCTACATCGACCCGGAGGAGGAGTGGCGGGTGGAGGGCCCGTTCGGGGACCATACCGGCTTCTACACGCTGGAGGACCTCTACCCCGCCTTCCACGTAACGGCGGTCACGATGCGCCGCAACCCCGTCTACCCCGCCACCATCGTCGGCAAGCCGCCCATGGAGGACGCCTACCTCATCGAGGCGACCGAGCGCATCTTCTCCGTGCCGGCGCAGCTGGTGCAGCCGGAGCTGGTCGATTACCACCTGCCGCCCGCCGGCATCGCCCACAACCTCGTGAACGTCACAATCAGGAAGAGTTTCCCGGGGCACGCCTACAAGGTGGCGAACGGGCTGCTGGGTCTGGGGCAAATGATGCTGGCCAAGGTCATCCTCGTCACGGACGAGGAGGTGGACGTGCGGGACCACCTGGGCTTCTGGCGGGCCGTCCTGCGCAACGCGGTACCCGGCCGCGACCAGCAGATTGCCAAGGGCCCCATCGACGTCCTCGACCACTCGAGCCGCTCCTGGAGCTACGGCTCGAAGCTGGTGATCGACGGCACCGTGAAGCACGAGGAGGAGGGCGGCCAGGTCGACTGGCAGCCGAACCCCGAGCGCATGGCAAAGGAGCTGCCCAGCCACGCGGAGATCTTCGACCAGTACCAGTTCGAGGGCGGCATCTGGGTCATCACCACGAAGAAGGACCGCCCGCTGCAGGGCCGGCACGTGGGCGAGTGGGCGGCCAGGCAGAGCCACGCGAAAGGCGTGCGCCTCATCGCCGTCGTCGACGCGGACGTCAACCCGGCCAACTTCGAGGAGACGATCTGGAGCCTGCTCAACAACATCGATCCCGAGCGGGACCTGGAGGTGGTCGAAGGCGACGCCGGCCGCGACCCCGTCTGGGTGCTGGACGGCACCCAGAAGCTGGAGAGTGAGGGGTTCAACCGGCCCTGGCCGCCGAAGATCGAGATGACGGAGGAGATCAGACGGCGGGTGGACGAACGCTTTGGGCACCTCTTCGAGGCGCCCTCGGCCGCTGCCGAAACGCCCGTCAGCGCTTCCGGAACGCGGCAGCGACCAGGAAAAGAGCAGCCTGGGTGAGGATGATCGTGCTGCCGGTGGGCACGTCCACCAGGTAGGAGATCACCAGCCCGGCGACGGTGCTGGCGACGCCGAACAGGACGCTCCACATGCTCATGGCGACCAGCGACCGGGAGATGAGCCGGGCCGAGGCACCGGGGATCACCAGGTAGGCGGCCATGAGCACGATGCCTATCATCTGCGCACTGACCACCACCACGAGCGCGGCAAGCGCGAAGAGCAGGTACTCCAGCCGCCGGGTGTTTACCCCGTCAGTGCGCGCCAGCTCCTCATCGAAGGTGGCGTAGGCCAGCCGCGGCCACACGAACAGCAGCAGCGCGAACACCAGGGCGCTTACCGTCAGGATGATGCCCAGATCGGCCGGGCCCACCGCCAGGATCGAACCGAACAGCAGGTGCCACACGTCGATGACGTTCCGCTCGGGCGGGATGACCGAGATGAACAGCACGCCCAGGGCCACCGAGACGGCAAAGAACACGCCGATCGCCACGTCCGAGGAGAGGACGGTGCGGTCCCGCACGAAGGCTATGCCCATGGAGGCGAGCAGGGTGAAGGGCACCGCGATCAGCAGGGGCTGCTCCAGCCAGCCGCTCGTCCCGAAGAACGCCGCAGCAAAGGCGCCCAGGGCCATCCCGCCGAAGGCGGCGTGGGCCAGGCCGTCGCCCAGGAAGGCGAGACCCCGCTGCACCACGAACGTTCCCAGCAGGCCGGCTACTACCGCGATGGCGAGGCCGCCCAGCAGGGCGCGCTGCATGAAGGGGAGGCTGAAGGCCTCGAGCAGCTCCACGTCAGTTCACCAGCCAGTCGTGCTGGTGCCCGTGGTGACCGTAAGCTTCCTTGAGGGACTCCTCGCTGAGGACCTCCTCCGGGGCCCCGAAGCCGTGCGCCTGGCGGTTGAGGACCAGGACGTGACTGGCGTGATAGCGGGCGGCCGTAAGGTCGTGGGTGATCATCACGATGGCAGCGTTCGTGCGCTCCTGGTAGCCCTCGAGCAGGTCGTACAGGTCGTGTTCACCCAGGAAGTCCACGCCGGTCGCGGGCTCGTCGAGCAGGACCAGGTCGGGCTGGCGAATGAGGGCGCGGGCGAGGTAGACGCGCTGGAGTTCTCCGCCTGAAAGGCCCGCAAGGCGCCGGTTCAGCAGCCCCCTGGCGCCCACCTGCTCCAGCGCCGCGGCCGCCGCCTCCCGCTCGCGCCGCGTCACGCGGGCAGGCCACTGCAGCCGCGCCCCCGAGACGACCAGTTCGAGGGCGGTCGCGGGGAAGCTGCGGTCGAAGGTCTTGAGCTGCGGTACGTAGCCGATGCGGCGGGCGTCGACTCCGGCGTACTGGCCAAAGATGAGCGCGTGACCGCGCAGAGGCCTGATGAGACCCAGCGCCACCCTGATGAGGGTGCTCTTCCCCGCCCCGTTGGGTCCAACTATCGCCAGCGTCTGACCGCGCTCAAGGTCGAAGCTGACGTCCTGCAGAGCCATGACCTTGCCGAAGCGGACGCTCACATGGTGGACGTGCAGTGCGGGGAGTTCAGGGGATTGGGTCGGGCTGTCCGTGACTTCCTCCGGGTGTGGCGCATGAAAGCGGGCGCGTCACCAGAACGCGCCCGAAATGGCCTGCTTTTTGGGCAGGTTACTTGTGAGGGTTCACCAGCAGGGTCGGGTCCAGGCTGCGCAGCGCCTTGGTGCTGATCCAAATGCGTTGCGGCTTGCCATCCACCCAGATGGTCTTCTTCTTGAGGTTCGGCTTGACCGCCTTGCGGGTCACGCCGGCACCCTTGAGGCCCACGCCGCCGTTCTTCTTGGCGGAACCCTTGCGGATGCTGGTCCGTTGCATCTTCGTCTTCTTGCCGGTAATGGCGCACTCTTTTGCCATAGTAGTTCTCCTCCTGGGCAGGCCGCCACTGCCCGGCGGCTCCAAACCAAAGCATCCGAGTCTAGCATGAACTGCTGCCGCCCGCCAACAGACCCCGCAACGGGGACATAGTAAGGGATCTCTTAATTGCCTTGGCCCGCAGGAGTCTACGCTGTTGGGCACAGGTGTCTTCATACGAGAGGCACCGTTGATCAATCCGTATCGGCATATGGCCTAGGGGGGGATGATGGCGACGGACAGCAGTAAGCAATCCGCTTCGAGCGGAAGCACATCAGCGAAAGACGCCGCAAAGGAAGTAGTGAGCGAGGCCCGTGGCACCGCCAAGGAGCTGGGTCGGGAAGCGATGGACGAAGCCCGCTCCACCCTTGGTTACGTGCAGGAGCAGGCGCGCATGTCGGTCGACGACGGCAAGGATCAGGTGGCCACGCAGATAAGCGGCCTGGCCCAGGCGTTCCGCAAGAGCAGCGACGAGCTGCGCCACCAGGAGATGGGCAGGCTGGCCGATCAGAGCGAATGGCTGGCCGAGCGCATCGACGGCCTGCACCGTTACCTGGCCGACCGCGACTCTACCGAGCTGCTGGACGACCTGCGCAGCGTCGCCCGCCGGCGCCCCGGCCTGTTCCTGGGCGGCATGGCCGCTCTTGGCTTTGCGGCCGCCAGGTTCCTGCACAGCAGCGACGCCAGCAGCGGCAGCGGCTACCAGTCCCGCAGTGCGCGCACGCACTTCGACCGGGAGACAGCTGAGCAGTCATGAGCGACCGGACGGACGGCGGGAGGGACACGCGCAGCATCGATCAGATAAGGGCCGATATCGCGCGCTCCCGTGAACAGCTGGGCGCCGATATCGAGGCGGCGAAGCTGAAGCTGAGCCCGCGCGGCCTCCAGGAGGAGGCGGTGAGCCGGATCCGGGGCGCGCGGGGCCGCTCGAACAGCGCGGTGGACCGGGTGGGCGACAGGGCCCAGGAGCAGGTAAGCCACATGAGCGACGCCGTCGTGGGCTTCCTGAAACGGTACCCGGTGGTAACCACCCTGGTGGGCCTGGGCATCGCTGCCCTGGCGCTGGGTGGCAGCAGCCGCTACAGCAGCCGCACGAGACGCAGTCGCGCCTACACGGGCATCGAAGACGGCCGCAACGAGGGGCTGGGGTACTCGGAGGCACCGGCCGCCGAGCTGCCTCCGCCCCGCAGGTAGGGGGCTGGAACAGTGGATTACGGACAGAACGTGCACGACCGGTCCATAGGGGAGGTCCTGCGGGAGCTCTTCCAGGACGGGTCGCGCCTGATAAAGGATGAAATCGCGCTGGCCAAGGCCGAGATGAAGCAGAACGTCTCCCGCATTGGCCGCGACAGCGTAGGAATCGCGGTCGGCGGCGTTCTCGCCTTCGTGGGCCTGCTGGCACTGGTGGCGGCGGCGATCCTGGTGCTCGCCCTGGTGCTGCCGGCCTGGGCCTCGGCTCTGATCGTCGGTGGCGTGCTCGTCCTTATTGGCGTCATCGTGCTGATGGCGTCCCTCAACTCACTGAAGGAGAACGACATCGCACCCAGGCAAACGATGGAGAGCCTCCAGGAAGATGCACGGGTCATCAAGGAGAAATTCGCATGAGTGACTGGAACGATTACGGACAGGTCGAGGATCCCATGTACCGCAACGACTGGAGCTACGACGATGACCGGCGCGGCATGCGCGGCCGCATGGAGGGCATGGGTGACCAGGCCCGGCACATGTCTGAGCGCGCGCGCTCGGGCTTCAGCCACTACTTCAATGAGCACCCGCTCACCTTTGGTCTGGGCGCGGTCGCGCTGGGCATGATCGTGGGGATGGTCATCCCTTCCAGCCGGCCCGAGGCCCGGTTCATGGGCGACGCCGCCCAGCAGGTCAGGGCGCGCACCCGCGAAACCGCCAGCGAGCTGGGTGACGTGGCCCGCGCCGGCTTCGAGGAAGCGCGTGACACGATGAAGCACGAGTTCGAGGAGCGCGGCATGGACGCCCAGAGCATGAAGGAGGGCGCGCGCGAGGCCACCGAAGAGGCGAAGGACGCGGCCAGAAGTTCGGTCCAGGAGGGCCGCAAGGCAGCCGAGGAGGAGGCCCAGAAGAAAAACCTCCACTAGCAACACCCGCCACACCTCTGGTGAGTGGGGGCAAAAACCCGTAAACGATTCGCCCCCACCTCGCTGGCCCCCTACCGCTGTCCCCGCCGCTGGTCGCCGCCTGCCCCTCGGCAGCGGACTCATCCTGCGCCCGTAGCCGCTTCGCGTCGGCGTGGGTGAACTCCGCGCCGAAGAGGACGATCTGCGCCGAGTAGAACACGTAGAGGAGCAGGACGACGAGCGAGCCGGCCGCGCCGTAGGCCGAGCTCACCCCGGAGGTCCCCAGGTAGATGCCCAGCGCGATCTCGCCGATCTTCAGGAGGATGGCGGTGAGCAGGGCGCCGCGCCACACCTCGCTCCAGCTTGTCTCCGCGTCGGGGATCAGCTTGAAGAGGAGCATGAAGATGCCGGTGTAGATGGCGATGGTGAGCACCAGGTTGGCGATGTACCAGATCCAGTTGCCGCCCGGCAGGAGGTCCTGGAAGTTCGTTATGATCACGTTCAGCGCCGACTGCAGGGCGAAGGCGAGGATCAGCACCAGGCCCAGCACGAGCACCATGAGGAGGCCGCGGAAGCGCAGCCACAGGGTGTGGAGGGCGCCTTTCGACTTGTCGGGTCCGCTCTTCCAGATGTCGTTCAGCGACTTCTGCAGCTGGGTGAAAACCCCCGTCGCCCCGACGAGTACGGTGACGATACCGATGACCGTGGCGACCACCCCCGAGCCACCCTGGTTTGTCTGCTCGATCATCGTGCCTATCTGCTGCGCGGCCTGGGGCCCCAGCGCCTGCGATACCTGGCCCAGCAGCTGCTGGCGTGCCTGCTCATCGCCGTAGACGAAACCGACGATGGCGATGATGATGATCAGCAGCGGCGCGATCGAGAAGATCGTGTAGTAGGAGATGGCCGCGGCCATGCGCGGTACGCCATCCTGCGAATACCCCCTGAAGGCATCCTTGAACGTGTTCAGCAGCTCCCTCAATCCAGCCCTCCCGATTCCAGCCAAGGCGCAGCCATTGGCGTCACGTTTCGCTCTGCAGCTGACCTCAATTGTGCGGCAGCGATGCAAGGTTCACAGCGGGCCTCCTCACGCTGGAGGGTAAAGTCGGGACATGGAGAACGACACGATTTTCGGGAAGATCGTACGTCAGGAGGTCCCCACCGAGCTCCTCTACCAGGACGAGCTGGTGAGCGCCTTCCGGGATATCAGTCCGCAGGCCCCGGTCCACATCCTGATCGTGCCGAACAAGCCGATCGCCACGGTCGACGATGTCGAGCCTGAGGACGAACCGGCCCTGGGCCGCCTCTTCACGGTCGCGAAGAAGCTGGCCGCCGAGCAGGGGCTCGGGAAGGGCTACCGCCTGATCATGAACTGCAAGGAGCACGCCCACCAGGAGGTGTTCCACCTGCACCTGCACCTGCTGGGCGGCCGGCCGTTAGGGCCGCTGCTGTGCCCGGGCGACGAGTAACCTTCCGCCGGCGAGTGATCTCCCGTCTGGGCGCCTACTGACGGTACTCGCCGAACTCCTCGCGCAGGACCCCACAGATCTCGCCCAGGGTGGCGCGCGCCTCGAAGGCCGCCAGGACGGCCGGGAACAGGTTGCCGTCGCCCTGTGCGATCCCGCGCAGGTCCCGGAGCCGCTCCTGGGTAGCGACGCCATCACGGGCTTCGCGGAACTCCTTCAGCTGGCCTGACCGGCGCTGCTGCAGTCCCCCATCGATCTCCTGCACCGGCACCGGCTCCTTGCCTTCGGTCGTGAAGCGGTTCACGCCGACGACCACCCGTTCGCCCGCCTCGACCTCCTTCTGGAAGGTGTAGGCGGCCTCCTCGATCTCCTGCTGGATGAAGCCGGCCTCGATGGCGGCCACGCTGCCGCCCAGGCTTTCGATCTGCTCCAGCAGGACGCCCGCCTGCTCCTCGAGCTCGTCGGTCATGTGTTCGACGTAGTAGGAGCCCCCCAGCGGGTCGATTGCCTCGGCAACGCCGCTCTCGTGGGCGAGGATCTGCTGGGTGCGCAGGGCGGTGCGGGCACTGTCCGGGGTGGGCAGCCCCAGCGCCTCGTCCTTGGCGTTCGTATGCAGGCTTTGCGTGCCGCCCAGCACCGCCGCCAGGGCCTGATAGGCGGTGCGTACCACGTTGTTGTCGACCTGCTGGGCGGTGAGCGTCGAACCGCCGGTCTGGGTGTGGAAGCGCAGCCGCCAGCTGCGTTCGTCGCGCGCTCCGAACTCGTCGCGAATGATCTTCGCCCACATGCGCCGGGCCGCCCGGAACTTGGCGGCCTCCTCGAGGATGCGGTTGTGGCAGGCGAAGAAGAAGGACAGCCGCGGGCCAAACTCGTCCACATCCAGGCCGGCCTTCAGCGCGGCCCGCACGTACTCCTTCGCGTTGGCCAGGGTGAAGGCGATCTCCTGCGCGGCG
>CALKAI010000043.1 GCA_937983275.1 uncultured Trueperaceae bacterium | reverse complement strand
ACAACCGGCCTCGACCCGCAGGCGCGCCTCAACCTGTGGGAGGTCATCGAGGACAGGTGTCCGCTGACACCCCGGTATGTCTTCATCCCTGATTGGCCTGAGGACAAGCCTGGGCGTTTGCAACTGCAGACCGAAAAGCGGCCAAATTTCGTTCCACACGAACATCCCGCCAGTATATGGTGACGGAGTAACACTTACATAATCAAACTGGTCCCAAACGTGAAGCACGGGAGCAAGGATTCGGAAGGGTGTTGGTTATCAATGCGCGATATCGTAGGCAAGATCGAGAGGCGGCCCTTACGTGAGGTCTGGCCATATGAGGCGTCCAGATTCACACCCTGGCTAGTTGAGAATATTGATGTTGTGGGAGAGGCAATAGGTGTGGAGCTCGTTTCGGCGGAACGCGAGCAACCAGCGGGCTCCTTTAGCCTTGACATTCTTGCAGAGGACCAGAACGGCCAGCCAGTCGTCATCGAAAACCAACTAGGCGTGAGCGATCATGATCATCTCGGCAAGATCCTTACCTACCTCACCGCGTTCGAGGCAGAAAAAGCCGTCTGGATTGTTGGAGAGCCCCGACCCGAGCACGTTAGAGCAGTCACGTGGCTGAACGAGGCGTCCTCGGGATCCTTCTATCTGCTAAAAGTCGAGGCAATACGAATTAACGATTCTCCGCCCGCACCTCTACTCACTTTGATCGTAGGGCCCAGCGAAGAATCACGACAGGTAGGGACGCTAAAACGGGAGCGTGCTGAACGACACCTGCTGCGCAACGAGTTTTGGACACAACTTCTGCAACACGCAGCCACCCGCACAAACCTTCACGCTCACATCAGCCCTAATGATAGCTCGTCCTTGAGCGTACGGATAGGTAACGGTCTTGAGTATGGCTACAGAGTTCGTAGGCACGACACGCAAATTGAGCTGAACATCGACCGGGGCAAGGGCTTTGAGGCAGAGAACGCTAAAGTTTTCAATTATCTCGAAGCGCGTCGACAGGAAATTGAGAGCGCTTTCGGCGCGCCCTTGGAATGGATAGCCCCGGATGGATCAGGAGCACACAGCATTCGGAAGGTATTTGAGTACGGTGGCTACCGAAACCGCGAGGCGTGGCAGCACGTTATCGAGGAGACAGTTGGAGCCATGATCCGATTAGAAGAGGCACTCCGCCCTCACTTACGTAACCTTACGTGACCAACCTATATGATCCCTAGGCTGGAGGAGTCAACCGCGTTGGGCGTTTCCACCGATTCACCTATTACGGTTCTGCCCAGACTAGTCTAGGAGGTCAATAATGCGGTCCTGATTGTCTCGCTTTCCGAAGATGCAATCACGGTGATACGCGAGGAACTCAGCTTGGTTCTCACTGAAATCCCCGCACCGCCTGCCCTCGGTCAAATCGATACCTGACTTCTCTTTTACTTCGTCGGGCAATTTGTCCGCAAGAATAAGGCGCCCGTCGTCCCGAAAAGACAGCCATCCGTGATCGAAAAGTAAATCAGCAGTAGGCGTTAATAGCAGCCCGTTGCTGCGGTCGACACGTTCACTATCGTTGCTCTGTGACCACGGCTTGATGTGACTCGCCCGCAGGAAACGCAGATCAACAATACCCGTGAGGCGGCAACCCTTTTCAACGGTGGAGACCCTGCGTCGAAAAAGGCCCTGCTGTGTCCGGATTTTGGTAAAGCTACGTCTCTCAGTTTCAGAAATTGCTTCATCGGATTGGATTACCAGCTCTGGCTGGACACCCAGAACCTCGTCATCCAATGCCCGAAGGTGAAAGACGATAGCGTTGCGCGGGTTTCCATCTCGATCAGGAACATTAGGCTCTATGTGGTGACCCTCGTAGATAAACTCACCAACAAACCGCTGGGCCCCACTTCGATCAAGTGACAAGAAAAGCAGCAAAATCTTTCCATCACGGAGATGGTCGCGGATGGCCTTGTTTCCCCTATCCATCGCCATATCTCCTACTTGCCCTTCGCCGAAGTAGTAGAATCTGCCGTCTTCTCCGTATTGGTCGAAATAACCGTGCTGGTGACCCTGTCTTCCGGTGAAGAGAATTACAAAGGGGGAGTCCTTAGGCGTTGAAATACCTGACTGCTGGTTCCCGCCCAGCCTTCCATGAATGTCCCGACGCCGGTTGTAGACCGCACCCACAGCAAAACCATGGCCGTTAGTAACCTGGTTTAGCCGGGAAGAGGTGAATAGCGGAACATCCATGGCTGATCTAAACTATAACTAAGTACGCCTGTTTACTAGAAACTTGCAGCGCTGCCCAAGCAAGGCATTGCATGATTTACAAATCATCCCTTATTCTGCTTGCGTGAATCAAGCAGAGGCAACCCCATGAGTAGAGACGACGCACCCTCCTACGGCCCCGGCGGCAGGGGCTTCTATGGCGCCGTAACCGTTAGCGAACGCGGCCAGATCGTGATTCCCGCCCAAGCGCGGCGCGACCTGGGCATCGAGCCCGGCGACAAGCTTCTCGTCCTGGGCGACCCCGAACAGGGCCTCGCCCTCACCAAACTCGACCTGCTCATGCGCAACCTCGAGGGTTCAGCGCAACTCCTCGCACAGATCCAGGGCGCCGCACCAGCACAGGCACCCCAGGAGAACGAACCGAAGGACGAGGATGAGTAACGTCGTCGTTTGCGAAGGGGTCGTGAAACGGTACGGCAGCTTCACCGCCGTCAACGACGTCTCCTTCGAAGTCCACGAGGGCGAAATCTTCGGAATGATTGGCCCGAACGGCGCCGGCAAGACGACCCTCATGGAGTGTACGCAAGGCCTGCGGCAGCACGACAGCGGCCGCATCGAAGTCCTGGGACTCGACCCGCACCGCGACACGCGGCGGCTGCGGGAGCTTAGTGGGGTGCAGCTGCAGTCCTCTGCCCTCCCTACCCGCATCAAGGTGCGCGAAGCCCTGCAACTGTTCGCGTCGTTCTACCAGAACCCCGTCGACTGGCGCGCGCTCCTGGAACGGCTCAACCTGCTCGATAAGGCAGAGACCTACGTCGAAAAGCTCTCCGGCGGCCAGCGCCAACGCGTCTTCATCGCACTTGCGCTCATCAACAATCCAAAACTGGTGTTCCTCGACGAGCTCACGACCGGCCTCGACCCGCAGGCGCGCCTCAACCTGTGGGAGGTCATCGAGGACATCC
>CALKAI010000042.1 GCA_937983275.1 uncultured Trueperaceae bacterium | reverse complement strand
GGGTTGCGGAGTTATCTGCCTTTCTCCCAGGTAGTCGAGCAGCTGACCCATCGTGGTCCCGATGAATTGCGGCAGCTCCTCGGCGTAGACGTTCGAGCGGATGGTGATCACCTTCTGCTCCGGTACTTCCCGTGTCTGGACCTCAAACATGTGTCCTCCCTTGCCCTCGAGGAACGACTCGAGGAACCTGATCAGTGAGCGCTTCCTGCGGAACTGGGCCTCCTGCCCGTCCCAGTAGGCGCTTATCGCGCTGAACCGTTGCGACCCGTCGAGGGCCAGCACCCCCCGGATCTCGTCCAGCGGCATCTCCAGTTGCCTGAGCAGGGTGATGAGTCGCGCCTGCTCGACCTGTTCTTCGCGGTAGTACCGGTACCCGCTGTTCTCGTCGATGAATGCTGGCGACAGCAGCCCCACTGAGTCGTACAGGCGCAGCGCCTTGTGCGACAGCCGGGTGCGGCTCGCGAACCGCCCGATCGGCATGAGCTGCTGCTTCATCGACACCTCGTGCACACCCTGATTATCGGGGCTTCCCCAAGGGCAGAGTCAACCGTCACGTCCCCCCGCAGGAGGACGCAACGGCGCCAGGAATTATTCGAGTGTAGGCGAATCGCGGGGCTAGCTGAAGCGGGCGGTTAGCTGCGGATCGGAACGCGCCGCACAGCCAGCCAGGTGACCGCAAGGAAGATTCCGGCGGTAAGCAGCGCACTGAGCCAGCGCATGAGCACCGCCGTCGCGCCCGTGTACAGCTCAGGCCGGAACAGGCCCAGCGAGTTCTCCCCCAGGATCGTGTAGGCGAAGACGAGGCCCAGGGCGGGCACGAAGGAGAGCCAGCCCCACGACTCGTAGCGGTAGGTGAGGGCGCCGACGAGGGCTCCGCCGGCGGCGAGCATCAGGATCATGGGCAGGAAGTCGTTGATCATCCCGAAAATGTCCAGGTGGCTCGCGAAGAGCCGGCTCTCCGGAATGGTCCGCGTCCAGCCGAGGGTGCCGAAGAGCGCATACTCGAGCAGGAAGCTGACGATCAGGATGACTGTGATAAGCAGGGCGAGGACAGCCAGCGTGATTGTGCTGTCGCGCATGGCCTCGCGCCGCGTGTGACCGTGGGTGACGTAAATGGGTGCCGTCCAGTAGGCCATGTAGCCGGCCGCCCCTGCCGCGAACCAGCCGCCTACGCTTGACAGGTAGAACCAGGCGCTGCCCAGCGACTCCGGGATCCCGGTGTTCAGCGAGTTCACGAGCAGGACGGCCACAAGGAGGAAGGCCAGCGCGACCAGCCAGCTGACTATCGTGTAGCCACCGTAGGCGTAGATCATGCGCCAGGGGAAGTTCCCCGTCGTACTCGTTCGGGTAGACGTCACTGTTTCGCCTCCTTGCCCGTGAGGTGAACGAAGAGCTCCTGCAGCTCGAGCGGGTCGATATCGAGGCCGTCGGCCCGGGCCTGTTGCTCCAGCTCGGGGGTGAGTTCGCCGTAGAGCATCACCGACCTGGTGCGCCCCAGGCTCTTCGTGCCGATCGTCGCCAGCCCGCTACCGATCGCGCCCTGGGCGAGCGAGACGTACCGGTCGACAGCCTCGGCTTCGCCGGTGATGGAGACGCCGCGGCCAAGAAGCTCGTCGACCGGTGCCTGGAGCAGCAGCCTGCCGTCCTTGATGATCAGCACCTCTTCGAGAATGCGTTTCAGCTCATCAATGAGGTGGGTGGAGAGGATGATGGTGCGTTTGGAGGCAGAGAACTCCGCCAGCAACGCATCGTAGAACGCCTCCCTCGTGGGCGCGTCCATGCCCAGGTAGGTCTCGTCGAAGATGGTGAGCGGCGCCCTGCTGGCAAGGCCAATGACTGCACCGAAAGCGGACTTCTGGCCGCGTGACAGCGAGTGGATCTTTTGCCGCGTCGGGATCCCGAACAGTTCGACCAGTTCCTGCGCGTACCCGGCGTCCCACGCCTCGCGCAACTGGCCGGCTTCCTTCAGCGCCTCCCGCACCGAGGTGTCCTGGGGAAGGCTCAGCAGGTCCGAACTGACGAAGCACACCTGCCTGGTGGCCGCCGGGTTCTCGAAAACGGGCTCGCCGAATACGCGCACGGTTCCCCTGCTCGCTCGCCTGAACGCCGCAAGCACCGACAGGAGCGAGGTCTTGCCGGAGCCGTTCCGGCCCAGCAGGCCGTAGATGCGCCCCGGCGCCAGGGTGAAGGTCAGGCCGTCGAGCGCCAGCTTGCGGCCGTAACGGAGGCGCAGGTTCTCGACCTGGACTGCGTGGGTGTTACTCATGCTTCTCCTTGCTGAGGTGCGCGTGGGCGCTGCGGAGCTGCTCGATCAGCTGCTCGAACGTGATGCCGAGGTTCCGGGCCTCTTCCAGGAGGGGAAGGAGGTGATCATCGGTGAACCTCCTGCGGCGCTCCTCGCGCAGCTGCTCGAGGGCTCCTTCGGCGACGAACATGCCGATGCCGCGTTTCTTGTAGAGGATGCCGTTCTCTGCCAGTTGCTGGAACGCTTTCGCCGCCGTCGCCGGGTTGATCCGGTAGAACGCTGCGTACTGGTTGGTGGACATCACCTGCTCCCCTTCCCGGAGGGCGCCGCTCAGGATCTGTGCCTCTATCTGTTCGGCAATTTGCCGGTAGATGGGGGTGCCGTCATTGAAGTGCGCCACCTC
>CALKAI010000041.1 GCA_937983275.1 uncultured Trueperaceae bacterium | reverse complement strand
TTCCTGAAGGCGCCGCTCGAGCGTCTCGCCGCCCACTACCTGCTGAAGGTGCGGCGCCGGCCCAACGTTCCCCACGACCCGGTGGCCCGCTTCCACCTCACCAACGGGGCCTCGGTCGAGGGCCTGCTGTTCATGGCCGACTCCTCGGAGAGGGGCATGGCGAGCTCTTACGGAATGATGGTCAACTACCGTTACGAGCCGGACAGCCTGGAAGCCAACCACGAGCGGCTGCTGGGCCGCGATGAGGTGACCGCCACCAGCGAGGTGCAACGCCTGGCTCTGACCGCCGGGCTCGAGGCGGGTTGAGTCACGCGCACATCATCAGCAGGTTGCCGTCCAGGTCCCGGAAGTTGAACCAGATGGTAGCAACCCGGAGCGCGTGCTAACCTTTGGTCATGCGCTTTTGCCGAGTCCGCACGCCACGCAGCTTCAAGTGGCACCACCAGCTCTGGTGGCGAAGCGGATCCATGACGTTGGCAACAGGCGAGTAAGACCCCTTCCTTCCACCGACAACCGGAGGCACCATGACCCGACCACCCATCACCGGGGCGGCCAAGCATTCGCTGTCCTTCCCGACACCTGATGCGCGCGGCCGCTTTGGCGAGTTCGGGGGACGCTACGTCCCCGAAGCCCTGATCCCCGCGCTCGACGAGCTGGAACAGGCCTACTACGAGGCGCGCGCAGACGAGGCGTTCGTCAGCGAACTGGAACACTATCTGCGCACCTACGTAGGCAGGCCCAGTTTGCTGAGCGAGGCGAAGGAGCTCACCCGCCACGCGGGCGGAGCGCGCATCTTCCTGAAGCGCGAGGACCTGAACCACACGGGCGCACACAAGATCAACAACACGATTGGCCAGGTGCTCCTCGCCCGGCGCATGGGCAAACGCCGGGTAATCGCCGAGACTGGCGCCGGCCAGCACGGCGTAGCCACGGCCACCGCGGCGGCACTGTTCGGCATGGAGTGCACCGTCTACATGGGCGAGGAAGATGTGCGGCGCCAGGAGCTGAACGTCTTCCGCATGGAGCTGCTGGGCGCCACCGTCATCCCGGTCACCACTGGCACGCGCACCCTCAAGGACGCGACCAACGAGGCCATCCGCTCCTGGGTGACGAACGTGCGTGACACCTTCTACGTCCTGGGTTCGGTCGTGGGCCCCCATCCCTACCCGATGATCGTGCGCGACTTCCAGAGCGTGATAGGCCTAGAAACCATGGAGCAGCTGGAGGCCGCAACCGGCGGGCGAACCCCTGATGCGCTGGTGGCCTGCGTAGGCGGAGGCTCCAACGCCATTGGCCTGTTCGCCCCCTACGCCTACCTCCCCGAAGCGGAACGGCCCCGCATGGTGGGCGTCGAAGCGGCCGGCGAGGGGCTCGACTCGGGGCGCCATGCCGCGCCCGTCAACTTCGGCAAGAAGGGTGTGCTGCACGGCTCGCTCATGTACCTCCTGAGTGATGACGCCGGCCAGATCTCACCGGCCCACAGCATCAGCGCAGGTCTCGACTACCCCGGTATAGGCCCGGAGCACAGCTACTTCTTCGCCGAGGGAATCGCCGAGTACGTACTCGTGAACGACGAGGAGGCCCTGGACGCCTTCGCGCTGCTGGCCCGCACGGAGGGGATCATCCCCGCCCTGGAGAGCTCGCACGCCGTCGCCCACGGCGTAAAACTGGCCGGCGCGATGACGCCGGACCAGGTCGTGGTGATCAACGTGTCCGGCCGCGGCGACAAGGATGTTGCCGAAGCGAAGCGTCTTTTCGGGCTAAGAAACCCCGCCCCGGAGGCACAACAATGAACGAAACAGGTCGCAGCGTGATCTCGCCGGAAGCGGCTTTGACCCAGGCGTTCGCCACGGCGCGCGAACAGGATCGGGCCGCCTTCATCCCCTACCTCACCGCCGGCTACCCCGACGAGGAGCGCTTCGAGGAGGCGGCGTTGGGCATCCTCGAGGTGGCCGATATCCTCGAGGTGGGCCTGCCCTACTCTGACCCCCTTGGCGACGGCCCCACCATCCAGCGCTCCGGCGAGACTGTCCTGCGTCAGGGTGTCACACCCGCCAGGACGCTCGAGCTGGTCGCACGCCTGCGCAAGAGCAGCGACAAGCCGATCGTGATCATGACCTACTACAACCCGATCTACACCTTCCCGGGTGGGGAGCGCGAGTTCGCGCGGGCCGCCAGCCGGGCCGGGGTGAACGGCCTCATCCTCCCCGACCTGCCGCCCGAGGAGGCCGGCGGGCTCATCGCCGAGTGCCGCGAACTGGGTCTCGCCACGATCTTCCTCGTCGCCCCCACCTCCACGGACGAGCGCATCCGCACCGTAACGGAGGCGTGCCGCGGTTTCGTCTACGCTGTTTCGGTCCTGGGCGTGACCGGCGCCCGCGGCGAGGTGGGCTCGGAGGTGCCGGAGCTGGTGGCCCGCATCAAGGCTCACACCGAGCTGCCGGTAGCGGTCGGTTTCGGGGTCTCCTCCTACGCCACCGCTAACGGGGTAGCGCAGGTGGCCGACGGCGTTGTTGCCGGTTCGGCGCTCATCCGGGAACTGGGCGAGAGCGTCGACGAGGCGCAGGCGCTGGCGCGGGAGATCGCCCGGGGGTGCGTGCGCTGACTAGGGAGCGCTGGCCGTCGACCCCTGCTCCAGTGAGCTGGCGGTAACCGTGACCACGTCACCCAGCTCCTCGTAAAGCTCGCGGGACAGCAGCAGCTCGGCGTTGGCTACCTCGTCGTCCACGACGCGGACCATCACCGGACCGGCGTTGGGGCTGCTCAGCAGCAACAGCTCGCCCGGCACGTGACCCAGCGCCGCCACGTCGTAGGCACCCAGCTGACGGTCCACCGCGACGCGGTAGGTGCCGCCCAGGCCGCCGATGATCTCGACGTGCACCTGTGCGGTACCGCTGCCGATCATGCCCACCTCGTTGGCGGCTGCCTGCGACAGGTCGATGATGCGGCCGGCCTTGAACGGCCCGCGGTCGTTGATCCTCACCACTACGCTGCGGCCGTTCTCCAGGTTGGTAACGCGCACGTGCGTACCGAACGGCAGAGTCCTGTGAGCCGCCGTCAGCTGGCTCGGATCGAAGATCTCGCCGTTGGCCGTGCGCCGGCCGGCGAAGTTGGGGCCGTACCAGGAGGCGATCCCGTGCGACTGGAGGTCGCGCACCGCTGCGCGCGAGCGGGCGGTGGTTGCGGCGCTGGCCGCGCCAACCGCCTTGCCCGCACCGGGGACGAGAGCCGGCACGGCCGGCCCACAGGCTGCCAGTAGCGGCACGATCAACAGAAAGACAGCGATTCTTCTCAAGACTTCACCCCAAAGCACACCCGGATATGCTGGCGGGCATGATCGATAGCCACTGCCACCTCGATTTCTATGAGGACCCCGAAGCGGCCGTGTCGAACAGTTTGCGGGCAATGATAACCGTTGGCACCACCGTCCAGCGAAACAGTTCGGCTCTCAATCTAGCCCGAAAGTATGAGAACGTGTGGGCCGCGGTGGGCATTCACCCGAACAACGCCAGCGACCTCGCCAACGAGGAGGTGCCCGGGCAGGTAACCGACCAGGCGGCCCAGGAGCGCGTGGTGGCGATTGGCGAAACCGGTTTCGACAACCATTGGGACCGCGAAACGCTCGAAACCCAGGCGCGGGCCTTCGAGTGGCACGCCCGGCTGGCGCAGTCGCTCGACCTGCCCCTCATCCTCCACGTGCGCGACAAGCAGGGTCAGGACGCGGCCTCACGGGAGGCGACCAGGGCGATCGTCGCGGCCAACCAGCGCAAGGGCGTCCTCCACTGCTTCAACGGTGACGAGCAGCTCCTGGAAGCGGCGCTCGACCTGGGCTGGCACGTCTCCTTCGCCGGCAACCTCACCTACCGCAGCGCCACCAGGCTGCAGGAGCTGGCCAGGGAGATCCCCGAGGACCGCCTGATGGTGGAGACCGACAGCCCCTACCTCTCCCCCATGCCGCATCGCGGCAAGCAGAACCAACCGGCCAACGTGACCCACACGGCGCGGTTCCTGGCCGAGCTGCGCGGCACCACCCTGGAGCACATCGAGGCCGTCACCGACCGCAACGCCATCGGCTTCTACGGGTTGCCGCTCTGATGGGAGGGGGCGGTTGCCTCTGCCTGAAGCAACCGCCCCCACATCAACGACTGCCCGGCCCCACCAGTTGCGAGCTGGTGTGGGCGCGGTCGTAGCGCAGGGCCTCGGCCAGGCGCGCCCGGCTCACCACGCGATGCGGCTCGACCGGGATGAACGCGGTGACCACGTCCACCCAGCGGGGCTTGCTGAACTCCAGCACGACGTGCAACGGAATCTGCACCGACGGGCTGGGCGAGATGTAGCCCAGCACCAGCAGCCGCTCATCCTGCACGTAGCGCATAAGTTCGCGGCCGTAGAGCACCGCCGCCAGAATGTCGTTCTCGGTGAACCCCTCGCTGAGAGCGTGCTTCGTCGCGTGAGGTCCAATCCTGTAAGAGCCCTCCCTGAACAGGGGCCTCAGGTCTGAAAGCGTGCGCCTGCGAAGGCGCCTGCGTTGTTCCTTGGGGTGTGGCTGGGTCAGGGGCTTCACCTGACGATCCCGCGCCGTCATGTTATCCATAACGCCTCCACCGCGACCGCAAACGAAAAGCGGCGCAAGGAAAATACCTTGCGCCGGTCAATACGCGGTCATGCCCAAACGCTAGCACGGCAAACGACCTCGCACATGTGAGCCAACCCGTACAGTGACCTGACATGGCCTACCTCGACCAGCCCTACACCATCGAACGCGACACCGCCGATCTCTACGTCGAGCAGGTGGGGCCGGAGGACGCGCCGGCCGTCTACTACCTGCACGGCGGCCCCGGGTACGACAGCTTCTCCTTCCGCGACCTCAACGGCGAGGACCTCGAGCAGTACCGGATGATCTACGCCGACCAGCGCGGCTCGGGCCGCTCCTACGCCAGCGTCGACTTCGGATTGAACGAGCTCGTGCAGGACGTGCTCACCACCCTCGACGCGCTGAAGGTCGAGAAGACCACGCTCCTGGCGCACGGCTTTGGCGCCCTGATCGCCGTCCGCGCGGCGGTACTGGCACCGTTGCAGGTCGAGCGGCTGGTCCTCGTGAACCCATGGTTCTCGATGCCCATGCTGGCCCGGGCGATGCAGCGGGAGGCGGCGGTGGCTTCAGGCCGGGGAGACCAGGCCCTCCCCCCCGAAACCGCCCTCGCCGACGGCGGGGCCGACCTCGACCCGGAAGAGGTGATCGACCAGGCTTTCGAGATGATGCCGGCCAAGCAGATCTTCGACCGCATGCAGTTCCCCGACCCCTCCAGCCGCCTGCGCCTGGAGCACAGCGACAGCGAGGCGCTGTTCGGACCCCATGCGAGTGCGATGCCGCATCATCCCTGGCGCCTGGAGGTAACCGACGAGCTGGAGCTCGTGAAGGCACCCACCGTCATCATGGGCGGCAAGCTCGACCGCACCAGCTTTCCCGAGCAGGTCGAACTGGGCCTGGAACGCGTGCCCGGCGCGCTGTTCAGCATGCTGGACAGCGGCCACTACCCGTGGCTGGACTCCCCCGACGAGTTCCTCGAGGTGTTCGCCGAGTCCATGAAGGTGCAGTCACCGACAGGCTGAGACGGGCACAACCGGGGTGGTGCCCGGCCCGCGCTTGTGGAAAACTGCCTACCGGCTGTCGGCACGGACCCAGAAACAGCCGTTGCCAACGTGCAATTTTGAATTACAGCGGCACCGTCCGGGTGCTAGAGTCGGCTTGTGTTGACGCCTGACGTAACAGTGCCCAGCGTGACTGCCGTTACGCCCCAGCTCCTGCGCGAGCTGGGCGTAAAGGGAGTGCTCGTCGATCTGGACGACACCCTGCTTCCCTCCGATGGCCAGGAGTTCGGCCCGGGGATCAGTGGCTGGCTGGACGAACTGCGTCAGGCGGGCGTTGCAGTGCTGCTCCTCAGTAACGGCGAACGCGATCGGGTGCGGTACTGCTGTGACACGCTGGGCATCGAGGGGTACCACCTGGCGGGCAAGCCGTTCTTCTGGGCGTTCCGCCGGGGGCTGCGCAGGCTGGGCCTGCCGAAAGGCGAGGTGGCCATGGTCGGTGATCAGCTGTTCACTGACGTGCTGGGGGCGAACTGGGCCGGGATTACCTCGATTCTCGTTACCCCCCTCACGCAGGGGAAGCTGCCGCACACCAGGCTCGCCCGCAGGCTCGAACGGCTGGTCCTGAGGGGAGGTGAGGGTGGCGGCACTGTCGATCGCTGACAAGAGGCTGGGGGCATTCCTGCTCGAGCGCGGTTACATCAACGATGAATCGCTGCAGCAGGCAATCGGGCGTCAGGTCGAGGCCGGCGGCCCTCTGTCACGCATCCTCGTGGAGTCGGGTTTCCTCTCCGAACGCCGCATCGCCAGGGCGATCGAGGAGACCACCGGCATTCGCCTGGTGACCCTGCGCGGCCGCGAGATCGCCAGGCAGGTGCTCTCCCAGGTCACTCCGGCCCTCGCGCTGAAGACGCGTGCCATTCCGTTCGAGGTGCAGGGCGACCGCATCAGTGTCGCCTTCGAGGACCCGCTCGACCCGCTGGCCATCGAAACGATCGAGGATGCGACCAGGCGCGTGGTCGACCCGCACCTCGCACTCTCCGAGGACATCGACTGGGCCCTCGCGAGCTTCTACCCCGAACTGAACCTGCGGCCACCCCAGGAGACGTCGCCCGACCCGGCGGGAAGGCTGGGTCGGCTGGCGGTGGCCGAGAGAATGCTTACCTTGCCACAACTCAAGCAGGCCTCCCAGCTGTCGGCGCAGCAGCAGATGCCGCTTCGCCAGGTCCTGCTGCAGCAGGGCCTGCTGAACGAGGACCAGGTGGCCCGGCTGGAGGCGAAGGCGCACAGCCTGCGCTACGTCGGCAACCTGGCTGAATTCCCGGTGACGGAGGGGCTGGCCAACCGCCTGCTGCGGCTTGACGCGGTGAAGTACCAGGCCGCTCCCCTGCAGTACGCCGACGGAAAGCTGACGGTGGCGATCGCGAGCGGTGGTTCTTTGCCTGAGCTGGAGGAGCTGGTCCGCAAGCCGGTCGAGTTCGTGATTGGCCGGGAGAGCGAAGTGATGAAGCGCATCGAGAGCCTCTACGAGCCCACCAAGGGCAGGCTGGGCGAGACGCTCGTGCGCGACCGCAAGCTCGACCGCGACCAGCTGCGCCAGGCGCTCGACCGGCAGGACAAGCTGGGCCGCATCAAACCCCTCGGGGAGATCCTCATCGAACTGGGTTACGTGAAGCGGGAGGACGTCGAGGAGGCGCTGCGCCGGCAGCGCTCCGGCGAGGGCCGCCTCGAGGAGACCCTGCTCGCCTCGGGCAAGCTGAGCCCCGAGATGCTCGCCCGCTCGCTCGCCACCCAATTGGGTTACGAATACATCGACGAGGACGAGGTCAGCATCGATCCGTACGCCGTGTCGCTGGTTCCCGAGTCGACGGTGCGGCGCTACAACGCCATGCCGGTACGGCTGGAAGGCAACGCCCTGGTGGTGGCGCTGAAGGACCCGCGGCACATCTTCGCGCTGGACGACATCCAGCTCATCACCGGCCGCGAGATAAGGCCGGCCGTCGCCACCGAGGATGCGCTGGGCCGCCTCATCAACCGCTTCTACCGCAACGGCGAGGACATGAACGAACTCGCCAAGGCGGTCCTCGAAGAGGTGGGGCAGGCCGACGATGAGGTGGCCTACGACAGCGCCATCGACGACAACGCGCTGGTGCGGATCGTCAACAGCATCATCCGCGAGGCGGTCATCAACGACATCTCCGACATCCACATCGAACCCCGCCCCGACCGGGTGATCGTGCGCGTGCGGAAGGACGGCACCCTGCGCGAGTACATGACGATGCCCAAGGCGACCGCCGCCGCCCTCGCCGCGCGCGTGAAGATCATGGGTGGCCTGAACATCGCCGAGCGGCGCATGCCCCAGGACGGCCGCGTCCGCTTCAAGGACCGCAGCATCGAGGTTGACCTGCGCCTCTCCACCCTCCCCACGGTCTACGGCGAGAAGGCCGTGATGCGCCTCCTGAAGAAGGCCTCCTCCATCCCGGAGATCGAGCAGCTGGGCTTCGCGCCGCACAACTTCAAGCGGTTCGAGGACATCATCCAGAAGCCGTACGGCATGTTCCTCATCACCGGCCCCACCGGCTCGGGCAAGTCGTTCACCACCTTCTCGGTTCTCAAGCGGATCGCGGTGCCCGAGGTGAACGTCTCCACCGTCGAGGACCCGGTTGAGTACGAGATTCCCGGCATCAACCAGACGCAGGTGAACCCCAAGGCCGGCCTGACCTTCGCCAACGCACTCCGTTCCTTCCTGCGCCAGGACCCGGACATCATCATGGTGGGTGAGATCCGCGACCAGGAGACCGCCAAGATCTCCGTCGAGGCGGCCCTCACCGGTCACCTGCTCATCGCCACGCTGCACACCAACGACAGCGCCGGCGCGATCACCAGGCTGGTGGAGATGGGGATAGAGCCGTTCAATGTCTCTGCCTCACTCGTCGGGGTACTCGCCCAGCGGCTCGTGCGCAGGGTGTGCGAGCACTGCCGCACCGAGTACACCCCCGAGCCTGACGTGCTGCGCCGCCTGGGCCTGAGCGACGCCCAGATTCAGGGCCGCAAGCTCTACCGCGGCATCGGCTGCGAACGCTGCGGCGGCAGCGGCTACAACGGCCGCTACGCCATCCACGAGCTGCTCTACATCGACGACGACCTCGAAGCGGCCATCGTCCAGGACAAGTCCAGCTTCGAACTGCGCGACCTGGCCATGAAGAACGGCATGAAGACCCTGCGCCAGGACGGCATCCTCAAGGCGTTCAAGGGCATCACCACCCTCGAGGAAGTCCTCACCAGAACGGCAGAGTAAGGCCCCGCCCGCCGCCGCACCCCACCCGTACGGAGACCGAATGAACACGAACCAGCCCCCGCAAGACCAGCCCACCGAAGCAGCAGCACCACCCCGTGAAGTCGACATCGTCGACCTGCTCACCTTCACCGCCGAGCGCGGCGCATCGGACCTCATCCTCACCGTTGGCCTGCCGCCCATGCTGCGCATCGACGGCGAATGGCTGCCCAGCAAGACCGCAACCCTCACGCCCACGCTGACCCGCCGGCTCGTCTACTCGATCATGGACGAGAAGAAGCAGAAGACCTTCGAGGAGCGCAAGGAGATCGACTTCTCCTTCAGCCTGAGCGGTCACGGGCGCTTCCGTGTCAACGCCTTCCATCAGCGCGGCACCATTGGCGCCGTCCTGCGCACCATCCCCGACGAGATCCTGCCGTTCGAGAAGCTGGGCCTGCCCAAGGCCGTATCCGACGCTGCGCGGCTGCCGCGCGGCCTCGTCCTCGTCACCGGCCCCACCGGCTCCGGCAAGTCGACAACCCTCGCCACGATGATCGACCTCATCAACACCGAGTACGCCAAGCACATCGTGACGATCGAGGATCCCATCGAGTTCTTCCACCCCCACAAGAAATCGGTCGTGAACCAGCGCGAGATAGGCGACGACACCCACGGCTTCTCGCACGCGCTGCGCAGCGTGCTGCGCCAGGCGCCCGACGTGATCCTCGTAGGCGAGATGCGCGATTACGACACCATCGCCGCCGCCCTCACCGCAGCGGAGACCGGTCACCTGGTCATGGGCACCCTGCACACCAACAGCGCACCGGAAGCCGTCGACCGCATCATCGACGTCTTCCCCGAAGCCCAGCAGCAGCAGGTGCGCGTGCAGCTGGCCAACAACCTGCAGGCGGTGCTCACCCAGCAGCTCATACCCAAGATAGGCGGCGGCCGCGTCCTCGCCTACGAGTTCCTCGTCGCCACCCCGGCCGTCCGGAACCTCATCCGCGAGGCGAAGACCCACCAGATCCTCTCGCAAATGCAGATGGGCGGCACCACCGGCATGATGACCATGGACGCCAGCCTCGCCGACCTCTACCTCAGGCGGCGCATCAGCTTCGAGTCCGGCATCTCCCGCGCAGTCGATGCCAAGGAGTTCCAGCGGCTCGCCAGCACCGGCGGCAGCAGCGCCCAGGCGAACCCCGACGGGGAGCGCCGCCGCTGACGGCCCCCGCCAGCCGACACCAGGAGGCAAAGCGGGCGTTGACACCCCCAGGAGCCCAACGTATACTCCTGCCCATGTTCCCCTGGCCGGCACAGCAGACTGTCGAAACGCAGCTCCTACTAGCCGTGGCCCGTGGGGTGGACGCCGCTTAGTACCTGTAACGGTTAACCGTGAACCCCCGGATTCTCAAGAGAGTCCGGGGGTTTTTCGTATCCCCCTAGGTCCCGCGATCCATGCAAACCGCGCGGGCAGTCCGGGGGCGACGTGAACAGGGCGAGCCCGGCGGCGGCCGGAACGAAGGGAAGTGGAATGAGCACAGCAAGGAACCTGTTCGACAAGGTCTGGGACGCCCACACCGTGCGCGAACTCGAAGGCGGGCAAACCCAGCTCCTGATAGGCACTCACCTCATCCACGAGGTGACCAGCCCCCAGGCGTTCGGAATGCTGCGCGACCTGAACCTGCCCGTACGGATGCCGGAACGCACCTTCGCCACAGTCGACCACATCGTGCCGACCGTCTCCCTCCAGGAGCCCTTCGCCGACCCTCTCGCCAACGACATGATCACCGAGCTGCGCCGCAACTGCGCCGAGCACGGCATCGAGCTCTTCGACCTGAGCAGCGGCCGCCAGGGCATCGTGCACATGGTGGGGCCGGAGCAGGGCATCACCCAACCCGGTACGACCATCGCCTGCGGCGACTCGCACACGAGCACCCACGGCGCCTTCGGAGCAATCGCCTTCGGCATCGGCACCAGCCAGGTACGCGACGTGCTCGCCACCCAGACCCTCGCCCTGGAGCGCCTCAAGGTACGCCGCATCGAGGTGAACGGCCGGCTGAGCCCCGGCGTCTACGCGAAAGACGTCATCCTGCACATCATCCGCACCCTCGGCGTCGACGGCGGCATCGGCTACGCCTACGAGTACGCCGGCGAGGTCATCGACCGGATGAGCATGGAGGAGCGCATGACGATCTGCAACATGTCGATCGAAGGGGGCGCCCGCTGCGGCTACGTCAACCCCGACGAAACGACCTTCAGCTACCTCGAGGGCCGCCCCTACGCGCCCCAGGGGCCCGACTGGGACGCCGCCGTGGAACGCTGGCGCGGCCTCGCCTCCGACCCCGGCTGCCACTACGACGACGTAGTCACCATCGACGCTGCCGAGATCGCGCCCACCGTCACCTGGGGCATCAACCCGGGCCAGGCGATCAGCATCGAGGAGAACGTGCCGACCGTCGAGGAGGCGGGCGCCCAGGAGCGCGAAGCGGTAGCCATGGCGCTGCAGCACATGAAGCTCACGCCCGGCGCCCCCATCCGGGGCACGAAGGTCGACGTCGCCTTCCTCGGCTCCTGCACCAACGCCCGGCTCTCGGACCTCATCGAGGCCGCCAGGTACCTGGAGGGACGCCGGGTGCACCCAAATGTCAAGGCCATCTGCGTGCCCGGCTCGCAGCTCGTCAAGGCGCAGAGCGAACGGCTGGGCCTCGACCGGATCTTCAGGGCCGCCGGCTTCGAGTGGCGCGACGCCGGCTGCTCGATGTGCCTCGCCATGAACACCGACCGGCTGGAGGGCGACCAGTTGTGCGCCTCCTCCAGCAACCGCAACTTCATCGGCCGGCAGGGCTCCCCCAGCGGCCGCACCGTCCTCATGAGCCCGGTAATGGTCGCCGCCGCGGCGGTAACCGGGGAGATAAGCGACGCCCGCGAACTCTTCGGCGTCGAGCAGCAGGTGGTTGCATGAGCGCCCTCAAGGCCATCACGGAAGTCACCGGCACGGGAGTGCCCATCCCCGGTGACGACATCGACACCGACCGCATCATCCCCGCCCGCTACCTGAAGGCGATCACCTTCGACGAGCTGGGACCGCACCTCTTCCACGACGAACGGTGGACCGAAACCGGTGAAGCGAAGGCACACCCGCTGAACGACGAGCGCTACGAAGGGGCGAACATCCTCATCTCCGGCGACAACTTCGGCTGCGGCTCCAGCCGCGAGCACGCCCCGCAGTCACTCGTTCGCCACGGCATAAGGGCGGTCATCGCAGGCAGCTTCGCCGGCATCTTCTTCGGGAACAGCACCAAGATCGGTCTCGTGTGCGTCCAGGTGGAGCGCGCCAGCCTGGAAAGGATCACCCGGGCAGTACAGCAGGACCCGGGGGCCCGGATCAGCATCGACCTGCTGCAGGGGCGGGTAACGGTGGGCGAGCTCCAGGTCCCCTGCCAGATCCCCGAGAGCGCCCGGCGCGCGCTGACCGGAGGCTACTGGGATCCCATCGCCCAGCTCCTCGAATCCGGCGACCAGATCGACGCCCTCGCGGCGCAGCTCGGCTACCGAAATGCGACCAGACCGGGAAGCACCGGGTGAGCGGGCGCAGCTACAACATTGCGGTGCTGCCGGGCGACTACATAGGGCCCGAGGTGACCGAGGCAGCCACACGAGTGCTCGACGCGGCCGCCACGCGCCACGGATTCGGGCTCAGCTACACCCACCTGCCCTTCGGCGGCCAGGCGCTCGACGAGCACGGCACGCCGCTGCCCGAGGAGACCCGGCGAGGTGCCCTGGCTAGCGACGCCGTGCTCATGGGCGCGGCCGGCGGGCCGCAGGAGCACCGCTGGAACCGGCAGCCGCGGCACAACCGCGTGGAGAGCGGCATCCTGGCGTTACGCCGGGAGCTGGGGGTCTTCGCCAACCTGCGTCCCGTCAAGGTCTTCCCGGGCCTCGAGCACCTGTCGCCGCTGAAGAGCGAGATCGCCGCCGGTACCGACATGCTCATCGTGCGCGAGCTCACCGGCGGCATCTACTTCGGCAGGCCCTCCGAAAACGGTCCCGACCGCGGCCTCTCGACCATGGTCTACGAGCGTCACGAGGTCGAGAGGATCGCCCGGGTCGCGTTCGAGGCGGCACGGACCCGCGGCGGTCGCGTGACCAGCATCGACAAGGCCAACGTCCTCGACGTCTCGCAGTTCTGGCGCGACGTCCTGACGGGCGTGCACCAGAGCGAGTTCCCGGACGTGGAGCTTAGCCACCTCTACGTAGACAACGCCGCCATGCAGATCGTGCGGGCACCCGACCAGTTCGACGTGATCGTCACCGGCAACCTCTTCGGCGACATCCTCTCCGACCTCGCCGCCGTGATACCCGGTTCGCTGGGCCTGCTGCCCAGCGCCTCCACCGGCGGGCCGGTGGGACTGTTCGAGCCCGTGCACGGCAGCGCCCCGGAGATCGCGGGTCAGGGGGTGGCGAACCCGGTGGCGGCGATACTCTCTGCCGCAATGCTCCTGCGGCACGGCCTGGGCGAACACCAGGCGGCCGCCACGATCGAAGGGGCGGTGCAGCGGGCGCTGCGCGAGGAGCCGACGATCGACCTGGGCGGCACCAGGAGCACCGCGCAGTTCACAGCGGCGGTAACGGAAGCAATCGAGACGCAGGCAGCGCAGACAGGGGAAGCAGACAGATGAACAACGGCAAGAACGGAAAACTCAACCGCCGCAGCGCGGCCGTCACCGAGGGGGACACCCGTGCGCCCAACAGGGCGATGTTGCGCGCGGTCGGCTTCCGGGACGAGGACTTCTCGAAGCCGATCATCGGCATCGCCAACGGCCACAGCACCATCACCCCCTGCAACTCCGGGCTGGGGAAGCTCGCGCACGCTGCCGAGGAGGGCGCCCGCGAGGCCGGAGCCATGCCCCAGCTCTTCGGGACGATCACCATAAGCGACGGCATCTCGATGGGTACGGAGGGGATGAAGCTCTCCCTCATCTCCCGCGAGGTGATCGCCGACTCGATCGAGACGGTGGGCCGAGGGCAAAGCCTCGACGGCATGCTCGTCGTAGGCGGCTGCGACAAGAACATGCCGGGCGGGATGATGGCGCTGGGCCGCCTCGACATCCCGGCCATCTACGTTTACGGGGGCACCATCAAGCCCGGCACCCACGACGGCGAGGACCTCACCATCGTCAGCGTCTTCGAGGCCGTGGGCGGCCACCAGGCGGGCCGCGTGCCCCTGGAGAGCTTCCGGGCGGTCGAGCGGAACGCCTGTCCCGGCAGCGGCTCCTGCGGCGGCATGTACACCGCCAACACCATGTCCAGCGCGATCGAGGCGATGGGCATGAGCCTGCCCTACTCCTCGACGATGTCCAACGAGGAGGCCGAGAAATTCGCCAGCGCCCGCGACAGCGCCCGCCAGCTCGTCGAGCTCGTGCGCCGCGACCTCACCCCGCGCAAGATCATGACCAGGGAGGCGTTCGAGAACGCGATCACGGTCGTGATGGCGCTGGGCGGCTCCACCAACGCGGTACTGCACCTGCTCGCGGTGGCCCGGGCGACCGGCGTCGACCTGAGCATCGACGACTTCGAACGGATACGCCGCAAGACTCCGCACATCGCCGACATGAAGCCCTCCGGCCGCTACGTCGCAACCGACCTGCACCGCGTGGGCGGCGTCCCCCTCGTGATGAAGATGCTCCTCGAGGCCGGTTTGCTGCACGGCGACTGCATGACCGTCACCGGCAAGACCGTGGCAGAGAACCTCGCCGGGGTTCCGGCGCAACCACCCATGGATCAGGACGTGGTACTGCCGCTCGACCGGCCCCTCTACCCGCAGGGCCACCTGGCGATCCTGCGCGGCAACCTCGCGCCCGAAGGCGCCGTCGCCAAGACCAGCGGCCTGAAATCGACGAAGATCACCGGCCCCGCCAGGGTGTTCGACAGCGAGGAGGCGGCGATGACCGCCATCATGAGCGACCAGATCGAGGCGGGCGACGTGCTGGTGATCCGTTACGAGGGGCCCAGGGGCGGGCCGGGCATGCGCGAGATGCTCTCACCCACCGGCGCCCTCATCGGCAAGGGCCTGGGCGACTCCGTTGGCCTGATCACCGACGGCCGCTTCTCGGGCGGCACCTACGGCCTGGTGGTGGGGCACGTGGCGCCCGAAGCGCAGGCCGGCGGCCCGATTGGCCTCGTGGAGGATGGCGATATGGTGACCATCGATGCCGAGCGCAATCTCCTCGAGGTCGACCTCACCGAGGCGCAGCTCGAGCGCCGGCGGGCGGCCTGGCGCCCGAAGCCCAGCCGCTACGACTCGGGCGTGATCGCCAAGTACGCGCGGCTCGTCGGCAGCGCCGCCAGGGGTGCCGTCACCGACGAGGAGCCGGTAGCTGTAACCGAGGAGCAGGCAGCGCCAGTCGGTTAGGTTTCCGTGGGGCCGGCCCAGACCCACCAGTCGGGCCGGCCACTGCGGATGCGCTCCGCCGCCTGCCGGGCCTGCTCACCGGTGTCGGCAATGCCGAAGCAGGTGGGGCCCGAGCCGCTCATCAGAACACCCCGCAACCCCTGCTCCCGGAGCTGGGTCAACGCCGCGTTCACCTGCGGCCACTCCCGCTCTGCCCCCGGCTGGAGGTCGTTCCTGTATGGCGGTTCCTCCCCCCGGTTCAGGGCGTCGACAATCGCAGCGATGGGCAGCTCCGGTCCCGTCTCCTGCAGCACCCCATAGGCGGCCGCTGCGCTGACCTGCAGCGGCGGCTTGACCAGCACCAGGTGGAGGGGCGGGAGTTGCAGGGGACTGAGCCTTTCTCCCCTGCCCCTGCCCTCCGCTGCCGGCTGGCCCGCCAGGAAGAACGGGATATCGCTGCCCAGCTCCAGGGCCAGGTCGCCCAGCTGCGCCTCGCCCACACGATCGGCAGCCTCCGGGAAGAGCCGGCTCAGGCCCGACATCGTTGCCGCGGCGTCGCTCGAGCCGCCCCCCAGGCCGGCCGCAATCGGAATGCGCTTCCGCAGCAGCAGCTGGACGGCAGGCTCCAGTCCGGCTCGCTCCAGGTACGCCCGGGCAGCCCGCACCACCAGGTTGTCGTCGTCCATGGCCAGCGGTGCGGTCTCGCCCGCGCCGCTGAACTCGACCCGTCCGCCGAGCGTGTCGGCGGCGCGCATGGTGAGGGTGTCGGCCAGGGCCAGCCGCACGAAGATCGTGTGCAGGTCGTGGAAGCCGTCGGGGCGCCGGCCGGTCACCGCCAGGCCCAGGTTCACCTTGGCGTGCGCCCGGACGGTGAGGGCTTCAGTCACTGCTGCGCGGCCTCCCAGGCGGGCAACAGTGTTCGGGCGAACTCGAAGTCGCCCGGGGTGGTGATCTTGAACAGCCAGGGCGAGCCCTCGCACCAGTGGATCCCGTGTCCCAGCGCGCGCACCAGCGCGGTGTCGTCGGTCGCTTCCGTGCCGTTGCGGGCGGCCTCCTGGTGCGCCTGCAGGAGCAGGTCACGCCAGAAGCCCTGGGGGGTTTGCACGGCCCGCAGCGCCTCCCGGTCGACAGGCTCGCCGCTGCCCGCGTTCACGAGGGTGTCCACCACCCGGCGGGAGGCGCTGACTGCGCCCTTCGCCGCGGCGGCTTCGCGCAGCTCGTGCACCACCCTCAGGGGCAGGAACGGCCGGGCGGCGTCGTGGACCAGGACGACCTGCGCGTCAGTCTGCTCCAGCATGGCGAGTACCGTCCCCTGACGGGTGTCTCGGCCGGGTACCACTCGTGCCGCGGGCAGCAGCGCACGCGCCTCGTCGAGGTGTGCGGAGGGGACTGCCACGATGACCTCGTCCACCCCGGCCGCGATCGCCGCGACCGCCCGCTCCAGCAGCGTCTTCTCCCCCAGCTTCAGGAACGCCTTGGGGCCCAGGCCCAGCCGTTCGCCTTTGCCGGCGGCGGCGATGAGTGCAGCGCAACGCCCGTTCGTCCGTCTGTTCATCGGGTTCAGCTAACCACATCGCCCTGCGGCTGCGCACGCGCCACGCGGCTGTCGTCCGCAACTCACCTGCGGGCGTGACACAATGAGGGTGCGATGGCCAATACCGACAGCAGCAGCAACGTTCAGGGGCAGGAGTACCTGGTTCACGATCACCGGCGGGCCAGGCGGCCCGTCGCGGGGGCCGGCCTGGCCCGCTCGGGCAGCGACCGGGTGCTGGCCGGGATTGCCGGCGGGATCGCGCAGTTCATCGGCGCCAACCCGCGGGTAGTGCGGGTGCTCTGGATCGTGTCCCTCCCGCTCTCCGGCGGCCTCACGGCAATTGCCTACCTTCTCCTGTGGCTCCTGCTGCCGCTGGAGCGCTCCTGATACTCCTGGCCTGACGCCTTCAGAGCTTCAGAGTTTCAGAGCAGGATGCGCAGGGGGCTCTCCAGCAGGCGTGCGATCGCCACCAGGAGGTGCGCTCCCTGCCGTGCGGGCAGCGGCTCGCCGGTGAGCGACAGGCGCGCCTGGCTGCGGCGGCCGTAACCCTGGGAGCGGCCCACAACGATCACCGGGAACGGTGCCTCCAATTCGACCTCGTCCAGGTCCACCTCTTCGAGGTCGAGGATGGCCAGTGTAGTCCCCTGCTGTTCGCCGGTCGTGCCGTTCTCCAGCTCGTGCAGGATGTCGTTCAGTCCCAGGTAGTCGGCAAGCGGCAGCGAGCCCGCGCCGGTAAGGTCGCCCGAGGCGGTGTGCAGCAGGACCACTTCGCCGTCGCCAGACTCCTCTGCGGCCTCACGCCACGCCTTCGCTGCCGCCGCGAGAAGCAGGGCTTCCCGCGCGGTGGCAGGGTCGCTGTCCAGTTCATCGGCGACCTGCTCGGCCGCGGCGTCCAGTCGCCCCACCCGGATCCAGCGGGAGAAGCCCTTCAGCAGCGGGCCAAAGCTGGGCCACGGTTCCCGCTCCCTTGCCCACGGCTGCGGCTCGTTCAGCCACTCCTCCGACTCCTCGTCGAGCTCCCGCCCCAATGCGGCCGAGGCCGCCGCGAAAACCCCCGCGGCCGTACTGGCCTCGTCTTCGGCAGCTGAAGCCTGCTCCTCCTCATACTCGGTCGCGTCATCGTCCACGTCGAAGAGGAAGTCTTCAAAGGCCGGCCGCTCCGAGCCGCTTTCCCCTGCCAGCCCGAAGGGATCATCGTCGTCATCGGGTTCGGCTTCGGCGTGCGCCTCGATCTCGGCCGGGCTTTCACCCGAGAAGACGCTCAGCAGCTCGCTCTCCTGCGAAAGCTCATCGTCCGGCTCCTGCGTTGCCGCCTGCTCCTGGGCCGGAGAGCCGAACTGCCCGAGGCCGCCCTCAGGCTCCGCGTCTTCCTCCTCCTGGGCCCAGTAGTCGTGGCTTATGGCCGGGTTCACCGGCTCCTCCTCGTCCTGGTCCTCGTCATCCCAGCTGCCGAAGAAGGCAACCTGTGGAGCATCCTCCACGGGTTCGGGCGGCTCCTGATCGTCGGTTTCCATTTCGGGGTAAACCGTTTCAGGGCTTTCCGGTTCCGTTGTTTCCGGTTCAGGATCTTCCGCTGCGGGTTCCCTCATGGCCTGAGGCGAGGCCGTGTGCGGTTCGGGCGGCTCGGGCACCGAGAGTTCGGCATCGAGCCAGTCGAACTCGTCGCTCGCCCCCTCCTCGCCAGTGGACAGCCAGTCAGAGCCGCCGTCGTTCCACGCGTCGGCAATGGAGGGTGACTGTCCCTCCTGCGTGGCACCGCTTGCGGGGGCAGCCGCCGGCGCTTCATCTGCTGGCTCCGGCGCGACGTCGTCTTCCTCCTCGTCAAGGGCGAAGATGCTCTCGTCGAAGTCCGGAGCGACCGGCCCCGCGGCCGGCTCCGACTGGAACCCTGCTTCGCCGGGGGTGCTGCGCTGCATCTCCCTGGCGAGGTGGTCGATCACGTCCTGCTCGGTAATCCTGCCACCTTCGCCTGTGCCGGTGAGCTGGCGCCAATCGACGTCGTTGTCCTCTGCCAGCCTTCGGGCAAGCCCGGTAATTTCCATGTCGCTCACAACCCGCCTCCTAGCCAGAACCTCAACCGCGAAGGATCACGACTGGGCACGCTCTCACAGTTTGACGCACCAGCCATGCCGGCGGTGCGGAAATCGCCACTAAGGCCGCCAGGCCTGGAAGAACACTCCGTTGATGTAAGTCTGCAGGAGTGCATCGCCGTAGACGATCACGTCGTCGCGCACTACCTCGCCCGCCGGCACCCGCTGGTCGACGACGACGCGTTCGCCCTGCTCGTCCTGCACCACCAGCCGCAGGTCGTACTCATCCTCGAGCAGCGCCCGGACGCCCAGGTTGGTGGGGTCGAAGGTGACCGGGATACGCCGGGCGCCCTCGGGCAGCTCCTCCTGCTCGGGCTCCTCCCGCTGCGCCCGCGTGTCCTCGGTGCCGCGCCGCGTGAGCCAGTCACCCGGTTGCCGGTCGTCACCGAAGAGGGAGCCGCGGCCGTCCTGCGCCAGGAAGTCGTCCTCCTCGTCCTGCACTCGGCTGCGCAGGCTGTCGTAGCTGCCCTCGCTGGCGTTCACGACAAGACTCACGGGCGTGTCGACGAGGGTATAGCCGGCCGGCGAGGACTCGATCACGACACCGCGCGGCTGTTCGGGATCCTCCGCGTACCGGATCTCCCCTACCTGGAGGCCGGCGGCGCGCACCAGCATGCTCGCGCTCGTCGCGCTTTGCCCCACCACCGAGGGGACCTCGACGACCTCGCGGGCCGAAAGCCGGTAGTTCAGCTGCACCGGCACCGTCACCGCAACCTCGTTCTCCGGCTCCGGCGATTGCTCCTCGACCACTCCGTAGTCGTTGAAGCTGATCCCCGTAGCCACCGGCTGGATGCTCCTGAAACCGGCCTCCTGCAGGCGCCGCCGGGCGGTCTCGACGGGCAGGCCCACCACGTCGGGCAGCACCGCGGTGGGATCGCCCGCCCCGCGGCTCACCACCACCGTCACGCCCGCCTGACCGGAGAGGGTCACTCCCGGCCCGGGCTGCTGCGAGATGATTGTGCCCACGGCACTGTCGCTGTTCTCGAAGGTGACCGTGTCGATCACCAGGCCGGCTTCGCGCATCAGTGCGGTGGCCTCGTTGATGTGCAGCCCCACCAGACCGGGCGCGCTCACCTCAGTCGGCTGGTTCACGCCTATGGAGATGTTCCTTCCGCTGCGCACCATCGAACCGGCCGGCGGCGCCTGCGCGGTCACCACCTGGGCGGGGAAGTTCCTGGAGTTGTCCGGGTACGGCTCGGCCACCAGGCCGTTGCTGCGCAGCTGCGCAAGCGCTTCATCGTAGGGCATGCCGACGAGGTCGGGAAGTTCGACGACATCCACCTCGATGTAGCGGCGCAACTGGATGATTGCCGCCACGAGGATGACGGCGGCAAGGAGTGCAACCACAACGATGCGCAGCCAGGGGCGCGGCGCTCGAGTTGGGGCTTCAGAGACCATCAGCGAAGTCTAGCACGGGCCGGATTGACTCCATGAGAGGCTCCCTGACCGGCCTTTGCCGACCCTGCTACACTCCAGCCGTGACCCCGCTTACCCCCCACCTGCTCACCGGAGTCGCGCCCGGTGCCCTGTCGACAGAGTCCGGCGACCAGCCGGCAGAGCTCACCTGGCTGCGCACCCTCGTCGACAGCGGCTTCCCCGTGACGCCGCTGGTCGTGGTTCCCGCATGCGCCCAGGAGTTCTTCTATCAGCTGAACAACCTGGGCGAACGCGTGACCCAGTTGTTCGAGGGCATCGACCTGGGGGACCCGGACGACGAGGATATCGAGGATCTCGCCCCGCTCGCGCAGGAGCTCGTGACCGGCCACTACCTGCTGGACGAGTTCGTCGACGCCTTCTACGACGCCTGCAGGCCGCTGGTGCAGGAGCGGATGGCCCGCCGCCCGGGCCGGGAGGGCGTCGCCTGCAGCGGCGACCGCGAATCCCTGCTGGCGGTAAAGCAGCTGTGGGCGGCCGACTGGGAGTTCGAGGCGGTGTGGCAACGGCTCATGCGCGGCGAAGGGGTGCTGCCCCCGCCACGTCCGGTGCTGCTCCACCAGCGGGAGGCTGGCCCGCTTGACGGGGACAGGTCACGGGATGCCAGCGCCCTGCTGGGGGTGGACGTCGAAATCCTCGGGACCGCAGACAAGCACATAACCAGGGTACGGCCAGTCGGGGGCTAATGTAACCGAAGGAGGAATCAATGCCCTGGCTCATACCCAAGCCGCTGCCTGACGAAGCACAGCGGAGCATCGACAGGTTCATCGACGAGCTGGCCAAGCGGCTGGACGACCCCGCCCAGGAGCGCAACCAGGTCGTCCGTGAGACCCTGGCCCAGGTGATGCACGGCCGGACGTGGCAGGAGCTGGTGGACAGCGCCCCAATGGCGGCGCTCGCACTCGACCCGGACAACGTCACCTTCGAGGCCGAGCGCTACGTCGTGACCGACCAGGAGCGCTTCGCCCGGGTCAAGCCGCTGCTGTGGCTGTGGAAGTGCCTCGACCTGACGCCCCTGGGCCAGTCGCTGTCCACCGGCCTGCCGCTGCGGGCGATGCTCGCCCGCCGCATCTTCCGGAAGGTGGGCCGGAACATAAAGATCTTTCAGAACGTCGAGGTGTCGGTGGGCTACAACATCGAAGCCGGCGACGACGTGGTCATCCACCGCAACGTGTTCATCGACGACATTGGCGGCGTCGAGCTGCACGACCGGGCGTCGCTCTCCGACTACGTGAACGTCTACTCGCACACCCACGACCTGCTCGAGTCAGCCGACGTCACTCTCAAGCGCACGGTCATAGGCAAAGGAGTCCGTGTCGCCTACCACTCGACGGTGCTGGCCGGCACGATCCTCTCCGACGACAGCATGCTGGGCGCCCTGGCGCTCGCAACCCGCGACCTGCCGCCGCACGTGGTGGGCCTGGGCATCCCGGCCAAGCCGCGGGGCTGGAAGGAGCGGGCGGGCGACCCGCGTTTCGACGAGCTGACGGTCGACGCCGCGACCTACCCGCGTCCCGAGCCGGTGCGCGGCAACCCTGACTTCCAGGACGACTAGAAGGACCCGTCGCGGGCGTGCTTGGCGGCCACCGCCGCAGCACCGATGACGCCCGCCATGCTCCCCAGCCGCGCCGTCACCAGGCGCGGCACCGGATAGCCTTCCAGGTGCTCGTTCAGTGCCCGTTCGATGCGGCTCAGGTAGAAGTTGCCGACCTGGCTCATGCCGCCGCCCACCACGAAGCCTTCGGGGTTGAAGACCTTCACCAGGTTGGCCATGCCGATCCCCGTGAAGTTGGCGGCGTTGTCGATGATCGAGAGGGCCTTCGGTTCGCCGGCGCGCGCCCGCGCGAAGACCTCCTCGGTGGTCATCTCCACTCCGTAGACGTAGGAGCCGTCGCGGGCGATTGCTCTGCCTGAGGCGATCGCCTCGAGCGTGCCGTGGTGGCCGTCGCCATCGATGGGCCCGCCCGGCAGCAGGATCATGTGCCCTATCTCGCCGGCCAGGCCCGAGGCCCCCCGTATCAGCTGGTCGCCCAGGAACAGGCCGCCGCCAATGCCCGTGGAGATCGTCATGTAGATGCTCGAGCTCAGGTCGCGGGCCGCACCGAAGAGGTGTTCGGCAAAGCCTGCGGCGTTCGCGTCGTTCTCGAGGAATACGCGCCTGCCCAGGTTCACCTCCAGCTCGGGGACCAGCGGGGCGCCATCCATGCCGGGGATGTTCGGGGCGAAGAGCACGACGCCGCGTTCGTAATCGAGGGGGCCCGGCGAACCCAGCCCTATCGCCTCGGTGTCCGGGTGGGCTTCGAGGAGCTTGCGGGCGATTGCCGTCAGCGCATCCACCACCGCCTCGAACCCCGCGGAGGGGGTTTCCAGCCGGTCGGTGGCGAGGATCTCTCCGTTCTCGACGATGCCGGCGGCAATCTTGGTGCCTCCCAGGTCGAGACCAAGCGTCTTCATCTGTTGACAACCTCCGATCGCTGGTGCTGCCCTGACCAGGCAACGGTGTCCATTATCACCACAGGAGGAGTCCGTGGGCAGGGGCAGGGGGCGCAGTGTGGGCTGATTCTCAGGTCCGCATGTAGCGGATCTAAGTCCGCTGCGCTCAGGTTTTGTATAATGGCTTCACGACCGATGTCACTTCCGGTTGGAGAGGACGGTTGACCTTGTACAAGCTTTTCACTATCCAGGAAGCAACCAGCCTGATCCCGACCGTCGACGGGCTGCTCACCGAAATGCAGGAGGTAGCCACCGATCTCGCCGCCGTGCGTGCACGGCTGGGCGAGGTAAAGCCGTTCAGCGTGGAGGCAAGGAACGCCGAGCAGGAGTTCCACTTCCTGCTCACACAGCTCCACCAGGCGAAGGCAAGGCTCGACGAGTTGGGCGTCTTCGTAAAGGATTTCGAAACCGGGGTAGTCGAGTTCCCCACCCAGCTCCATGGCGAGGTTGTGTGCCTTGCCTGGGAGAAGGGGCAGGAACAGATCACGCACTACCACCGGTTTGGCGAGGAGAGCGCGAAGCCGCTCCCTCAGGCCAGGGTTGAACGAAGTGCGGTGGGGGCCTAGGCTCCCGCCGCACAACTCTTTATCTATTTCTGTCTACATTTCCAGCAGCAGTCTGGGCCTGAAACCCAGGGCATCGGCCGCAACGAAGTGCGTGTCGATTCCGGGCAGTTCCGGTTCCCGGTAGTCCGGGTCCCCGTGGACGTGCCCGAATACCAGTACGTCCGGTTTCTCCTCCAGCAGCAGCTCCGTAAAGCCTGAGGACTCCCGGCGCGGGTTGGCCGGCGGGAAGTGGAGCATGACGATGAGCTTTTCTCCGCCCAGTTTCCTCGCTGCCTGAAGAGACAGCCGCAGGCGCTCCAGCTCCCGCAGGTAGATCTTCTCGTCCTGCTCGCTGAACTCGTGGCTGCCGGGCGTCACCCAGCCCCTGGTGCCGCACACCACCAGGTCGCCGAACCTGAGGGCGTCGTTCTGGATCGCGAACATACCCTCCGGCAGGCTCGCCCTGAGCTTCGAGATCGACGGCCACCAGTAGTCGTGGTTGCCGCGCAGGATCACCTTGCGGCCGGGCAGCTCCCCGATGTCGTTCAGGTCGAGCAGCGCATCCTCGAGACGCAACGCCCAGGAGAGGTCGCCGGGCACCAGCACCAGGTCATCGTCGCCCACGACCTCACGCCACCCCTCGAAGAAGGCCTCGGGGTGCCCCTCCCAGCCTGGGCCAAATATGTCCATCGGTTTTGGAGTCGCGCGCGAAAGGTGTGGATCGGCGATGGCGAAAACGCGCATATGGTTGAGTCTACCGTGACCCCCACTGCAACCCGGTTCGGACAACGCCGCTGCTTCCTGTTCGCCTGAGCGCCTCACCGGCGGCCTCGCCGGTGACCGGATGGCGCCAGTCAGGAGCCACCTCCTGCAGCGGAGCGAGCACGAAAGCCCTCTCCATCATTCGCGGGTGCGGCACGCTGAGGCCCTCCCGGTTCACGATCCGGTCGCCCAGCGCGAGCAGGTCCAGGTCGAGCGTGCGCGCCTCCCAGCGGACCTCGCGCTCCCTGCCGTGAGCCCGCTCCAGGGCCAGGAGGCCCTCCAGCAGCGCGGCCGGCTCCTCGTAGCTGTTGGCCGGCGCCAGCAGGGCCACCGCGTTCAGGTAGGGCTGCTGCCCCGCGGGACCGCCAACGGGCTCCGTCTCGTAGAGGCTTGAGAGCGCCAGCACCTCGCCCAGGCCGGCGAGCTCCAGCGCGGCCCGGCGCATGTGGCCCAGCCGGTCACCCAGGTTGCTGCCCAGGGCGATTAGCGCCGTGGCCTCCCCGCTCACTCGCGGTCCAGGCTGAACTCGGCGAAGACGTCCCGCACGATCCCCGGCAGCGGCGCGTGCGGCTTGTGGACCCGCACGGTTATGGAGTCGACGAGCGGCTCCTCCTCGAGGATCGAGCGTGCCAGCGCCTGCGCCAGCGTCTCGATGAGGCGGTGCTTCGAGCCGGTGACCAGCCTGCGCACGAGGGTGTAGACGCGGCTGTAGTCGACGGTCTGGGCGAGCTTGTCCTCGTGTCCCGGAGTGAAGCTCATCTCGACGTCGACGGTGAAGCGGGCGCCCAGGCGGCCTTCCTCTGCCAGAACCCCATGGAACGCGTGGAACTCCATCCCCTCCAGCACCACCCGGCCGTTAGCCATGCAGCCACTCCCAGACGCGCAGCGCCTGCACGTGCGCCCGCACGTCGTGTACCCGCACCATCGCCGCGCCGCAGCTCGCAGCCCACAGGTGCAATGCGACCGAACCGCCATCCCGGTCGCGGGCCTCGCTCTCGCCGGCGATCGCCGCGATGGTGCTCTTGCGCGACGCACCCACCAGCACCTTGCCGCTGCCGGCAAGCTGCGGAAGCGCCCGCATGAGCTGCTGGTTGTGCTCGAGCTTCTTGCCGAAGCCGATGCCGGGATCCAGAAGGACGTCGGGAACGCCCGCGGCCAGTGCGAGGCGCGCCTGCTCCTCCAGATAGCCGTGAACCTCACTCACCACGTCGTCATACTGCGGGTCCCGCTGCATGGTGCGGGGCTCGCCCTGCATGTGCATGAGCAGCAGCGGCACTCCCAGGCGCGCCGCGACCTCGATCATTTGCGGGTCGCGGCCGCCGGTGATGTCGTTGATCAGGCCAGCCCCTGCCTCCACCGCCTGCCGGGCCACTTCCGGCTTGCGGGTATCGATGCTCACCAGCAGTCCGCTCGCGGCGAGACCCGTGACGACAGGCAGCACGCGCTCCAGCTCCTCGCCGGTCTCGACGGGGGCCGAGCCGGGTCGTGTCGACTCGCCGCCCACGTCGAGAAGCAGGGCGCCCTCGTGCGCCAGCTTCGTCCCGTGCTCTACGGCACGGTCGGGATCGAGGTAGCGACCACCGTCGCTGAAGGAGTCTGGTGTGGCGTTGACTATCCCCATGACGGCACACCCCTCCCAGGAGAGCGAGTGCTCCTCGCCGGCAGGGTGGCCGCCGGGCAGGGGCCGGCGGGAGGTCAGTGTGAACTGTTTACGTGAGTACTCCGGGCTGGGCACGGGCCAGATTCTATCACCGGGCCGCCCGTGACCGGCTTCAGGCCTGGCCCGCAGCCTCCGGGGTGCCGGGCATCCACTCTTCGGGTCGGTCCGCGAGCCCCAGCCGCCAGGCGACGGCCGCGGCAATCCTGCGCCCCGCCTGCCCGTCGCCATACGGGTTGTGGCTGGGTCGCATCGCCGCCCGCTCGCGACCGTCCTCCAGCAGCCGGGCGACGGTCTCGTACACCCGGGCCGGGTCGTTGCCGGCGAGCCGCAACGACCCGGCCTCGAGGCCTTCGGGCCGTTCGGTCACGTTGCGCAGGACCACCACCGGCTTGCCGAGCGCCGTGCCCTCCTCCTGGATGCCGCCGGAGTCCGTGACGATCAGTTCGGACGCGTTCAGCAGGCCCAGCATCTCCAGGTAGCCCAGCGGCTCACACAGGAGCACATTGGGGATCCCGGCCAGCTCCGGCTCGACAGCCTCGCGTACCGCCGGGTTGAGGTGCATCGGGTAGACGAAGCTGAAGGTGTCGAACTGCCTGGCTACCCGCGCCAGGGCCGCGGCCAGCTCGCGCATCACCGGCAGGTTCTCGCGGCGGTGCATGGTCAGCGTCACAAGCGGGCCGGAGGGCAACCAGGCGGGCGCCTTGCTGCGCGCCCGTGCGAACTCGACGGCGTCAACGACCGTGTTGCCCGTGACGAACATCGTCTCCCGGGGCCGCCCCTCGCGCAGCAGGTTCTCCATGGCCCAGGGAGTGGGCGGCAGGTCGAGGTCGGTCAGCACGTCGGTCAGGCGCCGGTTGGCCTCCTCGGGGAACGGCTGCGCCAGGTCGAAGGAGCGCAGGCCGGCCTCCACATGGGCGACCGGGATCCGCTCGTAGAACGCCGCGAGGGCAACCGCGAACGTGGTGAGCGTGTCGCCGTGGACGAGCACATAGTCCGCTTCCATCCGCTTCAGCTCCCGCGCTGCCGCCGGGACAATGCGCGCCAGGAGTTCAGGCAGGGATTGCCGCTCCGTCATTACCGCCAGATCAGCATCCGGCACCAGGTCGAAGAGCGCCAGGCTGTCGAGGAGCTGCTCGCGGTGCTGGCCAGTCACCAGCAGCACCGGCTCGATACCGGGTTGCTCGCGGAGGGCGAGCACCACCGGGCCCATCTTGTACGCCTCGGGCCTGGTCCCGAAGGCGACGCAAACGCGCTTTTCGCTCACGTCCGGGCGCCCTTCTCGAGCCTCGCCTCCACCAGCCGTGCGAGCGACGCAGCGGCGATGAGCAGTACCGTCGCGATTATCGTCAGGTAGATCAGCAGCGGCGGCGTCCTCGACAGCAGCATGCCCATCACACCCAGCGAGAGCGCCGCTGTCCAGAGGAGCAGGACAGTCACCCGGGGCGACCCGCTGTGCTCCCTGAGCATGTCGTGCAGGTGGTCGTTGGCGGCGAGCGTGGGGTTGTGCCCGCGGCGCAGCCTGCGCAGGGTCACCTGGGTGATGTTCAGGACGGGCAGGCCCAGGATGAGAATGGGGGCCGCCACGGTAACCGCGGCGGTCACCTTCAGCGCGCCCAGCACGCTCACCGCCGCGAGGATGTAACCGATGAGATAGGCGCCCGAGTCGCCCATGATGATCTTCGCGGGATTGAAGTTGTGCCGCAGGAAGCCCAGGGCCGCGCCGGCGCTGGCTGCCAGCAGCAGGATGGCGGGCCCGCGGTCGGCGAACTGCATCGCCACCGCCAGCAGGCTAAGCGAGGAGATGGCTGCGATACCCGAGGAGAGGCCGTCCAGACCGTCAATGAAGTTGAAGGCATTTGTGAAGCCCACCACCCACAGGAGGGTTACCACCACGGTGATGAACTCCGGGAAGAACAGGTAGCCTGAACCGGCGAAATAGTTGGTTATGAACTCGATCTCCACGCCGTTTACCACGAGCACTCCGGCGGCCAGGAACTGGGCGGCCAGGCGCATTGCCGGCTTCACCTCCCAGACGTCGTCCAGGAAGCCGACGATGGTCAGGAGCGTGGCGCCCAGGATGATGGCGGTAAGTTCGACGCGGCTCTGCTGGAAGAGCTCCGGCTTCACCAGCAGACCGGTGATCACCGCCAGGAGGAACCCGGCGTAGATGGCGACGCCGCCAATGTTGGGCATGTAGCCGTCATGTACCCGGCGGCCTGCGCCGTGCTGGCTGCCACCCTCCTGCACGGCGCCCACCTGGAATGCGAGCCTGCGCACCAGGGGCACGGCCAGGGTGACCGTGACGAGGGCCGCCAGAAAGGTTGCGAGGATAAGAGGTGCGTACTGGGCAACGATCTCCTGCACGGGTCACATTGTACGTGGAAAGCCCCCGGAGACATGAGTGCGGTGCCCCTGTCGCGGTAGGTGGGACGCTAGCCGGGCGCAGGCATGTGCGTTATACTCCCTTGGCGCTCTCAGGGGCGCGATTGCAAGGCTTGGAGAGGTGCCGGAGTGGTTGAACGGGGCGGTCTCGAAAACCGCTGTATCCTTCGGGGTACCGTGGGTTCGAATCCCACCCTCTCCGCCATTTGTTCCCCCAGGGTCTCAGTACCCCGGGGGATTTTTCATGACGACTGCCGACTGTGAGGAGCACGGATGCCACCAGTACACGTAATCGAACACCCCCTCGTACAGCACAAGCTCTCGGTCCTGCGGGACCGCGAAACGACGGTCAAGGACTTCCGCGAACTGTGCACGGAGATAAGCATGCTGATGGCGTTCGAGGCCATGCGCGACCTGCCCCTGGCGAGCGCCACGGTACAGACGCCGGTGGCGACAGCACAGGTCAGGCGGCTGGCCGGCAAGAAGCTGGCCCTGGTGGGCATCCTGCGCGCCGGCCTCGTGATGGTGGACGGGCTGCTCCAGCTGGTGCCGAACGCGCGGGTAGGGCACATTGGCCTCTACCGCGACCCGGACACCCTGCAGCCGGTGGAGTACTACCGGAAGCTGCCCCAGGACATCCACGAGCGCGACGTCTTCCTGCTCGATCCGATGCTGGCCACCGGAAATTCGGCTGCGGCCTCGATCACGATCCTCAAGGAGCTGGGGGCACGGCGCATTCGGCTGCTGTGCATACTCGCCGCGCCCGAGGGGATCGAAGTGGTCCGCTCCCAGCATCCCGATGTCGAAATCATCCTCGCCGCGAAGGACGAGAAGCTGAACGAAAAGGGTTACATCGTGCCGGGACTTGGCGACGCCGGTGACCGCATTTACGGGACGAAGTAGCCTGGAGCTTGACTAACCTGCCCTGGCTAACTTAAACTGGCTGTCGCTTTGTTGGCCCGTCGTCTAATGGCAGGACAACCGGTTCTGGTCCGGTCAGTCGGGGTTCGAGTCCCTGCGGGCCAGCCATCAAAGCAAGCCCGCCCGAATGTCGAGGGCATTCGGGCGTTTTATTGGCCCGTCGTCTAATGGCAGGACAACCGGTTTTGGTCCGGTCGGTCGGGGTTCGAGTCCCTGCGGGCCAGCCAGTCAAGGGAGGCGCGAAAGCGCCTCCCTGCTGTTTTAACTACCAAAGGCCCGACTACTGAAAGCCGGAGTTGACCCTGGCCCCGCCTGGTCGACGCGGCATTACCGGGCCCCGTCGTAATCGTAGAAGCCGGCGCCGGTCTTGCGGCCCAGACGGCCGGCCTCCACCAGCTTGCGCAGCGTTTGCGGCGGCATGAACCGCTCCCCCAGCGCCTCCCGCATCGACTCACCGATCAGCAGCATGGTGTCGAGGCCAACGTAGTCGGCGAGTTCCAGGGGCCCCATGGGGTGGTTCAGGCCCAGCTTCACGGCGGTGTCGATGTCCTCGCGCGTTGCCACGCCCTCCTCCAGCATGCGGATTCCCTCGGTCAGGAGCGCAGCCAGGGCCCTGGTGGTGACGAAGCCCTGCGTGTCCCGCACCGTGACGGTAGTCTTCCCGCACCGTTCGGCAACCTGGGCGACCGCATCGAGGGTGGCAGAGTCCGTCGCCACCCCCCTCACTATCTCGACGAGCTCCATCCGCTCCGGAGGGTTGAACCAGTGCATGCCCACCACGCTCCCTGGACGGCCCGTGGCACCGGCAATACCCGTCACCGACAGTTCGCTGGTGTTGGTGGCGAGGATCGCGCCCTCCGGTGCGTGCTCGTCGATCCGCGCAAAGATCTCCCGCTTCAGCTCCATGCGCTCCGGCACCGCTTCGATGATCAGGTCACTGCGGGCCGCAGCGCCCTCCAGCTGGTAGCAAAGATCCAACTGGCCGGCTCCCTGCGCTTCCGTCCTGGCCAGGTGCTTCTCCACCCGCGCCTGCGCCTTCTGCAGCATGCGCCGGTCCGGATCGTAAATGTTCACGTCGAAACCGCTGGCCACCATTACAGCCGCAATGCCGCTGCCCATCGTTCCTGCGCCGACGATCGTTACCCTGCTGATCTCACTCATGTCTGCTCCTGTGCTCTGTTTTCCTCTGCCTCTTCCGCTGCGTCTTCCGGCAAGGGCGCGTAGAGATCGAACCGTACGATCTTCCCCCTCAGGCTGCCCGAGGGCCGTTCACCCGCCAGGGGCGGCGCCCGCAGGGGGCGCTTGACGCTCACCCGCCTGACTGCCGTCCTCCGGGCCGCCTGGAGGAGCTCACCCGCGTCATCGTCGTCCCCGGCCAGCAGGCGCAGGAAGCGCATCCCTTTCGCCTTGCCCCCTTCGCGGCCGCTCTGCGGATACATGGGGTCCAGGTAGACCACGTCGCAGCCGCGGAAGCGCGTGAGCAGGCCTCCCGCCTCGCCGAAGTGCAGGTTCATCCTACTTGCTGCGGCCTGAGTACCCTCGTCCTCGAGGGCGCGCCGCAGGCCGTCCTCGAGCAGGAGGTGGACGACCGGAGAACGCTCGATCAGCTCGACCTGCGCACCGGCGCTGGCCATAACGAAGGCATCGTTACCCAGGCCGCCCGTCGCATCGACGATCCAGCGCGGCTCCCTGCCCGTGGCCAGGACAGCCCGGCGCAGGGCCGGCGAATCCCGCACCTCCCCGAAGTCGATGCTGAGGGTCGTCACGACCCTGCCCGCCTCCACCTCCCACAGCTGCCGCCGGCCGCCCATCAGGGCAAGGTGAACTCCGTCGGGGAGCGGGTCGGCGATATCAGCAATGCGGGTCCCCAGCCGCAATGCGACTGCCGTTGCCTGTGCCTCATCAGACTTCGCTGCCAGTACCAGGAGTTGCACCAGTACAACTGTAGCCAACCTGGCCGGACATGCCCCGGGCTTGCGTTCAGGGGGCCCTGACCGGCCCTGGCCACAGGATGGGGTGGTGAAGCGGCCGTGATATGGTGAGAACTGAAAGCAATTCAGTCTCACAGCGTCAGTTCGCTGCGTAAAGGAGTTTTGGGATGAGTAACGACGCGTTCGCCAAACGCAGGCAGGCCGCCGTAACCCCCGCAGCCCAGAGCGTCCACCCCATCTACCCCGTCAAAGGTGAGGGTTCGTACGTCTGGGACGCGAATGGAAGCAAGTACCTGGACTGGTCGGCGGGTATCGCGGTGATGAACCTGGGGCATTCGCACCCGAAGGTGCTGGACGCCGTCAAGAAGCAGATCGACGAGTTCCAGCACCTGTGCTTCGCGGTGGGCATGAACCCGACCTACGTGGAACTGGCCGAGCGGCTGAATGAGCTGGCACCAGGCCCCTCCCCGAAGAAGACGTTCCTCGCGAACAGCGGTGCCGAGGCCGTGGAGAACGCGGTGAAGATCGCCCGTATCGCCACCGGCCGCCAGGGCATCGTCTCCTTCACCCACGCCTTCCACGGCCGCACCCACATGGCGCTCTCCCTCACCGGCAAGGCCAACCCCTACAAGGCCGGCTTCGCACCGCGCGCGGCGGAGGTCTACCGGGCGCCCTACCCTTACGCCTTCCGTAACCCCTGGGGAGCCAAGGATGCGGAGGAGACCGGCGAGCGCGCCCTGGCCTACCTGAAGGATTTCGTGGCCACCACCGTGGGCGAGAGCGAGGTGGCCGCGTTCCTGCTGGAGCCGGTCGCCGGTGAGGGCGGCTTCATCCCGGCGCCCGAATCGTTCCTCCGCGGACTGCGCGAGTACGCGACAGAGATAGGCGCGCTCTGGATCGACGACGAGATTCAGGCGGGCATTGGCCGTACCGGCAGGATGTGGGCCGTCGACCATTACGACCTGGAACCCGACCTGGTCACCACGGCCAAGGCGCTAGCCTCGGGCTTCCCGCTGTCGGCGGTGGTCGGCAAGGCCTCGGTCATGGACAAGCTTACCGGCGGGATGCTGGGCACCACCTTCGGGGGCAACCCGGCCGCCTGCGCGGCCGCACTCGCCACCCTCGACGTGATCGAAGAGGAGGGCATCCTGGACCGCGCGGCGACGCTGGGCGGCCGCATGCGCAGCAAGCTCGAGGAGCTGCGTAATCGCTGGCCCGACGTCATCGGTGAGGTTCGCGGCCTTGGCCCCATGCTGGGCATGGAGTTCATCAAGGACGACCAGAAGACGCCCAACCCCCAGGTCGTCGACCAGATCGTCGAGAACGCCCGGGAGGACGGCCTGATCCTCCTCTCCACCGGCACCTACGGCAACAACATCCGGCTCCTCCCGCCCCTCAACATGAGCGATGCGGAGCTGGAAGAGGGCCTTTCCAAGCTCGAGCGGGCCGTCGAACAGGCGGTCGAGCGGGAGCCCGCGCTCGCCTGATCAGAGCGTGAGGTCGGCTGCGGCCTGTGATCCCCGGCAACAGCCGCCTGCAGGCAACAGTCAGTGATTCACGTCCCCCGGAACCGGCGGCAACAAGCCGGCAACCCCGGGGGACGTTGCTATACTCCCGGTCGTGACTGTCCAGATTGCCCCCTCCATCCTCTCGGCCGATTTCGCAAGACTGGGTGAACAGGTGCAGGAGGCCGAGCAGGCCGGCGCCGACCTCATCCACATCGACGTCATGGATGGACGGTTCGTACCGAACATCACCATGGGCAGCGTCGTTGTCGAAGCCTGCCGCCGTTCTACCAGCCTGCCGCTGGATGTACACCTGATGATCACCCAGCCCGAGGTCCACCTGGAGGACTTCATAGCCGCCGGCGCAAGCCTCATCACCGTGCATGCCGAGGCTACGCCGCACCCCCATCGCGCGCTGCAGGTCATCAGGGAGCACGGCGTAAAGGCTGGCCTTGCCATCAACCCCCTCACACCGCTCGACGTGTTCGAGGATGCCCTCCCCGAAATCGACCTGGCACTGCTCATGACGGTCAACCCCGGCTTCGGCGGCCAGCGGTTCATCGGGGGGAGCCTGGCGCGCCTGGAGCGGCTCGCCAGCATGCGCGATCGCCTCAACCCGGGCTGCCTCATCGAGGTTGACGGCGGCATAAACGCCGACACCGCGCAAAGTGTTACCTCGCGCGGTGCCAACATTCTCGTTGCCGGATCAGCGGTCTACGGCAGCGGCAGCGTCGCCCGGAACATTGCCCGCATACGCGAGGCCGCCTGACCGTCGCTTTCGCGACCGCCTCAGTCCCGACCGTCAACCGCCGGAATGGCTACTTTTCGGTGAAACTGCCCAGGTTGCGGTAGCGCTCGCTGCGGGCGCACAGCCGCTCCTCGGGAGTCATCTCGAGCAGCCTGTCCAGCTCCTCGACCATCACTTCCCGCACGGCCGCCATCGCCTCGCCGGGCCACTTGTGCGCCCCGCCCACCGGCTCGTCGATCACCCGGTCGACCACGCCCTGCTGGAGCAGGTCGTAGGCGGTGAGCTTGAGGGCCTCGGCCGCCTGGGGGGCCTGGCTGGCATCACGCCAGATGATCGCCGCGCACGACTCGGGACTGATGACCGAGTAGATGGCGTTCTCCATGATGAGGACCCGCTCGGCCACACCTATGGCGAGCGCCCCGCCGGAACCCCCTTCGCCAATGACGACGCTTATCGCCGGTACCTTCAGTTCGCTCATCCGCTGGATCGACTGGGCTATCACCCACGCCTGCCCCTGCTCTTCGGCGGCGATCCCCGGGTAGGCGCCGGGCGTGTCGATCAGGGTGATGACCGGGAGACCGAACTTGTCGGCGAGGTCGAACATGCGCATCGCCTTGCGGTAGCCGCTCGGGTGCGGCATGCCGAAGTTGCGGTAGATGTTCTCCTTCGTGTCGCGCCCCTTCTGCTGCGAGACGACGACAACGGGGCGGCCGGCCAGCCGGGCCAGGCCGGCCACGATCGCCGGGTCCTCGCCCAGGGTGCGGTCGCCGTGCAGTTCCTGGAAGTCGCTGAACACGCCCTGCAGGTAGTCGAGCGCAGTAGGGCGACCCGGTGCCCGGGCGACCTGCACACGCTGCCAGCGGGTGAGGTTCGCGAAGGTATCAGCGCGCAGGCGCTTGAGCCGCTCCTCGAGCAGGCCTATCTCCTCGCTAAGGTCGATCTCCTGCTCCTGGGCGTAGGTGCGCATGTCGAGGATCTTCGCCTCGAGCTCCTCGATCGGGCGCTCAAACGGTAACGCCATGCTCATCCTCTCGGGGCACGGGAGCGCTGCCGCGCAGGAGCCGTATGTAGGAGGCGAGTTTGGGCTTGAGCTTGCGACGGTCGATGACGTCGTCGAGCATGCCCTTCTGCAGGAGGAACTCGGCCCGCTGGAAGCCCTCGGGCAGGTCCTGCTTGATCGTCTGCTGGATGACCCGCGGCCCTGCGAAGCAGATGAGCGCCTTGGGCTCGGCGACTATCAGGTCGCCCAGCGTCGCGAAGCTGGCCGTCACACCGCCGGTGGTCGGGTCGGTGAGGACGCTGATGTAGGGCAGCCCCTTCTTCGCCAGGCCCTGCAGGGCGACGGTGGTCTTCGCCATCTGCATGAGCGAGAGGGCGCCCTCCTGCATGCGCGCACCGCCGGAGGCGGTGACTACGATGAAGGTACGATCCTCCTCCGCGCTTCTCTCTGCCGCACGGGCGATCTCCTCGCCCACCACCGAGCCCATCGAGCCCGCGGCGAAGAAGAAGTCCATCACGGCGACACCCACCGGTTCACCCTCGAGCAGGCCGCCGCCCGTAAGGATCGCGTCGTTGCGGCCCTGCTTCTTCTGGAAGCGGGCAACCCGCTCCGGGTATGTCTCGGTGTCCTGAAATTCCAGCGGGTCGGCAGGTTGCAGCCCGCCCGACCACTGTTCAAATGTTTTCTCGTCCGTCAAAAGCTCGACCCGGGCCTCCACCGGCATCCGATAGTGGAACCCACACTCGGTGCACACGTAGACGTTCGCCACGAGATCCTTGCGGTAGATCTGCGCACCGCAGGATTCGCACTTCATCCACAAGCCGGAAGGGCTCTTGTCCTCGTTCGCCTTGGTGGGTCGGTTTCGCCGGAAGAAGCGTTCCAGTGCCATCAGTCACACAACCTATCACGAAGGCCAATACCGTCACGCTATCCCTTGTGACCCTTACTGAAGGGGGTTATCCTACGCCCCATGGGTACAGCCAGCGTCGTGCTTGTGACTAATGTAGGTCAAGGCTTTGGCCGGGCGGTCGCCCTGACCCTCGGCGCAAGCGGGCACGACGTAGTGTGTGCTGACCGCGATGTCGATCTCGCCTCGAAGACAGCGGCCGAGATCGAGGAGTTCGGCGGCCAGGCGATCCCGATCCAGGCCGATGTCACGACGCACATGGATGTACTGAGCGCCTTCCACAAGGTCTACGAGATCTTCGGCGACCTCGGAGGCGTCGTGCACGTCGCTGCCTTCGACAGCCACACCCCCTTCAGCTCGCTCTCCGAGAGCGAGTTCAGCGAACTGATCGACGAGAACATCAAGAGCACCTACCTGATGCTCAAGGTCTGCGCGCAGGTGCTGCGCGAAGGCTGGTTCGTACTGGTGTCTCCGCCCGAGAGTGCCGATGAACCGCAAATGACCGCCGTGCGCGGTTCGCTGGCCGGTCTCATTGCCGGCTTCAGCGACCAGTTCGAGAAGCTGCGGGTAAACATGGTGGTTCCCTCCCGCGCAGCGTCCGACCCGCGTCACGACTCCATCCTCATCCAGACCGTGTCCTACCTGAGCTCCCCGGCCGCGGCCGGCGTGCGCGGCCAGCAGCTCTACATCGAGCTTCCCCCGCCGCCCCGCGTGGTGGAGTCCCTGCTGCCCGAGGTTCAGGCTGCGCTCGACGACAACGTGCGCCAGGACGACCTCGAAGCCAGCATCTACTACTCGGCTGACGACGATGATGAGGACGAGGATGATGACGACGACGCCCACATGGACGACGACTCGGAGGAGCTGGACAATGTGGCCTACCCCGGTGAAGCCTCCTGACGTCCGGGGGACCGCATGAAGTGCCCCTTTTGCGCGTCAACTGACACCCGCGTGATCAACTCGCGCCCCTCCGAGGAGGGCGCGGCCATCCGCAGGCGGCGCGACTGCGTCAACTGCCACCGCCGCTTCACCACCTACGAGCGGGCCCAGTTCGAGGCCCTGATGGTGGTGAAGCGCTCCGGCCGGCGGGAGCCGTTCAACCCCGACAAGCTGCTCGAGAAGCTGAGCATCGCCTGCAACAAGCGCCCCGTGACCGACAAGCAGCTGCGCGCGTTCGCGTACGGCTTCGAGGACGAGGTGCAGGTGCCCGAAATCAGCTCCGAGGAGATCGGCGCCCGGACGCTGGCCTTCCTCAAGGGCCTGGATGACGTCGCCTACATCCGCTTCCTGAGCGTCTATCGCGATTTCGACTCGGTAGGCCGTTTCATCGAGGAGATCCGCGAACTGGAGACCCGCGGGAAGAAGGGCAAGGCGGCGCCGAAGGGCGGGCGTCCACCCTCCTTGGCCCCAGCCAGGCGTGCCGAATCAAAAGTCGAGCAGGCGCCGCTGCTGTCACCCGAGTCGTTCGAGACTGACGGGGGCAAGAACTGAGGGTCCCGGAAGAGTTCAGGGGGGAGTTCAGGCGGCTGCTGGGCGAGGAGGCGAACGAGCTCTTCGCTGCGCTGGAGGGTTCGCCCGCGGTGGGCCTGCGGGTCAACACCCTCAAGCTCTCCCCGGATCAGCTGGCGGCGCTGGTCGACTGGAACCTGGCGCCGGTGCCCTGGTGCGACAGCGGCTTCACGGTCGGGGACGAGGTGCGCCCCGGCAAGCACCCCTTCCATGCGGCGGGGCTCTACTACCTGCAGGAGCCCTCGGCGATGTCCGTGGCGCAGGCCCTGAACGCCCGGCCGGGAGAGAGGGTCCTGGACCTGGCGGCCGCGCCCGGCGGCAAGAGCACGCACCTCGCCGCGCAGCTGCAGTGCGAGGGGCTGCTCGTCGCCAACGATGTTAGCGGCGAACGCGCTCGGGAGCTGAGCCGCAACCTGGAACGCTGGGGGGCACGCAACTGCATCATCACGAGTGAGACGCCCGCGCGGCTGGCGCAGCAGTGGGGAGCAAGCTTCGATGCCGTCCTGCTCGACGCTCCCTGCTCGGGCGAGGGGATGTTCCGCAAGAGCGAGGAGGCGGTGCGCCAGTGGACACCCCAGCTGGTGGCGTCGTGTGCCGCCCGGCAGGACGGGCTCCTCGACGAGGCCGCCCGGCTCGTGAAACCGGGAGGACGGCTCGCCTACAGCACCTGCACCCTCAATCCGGCAGAGAACGAACAGGTCATCGAACGTTTCCTCCACGCGCATCCCGGATGGCGGCTCGCCAGCGTGCAGCTGGCGGGGGCGGCGAGCGGCATACCGGAGTGGAGCGCTCACGGCACGCAGGAGCTGAGCGGCGCAGCCAGGTTCTGGCCACACCGGGTCGAGGGCGAGGGTCACTTCGTCGCGCTGCTCCTGCGTGATACGGATGCCCCTTCCGGTCGCCCGGCTGCACCTGCCGATGGTGTGGGGAGCGGCGGCCGCAAGCGCAAGGGGAAGCGCAGCAGGCAGGAAGGTGGCAACGGAGGGGACGGTGAGGCCCGCGCGGTCTGGCAGGAGTTTGCCGCCCAGACCCTGGAAGCGAATGCGCTCGCCGGGGACCCCGAGGTACGCCTGTACAAGGAGGACGTCTATGCGCTCTCCCCTGCGGCGCCCGACCTGTCTGGGCTGCGGGTACTGCGGCCGGGCCTGTGGCTGGGCACCCTGCGGCGGGGACGGTTCATGCCCTCACATGCGCTGGCGCTGGCGCTCGACCCCGCAGCGGTCCGGCTGCGCCTCGAACTGGGTCCACGAACGGACGGGCTTGGCGCCTACCTGGCGGGGCTGGAGCTGGACGCGCCGGGACCCGACGGCTACGTGCTGGTCACGGTGGGTGGCTTCCCCCTTGGCTGGGGCAGGCGCAAGCACGGTACGATGCGGAACCTCTACCCGAAGGGCCTTCGCACCAGCTGAGGGCGCGGCGCCGTTCGAGGTAGTTTGAGGCTTTACGAGCGGGAGCCCTGCGTGATAGACTCCCGTTTGGTTTCGTGCCTTGTCGGCCACGACGCTTCCCCGATCACCCCTGGTACCGCCCGGCAAGCGGCCAGGACCTGGCGAGATGGCATCGACGAGCAAACCCCAGTCAAGAGGACGTGAAGTAGCGTGAAGACGTACTTTCCGAAGGAAAATAACAACGAATGGGTGCTGGTTGACGCTGAGGGCAAGACCGTAGGTCGTCTGGCTAGTCAGATCGCGCAGCTGCTGCGCGGCAAGCACAAGGTTGATTACACCCCCAACCAGGCGGGCGGCGATTTCGTGATCGTCGTCAATGCCGACAAGGTTGTGTTCACCGGCAACAAGCTCGAGCAGAAGGTCTACACCCGCTACTCCGGTTACCAGAGTGGCCTGAAGAAGACCACTGCCGAGGAGATGCTGGAGAAGCATCCCGACCGCATCATCAAGAGCGCGGTCTGGGGGATGCTGCCGAAGAACCGTCTGGGGCGCAAGATCTACAGCCGCCTGAAGGTCTATGCCGGCCCGACGCACCCGCACCACGCACAGCAGCCTAAAGAGATGGAGCTCGCCTGATGGAACAGTATTACGGCACCGGCCGGCGCAAGGCCGCGATCGCGCGGGTGTTCCTGCGCCCCGGCAACGGTCGCATCACCGTCAACGGTAAGGATTTCCAGGAGTACTTCCGGGGCATCCTCGTGGGCGTTCAGGCGCTCGAACCGCTCAAGGTCACGAACACCGCAGGTCGCTACGATGCGGTCATCACCGTCAATGGTGGCGGCCCCAGCGGCCAGGCCGATGCAATCAAGCTGGGCGTAGCCCGCGCACTTCTCAAGGTGGACCCCAACTTCCGTCCTGCACTGAAGCAGGGTGGCTACCTGACTCGCGATCCGCGCATCGTCGAGCGCAAGAAGTACGGCCTCAAGAAGGCCCGCCGTGCCCCCCAGTTCAGCAAGCGATAAACGCATAACTGCTGTCCCATCTCGGGTAACAGCATGCAGGGGTTGGAGAGCAGCGTTCTCCAACCCCTGATTTCTTGAGCCTGGAAGAGAACAACAATGAGCATCCTCGAAGCCATCATCCTGGGTATCGTGCAGGGCCTCACGGAGTTCCTGCCCGTCTCCTCCTCCGGTCACCTGGTCCTGGCCGACTACTATCTGGGTTTCGGTGACGGCACCGGTGAACTGCCGCTCGCGGTAGACATAGCCACAAATACCGGCACGCTGCTGGCGGTGCTCCTCCTCCTGCACAAGGACGTCATCGCGGCCCTTACGGGCTTCTTCTCCGGCCTGACCAGCGCCGAAGCGCGCAAGGGGGAAGGGTGGCGCATGGCGCTGCTCCTGCTCGTCGCCTCGGTTCCCACCGGTCTGATAGGCCTTTTCGTGAAGGACTACTTCGAAGTCTTCAACGCTCCCCTCCCTGTCGCGATAGCCCTGGCCGTTACCGGCCTCATCCTGTGGGTTACGCCCCGTTCCGGTCAGAAGACGTCGGTGAAGAGCGTGACCTTCCTCGACGCGATCATCGTCGGTATCGCCCAGGGTTTGGCCGTCATACCGGGGATCTCACGTTCGGGGACCTCGATAGCGACCTTGCTGGGCCGCAACTTCGATGGCACCCTGGCGGCGCGCTTCTCCTTCCTGCTTTACGTGATCGCCTCGCTGGGCGTCGCCCTGCTGGGTGTCACCGAGATTCCGGGCTCGGGGATCGGCGTCGGCGCGTTCCTGGCAATGACGGTTGCCTCGTTCGCCGTCGGCTACATTGCCCTGCGCTGGCTGTTCAGCCTGCTGCGGCGCGGTCAGTTCCGCGTATTCTCTCCATACCTGTGGGCGGTCTCGCTCATAACGATCGTTTCCCTGTTCCTGCGCTGAGTCGAGGAGACGCAGCAAAGCAGAGCAGGGGGGAACACTTGCAGCCGGCGCCCTGAGCTAGAATGCCGGCAAAGGGAGGGTTCACCATGAGTGTCGTGACCCGTATAGCGCCCTCACCGACCGGTGATCCGCATGTCGGGACGGCGTACATCGGTCTTTTCAACTTTGTCCTCGCGAAGAGTCGCGGGGGCAAGTTCATTCTCAGGATAGAAGACACGGACCAGGAGCGGTATAACCCCGAGTCCGAGCAGAGAATTCTGGACATGATGGAGTGGCTGGGCCTGCAGCCCGACGAGAGCCCACGCGCGGGCGGGCCAAGCGGACCCTACCGGCAAAGCGAACGGCTGGAGATCTACCATCGGCACGTAGACATGCTGCTGGAGAGCGGGCACGCCTACCGCGCGTTCGAAACGGCAGAGGAACTCGCCGAGATGCGCCAGGAGCAGAAGCGCCGCGGTATCGACCCGGGTTACGACGGCCGCGGCCGCTCCGTGCCCCGCGAGGAGCAGGAGGCGCGTGCCGCCGCGGGCGAGAAGCACGTGGTCCGGCTGAAGACGCCCGATGATGGCGCGACAACCTTCCGTGACGAGCTGCGCGGCGAGGTCACGATCGACAACTCCGAGATCCGCGATCAGGTGCTCCTCAAGAGCGACGGCTTCCCCACCTACCACCTGGCAAACGTCGTCGACGACCACCTGATGGGCGTCAACTACGTAGTGCGGGCAGAGGAATGGGTGACCTCCACCCCTATCCACGTGCTCCTCTACGAGGCGTTCGGCTGGGAGCTGCCAACCTTCGCGCACATGCCCCTGCTGCGCAACCCCGACAGGAACAAGAGCAAGATCAGCAAACGGAAGCTCGACACGAGCGTCGACTCCTACCGGGAGCAGGGGATCCTGCCCGAGGCGCTGCTCAACTTCCTCGCCAACATGGGCTGGAGCATGCCCGACGGCCGCGAGTTCTTCAGCGTTGACGACATGATCGCCAACTTCTCCATAGACCGCGTGTCGCTGGGCGGCCCCGTCTTCGACCTCAAGAAGCTGCGGCACTTCAATGCGAAGTACCTGCGCGAACTGCTGCCCCTCGAGGATGTCGCCGGCAGGGTGGCGCCCCTGCTGCGCGAGGCGGGCTACAGCTGGGACGACGAGGATTACCTCCTAGACGTGGTCGACATCCTGCAGGAACGGGCCGAGACCCTGAACGACTTCGTCGAGCAGAGCCACTACTTCTTCAGCGACGACCTCGAGTACGACGAGGAGCTGCGCAAGCGGCTAGCCGCGGGACAAAGCTACCTCGAGGACCTGGAGCGGCGCATCTCCATGCTCGAGTTCTTCGACTACGACGCAATCGACGAGATGCTTCACGACTACGTGCAGGAGCAGAGCGTCGGCATGGGCAAGGTGATGATGCCGCTGCGCGTAGCCCTCACCGGCCGCACCAACTCTCCCGGCGTGATCGACCTGATCACCATCCTGGGCAAGGAGACGGTGCTCGAACGCATCGGCAAGGCGCTCACCGCGATAAGCGAGGTGCTGCCCGATGACAACCCCCTCAAGGAGGAGGAAGCGGCCGCGGAGAAGCCACAGAAGGACCAGAAGGGCGCGAAGACCGGAGTTAATGGCTGATGAGTTGGTTTGACAGACTGAGGCAGGGCCTGGGCAAGACCCGGGACCTGCTCACGCAAGACGCCAGCAGGAACTGGGAGATGGACTGGGAGGACCTGGAGTTCGCGCTCATCGGGGCGGACGTGGGTGCGAAGATCTCTGCCGAGGTGGTGGAGGCGGCGAAAGCCGAACGCGAGCGGGGCATGTCGTTCCGTGACGCCCTCGAGAAGGCCCTCCTGGATCAGCTCGAACCGAACCGCATGCGCCAGAAGCTGCGCCGCGTCGGCTTCCAGCTGGACGTAACCAAGCATGAGATCGAACCGGCCGGCAACGTGATCATGGTGGTGGGCGTGAACGGCGTCGGCAAGACCACCACCATCGCCAAGCTGGGCAGCTACTACCGCTCCCACGGCCGCTCGGTGATGTTCGCCGCCGGCGACACCTTCCGCGCGGCGGGCGCCACCCAGCTGGGCGTTTGGGGTGAGCGGCTGGACATCCCGACGGTCACTGGTCCCGACGGGACCGACCCGGGTGCCGTCGCATTCGACGGGGCGCAGCGGCGTGTCGCCCGCGGCACCGACCTCCTCATAGTCGACACCGCCGGCCGCCTGCATACGCAGCACAACCTGATGGAGGAGCTCAAGAAGGTGAAGCGCGTCATCGGCAAGGCCGACCAGGGGGAGCCGAAGGAGGTATGGCTGGTCCTCGACGCGGTAACCGGCCAGAACGGCCTCGAGCAGGCGCGCAAGTTCCACGATGCCGTGGGCCTGACCGGCGTCATCGTCACGAAGCTGGACGGCACCGCCAAGGGCGGCATCCTGCTGCCCATAACCCGGGAGCTGAACATCCCCATCAAGTTCATCGGCGTGGGGGAGCGCCCCGAGGACCTGCAGCCCTACGACGCCGCGGCGTTCGTGCAGGCCCTGCTCGACATTCCGGCGCCGGCCGCCTGAACGCAGGTAACCCCGAATTCAGGCCCCGCTGAGTATGGAGCTTTGGCCTCTGCTGGTGTGCTGTGCCACGAGGATGGAGATGGAGCCCCTGCTGGAGGGGCTCAATGACGCTGCCCCCGTGCCTCTCCCCTACGGCGCCGGGGTAGCGGGCACCCTCGCCGGCAGGCCGGTGCACGCCTGCTGGTTTGGCCTGGGCAAGGCGAACACCGCCGCCGGCCTGGCGCTGGCGATACGCGAACTGAACCCGGCGGCAGTCATCCAGATCGGCATTGGCGGCTCCTTCGCCGGGGCCGGCCCGGCGGTCGGCGGTGTCGCCATCGCGACTGAGGAGTTGCACCTCGACCTGGGGGTCCGCGGCGACGACT
>CALKAI010000040.1 GCA_937983275.1 uncultured Trueperaceae bacterium | reverse complement strand
GTCCGAACTGCTCAGGCAGGGACCGGTCCAGGCCAAAGCGTTCCCGCACCTGGGCCACCTCGGCCGCAGTGGCATCCTGCCCGGCGTAGAGCCGGGCAGGATCGCCGGGGAGGGCGCGGACGAAGAAGAAGATGGCCACCATGACGCCCAGCAGCGTGGGCACTGCTTGCCAGAGGCGGCGGAGGAAGTAGCGCGTCATAGTCGATGACCGCCCGGGGGCGAGTGGCCGCTAGTCGAGCGAGGCCGCCCTCGCGTCGAGCGAGCGGTCCGGCATGTAGTAGACGCCTCTTAGCTCGTCCACCTGACCTGCGATGTTGTCGGGGCTGAAGAGGAAGACCCAGGGCGCGTCGTTCCAGATGATCTCCTGCGCTTCGGCGTAAATCTCCTGGCGCTCCTCCATGTCGCCCGTCGCGCGGCCGGCTTCGATGAGCTCCTGGACCCGCTCGTCGTAGTAGAAGCTCCAGTTGTTCGAGGCGGGCGGCCACGACTCGCGGCTGAAGGAGACGCTGAGCGTGCGATCGGCGTCACCCGTTGGCGTGGAGGCGCCCACAATGCCCGCTTCGAACTCGGTCTCCTCCAGCGGCTGGAAGATCATGTCGACCAGCGCACCACGCTCGGTAGGCATCAGGTTCATGTTCACGCCCACCTGTGCGAACATCTGCTGCATAACCTGGCCAACCGCGCGGTACTCATCCCCCGTGTAGGTGAGTACGGAGAAGCTGAAGCCGTCCTCGTAACCGGCCTGGGCCAGGAGCTCGCGGGCACGTTCCGGATCGTACTCGTACGGATCCTGCGGCTGGTAGCCGAAGACGGTCGCGGGGACGGGCGAGTCCATAACAGTCGCGTACCCCTGCATGGCTACGTTGACGAGCTGCTCGGTGTCGATTGCGTGGTTCAGCGCCTGACGCACGAGCGGGTCATCGAACGGCGGTCGCTGGGTGTTGAGCGGGAAGATGCGCGCGAAGGTGCTCTCGGTGACCACTGCCGAGACACCCGGGATCGTGTCCAGCTGCTGCACCAGCGGGGTGGGCACGGCCTCGATAAAGTGCATCTCGCCGCTCTGTAGCTGCGCGAGGCGGGTGGCGGCGTTGGTGACGACGTGAAACTCCACGACATCTGCGCCGGCCGGCTCGCCCCAGTAATCCGGGTAGGCTTCGACGACTACCCTCTGCCCGTCCAGCCACTCACTGAACTGATAGGGGCCGGTGCCGACGGGATTGCGCGTGATGTTGGCGCCCTCGGCCGTTACCGACTGTGGGCTGGCGATCCGAGCGTTGGATAGCGCGAAGTTGAAGAGCATGGCCCCGTTCGGCTGCGAGAGCTCGAAGCGCACCTCGTACGGTCCCAGCACCTCGATCGTCTCGATGTCCTCGAGCGTCGAGCGGCCGCGTGCCGGCGCGGGGTTGCTCTCGTCGAGCACCCACTCGTAGTACTCCTTGACGGCCTGCGCATCGAACTCACTGCCGTCGTGGAAGGTCACGCCCTCGCGCAGTGTGAAGGTGTAGACGGTGGCATCGTCGTTCACCTCCCACTCGGTCGCCAGCTCCGGCACGATCTCCAGTTCGGCGTCGAAACCCACGAGGCCCTCGAACATGCTGCGGATGACGGAGGCGTCGGCGAGGCCGGTAGCTTCAGCGGGGTTGAGGCTGCTGTGCGCCAACGACTGCGCAATCCTCACGACCTCCTGACCCTGGGACAGTGCCGCGGGAGCGAGCAGTGTCGCGAGCAGTGTTGCGAAGAGGACACGAATCTTACTGGCCATTAGATCTCCTTCCATGTCGACCTCCGGCGGTAGCCGAAGGTTGGGGTATCAGAGGCGGTAGACCTGCGGTCTGCGATTGAGGAGGCTGGGTATGCGCTGCCTGGCGCTCTCGACCTGCGCCAGATCGATGTCGACGAGGGTTACGCCTACCTCGTCGCTGGCGCAAGCCACCACGGTACCCCAGGGATCGACCGCCATGCTCCTGCCGTACGAGTTGAAACCTCCCCTGCTCCCCACCGTAGCCGGGGCCAGCACCCAGGCACCGTTCTCGATCGCACGAGCGCGCAACAGCGGCTCCCAGTGGTCCTTGCCGGTGTGCATCGCGAAGTTGGAGGGGACGACGAGAACCTGGGCGCCCATCAGGGCGAGCGAGCGGAACAGTTCGGGGAAGCGAAGGTCATAGCAGATGGTCATCCCCCAACTGCCCAGCGGAGTCTGCGCGCATACCAGCTCCTCACCGGGAAGGTTGCGGCTCGACTCGCGAGCGACCACCTGCCCCTCGATGCTGACGTCGAAGAGGTGGATCTTGCGATACTTGCCCAGTAGCGAGCCGTCGGGGCCGAAGAGCAGACTGGTGTTGTAAAGCTTGTCGGGGCGGTCGATGGCCTCGTTGTAGGAGCCGGCGAGCAGCGTGATGCCCAGTTCGCGGGCGGTGTCGGAGAGCCGTTGCGAGAGCTCGCCTGGGATGGGTTCCGAGGTCTCGAAGCGCAGCTCCGAGGGGCCCCGCACGTGGAAGCTCTCGGGGAGCAGTAAGGCCTGAGCTCCCGAAGCTGCCGCCTCGCGGATCAGCTCGAAGGCGGTTTCAAGGTTCTCCCGTTTGTCCTCCCCCGGGTCGACCTGGACCAGGGCTACGCGTTGCTTGGCCATAGCGAAGGCTAACCCGTTGCCGCCCGCGATCAAGTCCAGCTCGACACCATCGGACGGCGTATGCCAGAGCGGGGCTCGAGGGACAGACCTGGAGAGCCGGCGGCCTAGAGTCGCATGCCCATGTAGATGCTGCCGGGCCCGCGCCCCAGCTCGCGGAAACCCAGCCGCCTGTAGAAGCCCTGTGCCCTCACGTTCCGCTCGCCTACCCCCAGGTGAACGCCCGGAGAGCCCTTCCTGCGCAGCGCCTCCAGGAAGGTCTCCATCAGGCGGCGACCCTGCCCGCGCCCCTGGGCATGGGGAAGAAGGTCGATGTGGAGGTGGGAGGGGTATAGCTCGAGCTCATCAGGTACCGACAGCTGGGGGTGGTGCAGGCGGTGGTAGACGCGCTCGGTAGGCGTCCATTCCTCGGGCTCACCTTGCGGGTCGGGCACCTGCTTCTGCAGCTCGGGCAGCCAGCGGGAGACGAACGCTTCGTGGAAGGCCACAGTGTCGAGGGCGCCCAGTACGTAGCCGCACACCCGCTTAGGTTGGGGGTGCTTCTTCGCCGGACATTTTTCGACATAGGTTCCCACCAGAAGAGATAGAGGGGGATCTCCTCGACCGCGCCACATGACGCCATTTGTCGCACGAGGAAACAGTGTGTGGCCGGTCGCCCCCGGGACGACCTCGAGGACGAAGGCGAGCTCAGGTTCGAGAGTCACGTAGGGAGCCGCATAGAGATGACCCAATGCCATGGGATCGTCGTAGAGGTCGCTGGCGTCCCTGCCCGAGTCGCCGGTGAGCAGGCATATCTCGTAGACGGCCTCCAGATCTCCAGGCTCGTACGGCCTTATTTGGAACTCGTCACCTCTGGCTCTCGTTTCTCGCCTATCCATTCCCTTTGAGTATTGCGCAACGGCGCACTGTGCTTGACTGGGCCGCCCCCAACTGCTAACTTTGCTGAAAGCGTTTTCATAGATCTTCCTCTCCGTTCGAGGGTAGTCGGCAGTGGCCTCGCCGCCACGCCGGCCCACCCTGACCCTGAAGGGATGCAATGCCTACCATCCGTGAGGTTTCACGACTGGCCGGGGTGTCAGCATCGACCGTTTCGCGTGTTCTGAACGAGACCGCGCCGGTCGCACCGCACACCCGTCGAAAGGTGTTGGAGGCCGTCGAGCGGCTGCACTACACGCCGAACGCGTTCGCCCGCAGCCTCGTCACCAACCGCTCCGGGGGCGTTGGCGTTAGCGTGAACGACCTGGGCAGCCCCTACTACGGGGCGTTGCTGCAGGGGATCGAGGCCCAGCTCGAGGAGAGCGGCATGCACATGGTCGTGGCCAGCGGCCAGGCGAACCACCGCCGTGAACGCGAGTCCGTCGAGTACCTCCTCGAACGGCGTCCCGACGCCCTCATCGTCCACCTCGAAGCGACCCCTGACGTGGAGCTCCTGGAGCTGATGCGGGGGCCCGTGCCGGTCGTGCTCGTTGGCCGTTACCTCGCCGACGTTGCCGATCATTGCGTCTACCTCGACAACGAGGCAGGCGGAAAATTGGCGACTCGCTACCTGATCGACCAGGGACACACGAAGATCGCCCACATCGCCGGTCCGCTGTCCTTTCCCGACGCCCGCGCGCGCCTGCACGGCTACAGGCAGGCGTTGGAGACAGCCGGGTTCAAGTACGACGAGACGCTCGTCGTCGAAGCCGACTTCCTGGAGGAGGGCGGCTATCAGGCGGTTTGGCGTTTGCTCAACCGTGAAAACGATTTCAGTGCGCTGTTCTGCGCTAACGACCAGATGGCCGCTGGCGCTCTGCAAGGCCTGAGAGAAGCCGGGCTTAGCGTTCCCGAGCAGCTCCGCGTGATGGGGTACGACGACGTGCTCTTCGCCCGTTACCTCTACCCCACCCTCTCCACGATCCGCCAGCCCCTCCCCGAGATGGGCCGCGCAGCTGCCCGAATTGCACTCGACATCCTCGCGGGCAGGAGGAGGGAGGTGAACCGAAAGTTCGAGCCGGAACTGGTAGTTCGCGATTCCGCGTGAGCGGCCTGGCCTGAGCGCGACCGGCCAGGCAGCACTCTCTCGCCCCCTACGGGGAATGTCCTGAATGAGGTGACGCATGAAGAGGTTCCTTGCACTACTCATCCTGTTCGCCGGGGTGTCCATCACCCAGGCGCAAGACCTGACGATCGCCCTGTACCCCGACCTGGACTCGCACGTTGAGGCAGTTATCGGAGCGTTCGAGGAGGAGCACGGCGTTGAAGTCGAGGTGCGCATCCTCGAGCACGGTGACCACCACAACGCGCTCGTCACCCAGCTCGCCACCGGTTCCGGTGCGGCCGACGTAGTCGCCGTAGACGTCGATTTCATCGCCAGGTTCGTGGCAGAGGGCGGCCTTACCGACCTCTCTGCCGAGCCGTTCCAGGCGAACCAGTACGAGGACCTGTTCGCCGAGTACGCATGGTTGCAGGCGAGCACCACCGACGGCCGTCTGGTCGCCATGCCTACCGACCTGGGCCCGGGCGTCATGTACTACCGGCGTGACCGCTTCGAGGAGGTGGATGCTGACGTCGATCAGGTGATAAGCGACTGGGACGCATATGTGGAATTCGGACGCCAGGTGACCCGCGACCTCGACGGCGACGGGCAGAACGACGTCTACCTGATCGCCGACGCTGGCGATGTCGCGCGCGCGATCTTCCGCAGCAACATCGCCGAGGGTGAGGGCGTCTACTTCGACTCCGACGGCAACCCGGTCGTGAACAGCGATCGCTTTCGCGAGGCGTTCCGCGTCGCGAAGCAGATTCGCGACGAGGGGCTGGACGCGGAGATCGGCTCCTGGACGAACGAGTGGTACGAGGCGTTCAGGCAGGGAACCGTTGCGACCCAGCTCTCCGGTGCCTGGCTGCTGGGGCACCTGCAGAACTGGATGGCCACGGACACCGCCGGGCTGTGGGGCGTGTCCCACCTCCCGAACGGCATCTACGGCTCCTGGGGCGGCTCCTTCTACGCCATCCCCAATCAGACTCAGAACAAGGAACTCGCCTGGGAGCTGATCGAGTACCTGACCACGGATGCCGAGATCCAGCTCGCCGCCTTCGACCGCATTGGCGCCTTCCCGTCGCTGGTGGGCACGTACGGCGACCCGATGTTCGAGGAGAGCATCGAGTTCCTGGACGGCCAACAGGCCCGCCTCCTCTTCGCCGAAGTGGCGGAGAACGTCCAGGGGGTCGCCACCAACCCCGGCGACATGGTAGCCAGCGAGTTCGTCGAGTCGGCGCTCACGAACGTGCTCAACGAGGGAGCATCCATCGATGAGGCCCTCGAAGAGGCGCAGAACCTGATCCGCCGCCGCGTCCGCTGACGTGACGATGCGGGGCGCGGCCGTTCCGGCCGCGCCCCGACCCCTCCTGGAGGCGCCATGGCAGTAGGAAGCCGCACAGAAGTCAGAAGCGGCGCGAGGCAGCGCGAGCGGGCGCATGGCTGGCACCGGTTCCAGCGGCGCTTCGCGCCTTATCTGTTCATCAGCCCGTTCTTTATCCTCTTCGCGATCTTCGGAATCTTCCCCACCCTCTTCTCTATCTACCTCTCCTTCCAACGCTGGAACCCCATCCAAGGCCTGAGCGCCATGGAGTTCGTCGGCTGGGAGAACTACGTTTGGCTGTTCGGCGACCCGTGGTTCTGGAAGGCCGCCTGGAACACGGTGTGGCTGGCGCTGGTGTCGGGGGTCCCCCAGCATCTGCTCGCCATACCGTTGGCGTTCGCGGTCACCACCGCGCTGGCGCGCTTCCGCCACCCACTCACGGCCGCCTACTTCATGCCCTACATCACCTCCACCGTTGCGGTCGCGCTCGTCTTCCAGACGATCTACGGCACCCAGTTCGGGGTACTCAACCAGGCGATCAATGCCCTCGCCGACTGGGCGCCGCTGGCGTGGCTCTTCTCGGGAATCCGCGAATTCCTCCCGGTGGACTGGCTGGGCCGCGCCATGTACATAAAGCCCGCCGTCGCCATCCTGGTCATCTGGAAGTACTTCGGCTTCAACGTCGTCCTCTACACCGCGGGCCTCTCCACCATTCCACGCGAGTACTACGAGGCCGCCGAGGTCGACGGCGCCAGCGTGTGGCAGCGCTTCTGGCACATCACCCTGCCGCTGCTGCGGCCAATGATCTTCTTCGCTGTAACCCTCACGATAATAGGCAACCTGCAACTCTTCGACGAGCCGTTCGTCCTCACGAACATCTCGGGCAACCGCACGGGTGGCCCCGGTGAAGCGGGACTCACGCTCGCGATGTACCTCTACCGCACCGGCTTCGAATGGGTGGACATGGGCACGGCAGCTGCAATGTCCTGGGTGCTCTTCATCGTCATCGGCGCGGCGACGTTCATCCACTACCGTCTTTTGGGCCGCAGAGGCCTGGAGAGGAGGGAGGGCTAGGTATGGCCGTGCTCACCGATGCGCGCAAGGAGGTGCCCAGCGAGGCGGCCGGCAACCGGACCGGGAGGCTCGTGACGAGAGCGGTCCTGCTCGTCACCCTGGTCGCCCTCGCCCTGCTCACGGTCTTCCCCTTCTACTGGATGCTGGTGCTGTCGACGCACGCGCGTGACACGATATTCTCTGCCCCGCCTCCCCTGTGGCTGGGTGACGACCTGCAGCGCAACTACCAGGCGCTGATGGACGTGCTGCCCTTCTGGCGGAACATCTGGAACAGCGTCTACATCGCGGTCATCTCGACCCTCACGACGGTGTTCTTCTGCTCGCTCGCGGGCTTCGGCTTCGCCATGTACGACTTCCGCGGACGCAACTTCCTGTTCGGGTTCGTACTCGTCTCGCTGATGCTGCCGCAGCTGCTGAACATCATCCCCTACTACCTGATCATCGACTTCCTCGGCTGGCTCAACACGCCGCGGGCGATCTGGTTCCCGGGGATGGCGAACGCCTTCGGGATCTTCCTGATGCGCCAGTACACGGCGAGCGCGATCCCGAAGGAGCTGCTTGACTCTGCCCGGATCGACGGGGCGAGCGAGTTCCGCATCTACTGGAGCATCGTGCTGCCCCTGGTGCGCCCGGGCGTGGCGACGCTGGCGCTGCTCACCTTCATCAACCAGTGGAACGACTTCATGGGGCCGCTTGTGATCCTGCGCAACCGGGACACCTATACGATCCCCCTGGCGCTCCGCTCGCTACAGGGGATCGCCAACACCGACTGGGGCGCGGTGATGCTGGGAACGGCTCTGGCGGTACTCCCGCTCGTCATCATCTTCTTCTTCACCTCCCGTCAGGTGATCGAGGGGCTGGTGCGGGGATCGGTGAAGGGGTGAGCGTGCACGCACGCTGGCCCGTGCTGGTACTGCTCGCGGCACTCCTCTGCGTTGCCGGTGCCCGCGCCCAGCCCGCCGCGGTCACCGTGCGGCTTGGCGAGCTCCTGGGGCCCGTGCCAGATCTGGCGGTCAGCGGGTTTAACATCGGCAACGCCATGCAGATCGTTGGCTCGGAGGAGGCGTACGCGCGATTGCGGCTGGAGTCACTCCGGTTTCCGCCGGGCAATCAGGCAGATGAGATCGCTGTTGGCCCCACCGACCTCGCCGCGCTGGCACTCAACCTCGACCTGCTGGGCCGGCCACCGCTGCTGCTCGTCACAAACCTTTTCGGGGGCACGCCTGAGCAGGCGGCGCAGCTGGCGCGACTGACGAAGGAGCTGGACATCGAGGTGTTGGCCTGGGAGATCGGCAACGAACCCGACCTGTACGCCAGCAACCGCGCGGACCCCAGTTGGACACCCGAGCGCTACTGCCGGGAGTTCCGGGCGTACCGCGAGGAGCTACTGGAGGTTGACGCCTCCTACCGCTTCGCCGGCCCCGCAGCCTCCGGCTCTCGACCCCGCGGGGAGAAGTACCTGCGCGAGGTGCTGCAGAGGTGCGGGGATGTGATAGACATCCTCAGTTGGCACGTTTACCCCACAGACGGGACCTGGGATGACGAGTCGGCGCTGCAAACTTCCCGGCAGTTCGGCGAGGAGGTACGACGTTACCGTTCCTGGGTTCGGAGTCCCGAGCACAACCCGCTGGGGTTCGATCGCGAGCTTCAGCTGGCGGTGACGGAGTTCGGCCTCTCCTGGCGCTCTGCCTCCTTCCGGCACCTGGAGGACATGACGGCCACGCTGTGGCTGGCCGACGTTCTTGGCCAGATGCTGACCGAGCGGCTCGACCTGAGCAACTACTTCACCATTCAGGGTATGGGCGGCCACGGACTCATCGACATCAGCGGCTGGGTGAGGCCCACTTTCCACGTTTATGAGATGCTCGCTCCGTTCGACGGGCAGGCCGTGGTCGTGGAAGTGACGGGAGATAACGCTGGCCAGCCGCCCGTGGCACTGGGGGCCTATGCGGTAGAAGACGATCGCACAGTGCGGCTCCTCCTCGTCAACCGTGGAAACCGGGAAGTATCCGTCGAGATCGACGCCGGAGCGCGGACGGTTCGAGAAGACCGGGCGCGGCTGCGGGTGCTTAATGAGGAGATCTTTGACGAGCTTGGGGCGCCGCAGGACGCGATCTTGCCCCGCGACGCAGCGTTACTCGTTCCGGCCCGCGGCATCGTGACGCTCACGATCGCGACCGGAGACGAGGCGGAGGAAAGATGAACAACAACGAGCATCACGAGGCGAGGAACGAACTTCTGTGGGGAGTGGCGACGAGCTCCTACCAGATCGAGGGGGCGACTGACGAGGACGGCCGCGGGCCCAGCATCTGGGACGTGTTCTGCGACCAACCCGGCCGAATCGACGACGGCTCGGACGGCAGCGTTGCCTGCGACCACTACCACCGTTGGGCACAGGACCTCGACCTGATCCAACGCCTGGGCGTGGGCGCCTACCGCTTCTCGATCGCCTGGCCACGAATCCTGCCCGAGGGCGTCGGCAAGGTCGAGACTCGCGGGCTGGACTTCTACGACCGGCTGGTGGACGGGCTGTTGGAGCGCAGGATACTGCCGTTCGCGACGCTTTACCACTGGGACCTGCCGCAGGCCCTGGAAGACCGCGGCGGCTGGCTCAACCGGGATGTCGTCGCCGCCTTCACCGAATACGCACAGGTGGTCACCGCGCGCCTGGGCGACCGGGTGCACGCCTGGACGACCCTCAACGAGCCGTGGTGCAGCGCTCACCTGGGCTACGGCGTGGGTGAGCACGCTCCCGGGCACCGAGACCGCAGCGAGAGCCTCCTCGCGGCTCACCACCTACTGCTCGCCCACGGCAGCGCCCTACCCGTGATGCGTAGCAACGCGCCGGGCGCCAAGCACGGGATCGTACTCAATCTCAACCCCGCCTACGCCGCAACCGACAGCGACGAGGACCGCCGGGCCGCGCGCCGCTTCGACGCCTTCTTCAACCGCTGGTACCTGGACCCGATCTTCACGGGCACTTACCCAGAGGATGCTTGGGCGGGTTACGGCCCCGACGTGCCCAATGTAGAACCGGGGGACCTGGAAACGATCAATGCACCCCTCGACTTCCTGGGCGTGAACTACTACAGCCGCACGATTGTGAGGGCGGGCGCCGGCCCCTGGCCGGCTACCCAAAGCGTGCCAGGCGAAGGCCCGCCAACCGATATGGGCTGGGAGGTATACCCGGCCGCGCTGGAGGAGCTGCTCCTGCGGGTCCAGCGAGAGTACGGGCCTCAGGAGCTGTTCATCACTGAGAACGGAGCGGCGTACCCGGACCGGTTGCAGAACGGCCGCGTGGAGGACGAAGAGCGCATCGCGTACCTGCGTGAGCATATCGCGGCGGTAGAGCGGGCGCGCGGGCAAGGGGCTGCTGTCTCGGGCTACTTCGCCTGGAGCCTCATGGACAACTTCGAGTGGGCGCGCGGTTACCGGAAGCGCTTTGGCCTGGTGTACGTCGACTACGAGACGCAGGTGCGGACGCCGAAGGCGAGCGCACACTGGTACAGCCAGCACATCAGGAGCAGCAAGGCAAAGGATGGCGAAAGTCGGCCGGTCTCGGGTTAGCGGGCCCGCCAACCCGGAGTCCTGACGAAGAGCGGGCGCCGCCTTGTCGAAAAAAGGCGGCGCCCGCTTCTCTCTCGTACTCAGGCGAGGTCTTTCGCGCCCCGCCCCCATACTCGATCTATTTCCTGGTTCAGCAGTCGTCGTTGGTGACGAGCTGCAGGTCGACCGGCAGGTACTCGGTCTCCTCCGGCAGCTGGGCACCGCCGGCGATCTCGATGGCCTGCTCGACGCCCATCTGACCCATCAGCTCGGGCTGCTGGGCGACAGTGGCGGCCATGCGACACTCCTCGACAGCCTGCACGGCGTCGGGGGTGGCGTCGAAGCCGATGACGTGGACGTCACGGCCGGTCCCGTCGATCGCCTGCAGGGCACCGAGGGCCATCTCGTCGTTGTGGGCGAAGAGGCCGTCGATCTGGGCCTGGGCCTGGAGGATGTTCTCCATCACTGACAGCCCCTCGGCCCGATTGAAGTTCGCGGTTTGCCGGGCGACGATCTGGGCGTCCTGGCAGCTCTCCGACATGTACTCGTTGAAGCCCGAGCCGCGGTCGTTCGTGGCGCTGGCACCGGGGATGCCTTCGAGCTCGACGACGCTGCCCTCTCCGCCGATCAGCTCGCACAGGTACTCGCCTGCCATGCGGCCGCCGGCCACGTTGTCGGAGGCGATGTGGTAGGCAACCTCGCCGCCCTCAGAGGCACGGTCGACGGTGATCACCGGGATACCGGCCGAGTTGGCGTTACGAACGGCGTTGACAACGGCGGCCGAGTCGGTGGGGTTGACGATGATGACGTCGACACCCTGAGTGATGAGGTCCTCGATGTCGGAGAGCTGCTTGCTGACATCGTCCTGGGCGTCAACCGTGATGAGCTCGACGCCAGCCTCGTCGGCTGCCGCCTGGGCCCCCTCCTGGAGGGACACGAAGAACGGGTTGTTGAGCGTCGAAACGGAGAGTCCTACGGTCTGCGCGAAGGCGACCGCCCCGAAAGTGAGGACTGCAAGCAGGATAGCGATTCTCTTCATGCGATTCCTTTCGTTGCCGCGCCACGGCCGCTTGGCCCGGGCCGGCTGTGACCTTTGATCTGCTCGAAGTGGCGTGTTGTCTTCCTCGCGAATGCTAGCGGGCCGTCCTTTCCCTTTGCCGCGTATTCGGCACAAGTCAGGGGCCGGGCGCTCACGATTCGCGGGATGACGTGAGACGTTCGATCAGGACGGCGGCCAGGATCACACCCCCTTTCACAATCTGCTGGTAGAAGGAAGAAACGTTAAGCAGGTTCATACCGTTGTTCAGCACGCCGATGATCAGCGCACCGAGCAACGTGCCCCACACGTTGCCGCGCCCACCGGCAAGCGAAGTGCCGCCGACGACAACGGCCGCGATGGCATCCAGCTCGTAACCGGTACCTGCCGTCGGCTGGGCCGAGTTCAGGCGGCCGGTGAAAACGAGAGCAGCCAGCCCGGCGGCCAGGCCCGAGTAGGCGTAGGTGAACAGCTTCACACGCGCCACCCGGATGCCGGAGAGGTGCGCGGCCTCCTCGTTGCCGCCCACCGCGTAGACGGAACGGCCCAGCGAGGTGTGGCGCAGGATGAAGTGGGTCAGGAGGAGGAAGAGGAGCGTTATCCACACGGGGATGGGCAGGCCCAGGAAGGTTTCGTTGCCCAGCACGTAATACGCTTCGGGTAGCCCACTGATGGGGCGGCCCCCGGTGTAGACGAGCGTCATCCCTCTGAAAATCGTGAGCCCGGCGAGCGTGACGATGAACGGCGCTATGCGCCCGTACGCAACGAACGCACCGTTGAAAGCGCCCAGCGCCACCCCTGTCAGCAGGCCCAGAAGAATGGAGAGGATCGGGTCGATCCCGGCTACGGCGGTACCGGCCGCGATGGCCCCGGCGAACGCCAGGAGCGAACCGACGGAGAGGTCGATGCCCGCCCCAATGATCACGACGGTCATGCCGAACGCGAGAAGTGCGTTCACCGAGATTTGCCTCAACACGTTCGTGACGTTCCCGACCGTGAGGAAGCGGTCCGACAGGAACGACAGCACCAGCGTCATGGCGATGAACGCCAGCAGCAGGCCGAATCTTCCGAGTAGTTCACGCCACCTGTTTTGCGCCCGTGACATGCGCGGTCACCTCCTCTGTGGTGAGCGGGGCGTGGAGCTCGACGACCGGCCTTCGATTGCGGAAGACCAGAATCCTGTCACACAGTCCCGCCAACTCCTCCGTGTCGCTGGAGGAGATGATGATGGATAGCCCTTGCGAGGCGAGCTCGTGGAGCTTGTCGTAGAGGTCGGAGCGGGCGCCGACGTCGACGCCACGGGTGGGCTCTGCCAGGAGCAACACGCGCGGCCTCGTGGCGAGCGCCTTGGCGACGACGACCTTCTGCTGGTTGCCGCCGGAGTACTGGAAGACGCGCATCTGCGGTCGCGGGGGCCTGATGGCGAGCGCCTCCATCTGCTCGTCTATCAGGTGTCGGGCGCGGCGGTCGCTGTAGACCCCTCCACGGCTCAGCTCGTCCAGCGAGGAGAGTGTAATGTTCTCGCCCACAGTCAGAGGCAACACGAGCCCCTGAGTCTTGCGGTCGCCGGGGACCAGGAAGACGCCGCGGCGAATCGCGTCCTGCGGGCTGTCGAGCTTCTGGCCGTCCCATATCGCGTACCCGCGCTTGCCGAAGATCGCCTCGAGCGCATCGGAGCGCCCGGAGCCGATCACGCCGGCCATGCCGAGGACCTCGCCCTCGCGCACGCTGAATTCGAACGGCGCCTGGCCTGGGGAGTAGATCTCGAAGGTGTGCCCCCTCTCACCAATCTCGTGCTCGGGCCGCTGGTAGTTGCCGACTTCTCGGCCCACCATCTGCTGGACGATCTGGGCAGTCGTCGTCTGGGCGACGACCGAAGTACCGATGTACTCGCCGTCGCGCAGCACGCTTACGCGGTCGGCAAGGGCGAAGATCTCCTCGAGGCGGTGACTGATGTAGACGATGGCCATGCCACCCGCCTGCAGGCGGCGGATGAGCTCGAAGAGGCGTTCCGTCTCCCCGGCGCTCAGCGCGGCCGTGGGCTCGTCGAGGATGAGGATCTTCCCGTGCTCGCCGATGGCGCGCGCGATCGTGATGAGCTGCTGTTCGCCAATGCCCAGGTCGCGCACCAGCGTACGCGGGTCGATGTCCAGGCCCACCTGGCCCAGCAGCTCCCGAGCCTTCTCGTTCAACCCGCGGTAGTCGACGACCGCACCCAGTTTGCCCAGGAAGAGGTTCTCGGCGACGCTCATATCGCGAACCAGGGCGAGCTCCTGGTAGACCATGATCACGCCGGCTGATCGTGCCTCCTGCACGTTGCGGAAGCGGTGCTCCTGACCGTCTATGCGGATCGAACCGCTGTCAGGCTGGTGCGCCCCTGAGAGCACCTTCATCAGCGTCGACTTGCCGGCGCCATTCTCGCCCACCAAAGCATGTACCTCACCACGGTCGACCTCCAGCTGAACACCCTTCAAGGCCTCCACCCCACCGAACGACTTGCGAATGTCCTTCAGTTCGAGGAGCATCAGAAGAACACCCCGCTCCTCAGGATGACGTTCGCATACGGGGTGGTCTCACCGGTGCGAATCACCGCCCGGGCGCTCGCCGTCAACCGCTTGAACTCCTCGTGGGAGACGTGGTCGATGCCTGCCCGGGCGACCTTGGGAAGGGCTTCCAGCTGAGCAACGACCGCGTCGCGGAACTGCGGATCGCCCGACTCCAGCTCCCGAGCAATCGTGGCTCCCTCCACCTCCATCTCGCCCAGAACAGCGGCAAGCACGCCCAGGAAGGGCGGCTCGCCCGGGGCGTAGGCGAGGTCGATGCGCTCACATCCCTCGGGGACGGGTAGCCCGGCATCGGCGACGACGATGCTGTCGGTGTGGCCAAGCTGGGCGATGACGCGGGACAGCTGCGGGTGCAGTATTCCGCTCTTCTTCATCTAGTCTCCTCCCCCTCCGTGCCCGCGGCGAGGAACTCTTCTACCTGGGCCAGCCGCGGGATCGAGGGCTGAGCGCCCTCCTTGGTGGTTGCTAACGCCCCGGCGGCGTTCGCCCAGCGCACTGCCCGCTCGAGGGGATCGCCCTGCGCCAGCCGGGCGGCGAGCATGCCCACAAATGTGTCACCCGCGCCCGTCGTGTCGACGACCGGGACCTCCAATGCGGGCAGAGAATTCTCTGCCGTCTCCCCTTCGACCCTGCTCGCCCAGGCGACGCCCTGAGAGCCCAGCGTTATCACTACCGTGGGCGCGAAATCGAGCAGTTTGCGGGCGAGCACGCCGGCCTGCGACCTCGTTCCCGGGCTGGGCTCACCGGAGAGCACGGCGGCCTCGACTTCGTTCACGACGAGGACATCCACCCCGGCTAGCTCCTGCGGCGGCAGTGGCATCGCAGGCGCGAGGTTGAGGAGGATGGTTGCCCCGACCTCCCGGCCCAGCCTGATTGCCTCGCGTACCCCCTCCAGTGGAATCTCCAGCTGCAGGAGGACGACGCTTGCCCCCTCGAACGCTTGCGGCCTGAAGGTGCCGCCGGTCACCGAGGCGTTGGCGCCCGGTGAGACGATGATGTTGTTCTGCCCGGATTCGTCAACGCTGATGAACGCGACGCCGCTCTTACCGGGGAGCTCACGGACGGTTTCGGTGTCGATGCCGTCGCTGGCCAGGCCAGCCTTCAGGCGAGCGCCGAAGTCGTCGTCGCCCACCGCGCCGATCATGCGCACCTGGCCTTCGCCACGCGCGGCGGCGACGGCCTGGTTGGCCCCCTTGCCACCGAAATGCGTCTGGTACTCGGATCCCAGGATCGTCTCGCCCGGCTGCGGCAACTTGCGGACGCGCACGACAAGGTCCATGTTTATGCTGCCGACGGTAACTATCACGAGGCTGCCTCCAATACGGGCCTTACGCCGGCCGATTCGCGGGTTACCAACTCCACGCCCAGCACCCGCTCGATGGTTGCTCCTTCGGGCTCGTCAATTCTCGCGACGAGCGTGTCGACAGCAACACGACCGAGCTCGCCGATCGGCTGCCGCACGGTGGTGAGTCGCGGCCGCACGAGCGAGGCCCAGGGGATGTCGTCGAAGCCCAGGACGGAAACCTCCTCGGGCACCTGTATGCCGTTCGCCTGCAGGAGCTCGAGCGCCGCGATCGCGACGATGTCATTCGCAGCGACGACGAGCGTCGCTTCGCCCGAGGTGAACCTCGGAATAACGGCAGCAGGCAATTGCAGGTCGAAGGGTGTCTCGATCTCCCAGGCGATCCGTGCCCGCGCCTCTCCCGCCAGTTGCAGTTCGGCAAGGAAGGCCTCTCGGCGCCGGCGTGCGCTGACGAGGCTTTGCGGGCCGGGCAGGAAGCCGATCGAACGGTGGTTCAGTTGCAACGCATAGCGCGCGAGTTGCCTCGCACCCTCCTCGTGGTCGGCGAAGACGGAGTCGAGGCCGGGTACGGGACGGTCAACCGCCACCACCGGATAGGGAACGGCAGGCGGTCGCTCGAGCCGGTGAGGAACCCAGATCACGCCATCGACGCCCTTGCGGGCGAGCAGGTGAAAGCCCTCCCGCTCGGTCTCCTCCTCGTTGTCGATGTCGACGAGCAGGAGCGAATAACCTCCCTCTCGCGCGCGGTGTTCGATGTTGCGCACGAGCGCGGGGAAGAAGGGGTTCTGCAGGTCGGGGAGTATCAGGCCCAGCGTCCGGCTCTGCCCCGTGCGCAAGGTTCGGGCGGAGTCGTTCCGGTAGTAGCCCAGCTCCCTGGCCGCCGCCCATACCCGCTCCTCTACGGCTGCACTGAAGCGCTTCCTGCCGTTGAGCACGTTCGAGACCGTGGCGGTCGAAACGCGGGCGAGCTGAGCGACGTCCTTCAGCGTAGCCATCCTGATCTGAGGTTAATCGTTTAACCACCGTGTCAGAGGCTTTGTACTTTTCATCTAATACAAAGACTCACCCTGTGCTGATCACCTCCCCTCTACTGTGAGGGCACCATGCCTCGCTACCGCCTCCTGACCCTGACCGCCCTCATCCTGACCGTACTCACGTTGGCGTTCGCCGCAAGCCCTACCGAAGGTCACGAACTGCACGCCCGCGTCACCTCCGACTGGAAGGCAGTCCAGGTACGCGACGCGAACGGCGAGCTCGTCACCCGGTTCACGATCCGGAAGTGGCGCCGCTGGGCGCAGGAGAACTTCGCGGCCCTGCCCTTCACGCCCATCGAGGTGGCAGGGCAGGAGCTTGGGGCCGAGCGGTTCGACATCATCTCGGCCGCCTCCGTCTCGCCTGACGGCGAACGCGTCATCGTGGCGGTTAACACTTACGTCGTGGCGACGACCATCACCGTCGTGGGCCTGCTTGATCTGGAGGAACGCTCGTTCCGGGTTGTAGACGAGCTCGTCTGGGGCGATCCCGCCGAGATCACCTGGGAACCGAACGGCCGCCTCGTCGCATATACAGTCGGCACCGCCCGCGCGAACGGGGACGGACTGCGGGTGGACGACACGCACGGGCATAGCGTAGTGGCGAGCCTGGATGGCGAGGCGCTGCTCACGGAGCTGCAGGGTAGCAAGCTCCTGGGAGGCGACGCGCCGCCAGAGTTCTGGATCCCGCAAATGCGTAATCCCGAGTGGCTGGACGCGTCAACCTTGTCGTTTGCCAGCAACCACCCCACGGATGAGGGGGGGATCATCCAATGGATCTTGCGGCTGGAGAACGACGGGGCTGGTGAACTCGTGGTTGTGGATAGTTAGGTTGCGCGCGGGGGCGTAATCAACAGCACGTCGTAAGCCCGGAACTGCGGATCGACGGTCATCAACTGCAATTCCTGGTTTTGGGCCTGCGCAATCAGTAGCCGATCGAAAGGATCGCGATGATAGGCTGGCAGGGAGGCCACTCCGAAAGTATCTCCATGGGAGACTGGCAAAGGTGAAACTCCCGTGGACTGAAGCCGGTCAGCACCGTTCGAAGCTGTTCAGGAGCGACTCGGGAAGTGGCGAGTCAAAGTCGGCTGGTACAGAGTAGAGGCCTTGGTCCTGACCAAGAATACGGCGCTTCGACGGGCCCACAGGCACGAGCTTGGCCACCGGTTTGCCGCCACGGCTAATCACGATCTCCTCGCCAGATTCCACTCGCCGCAGGAGCCTGGAAAGTGTCGTCTTTGCCTCGTGTACTCCGATCTCTGACACGAGGGAATCATAGCATTTTGACTTAGTCGAGAGACTAGACCAGCTGGCCCGCTCAGTTTAACCCATCCTGATAAGCGGTACGCCAACAACCGTATTGGGTGCTACATTTAAGGGACAGGACGCAAAAGACTCCTCGGAGCTGTCCCAGTTCGCCTAACAGGAGTGACGGTATGACCAGGCTACGCACTTTCTCAACCATCCTCGCGATCGCCATAGCGGTCGCCCTACTGGCAGGCGGGTGCGGACCGAACAGCCGGGTAATCGAGCTGGAAGCCGAGAACTCTGAGCTCTGGACCCGCGTGCAGTCGCTTGAGGAGCGCACGAAAAACCTCGAATCCCGTGCACAGGAGGCGCAGCAGGCACTCGAGGAGGCGCAAGCGCGTGGCGAAGAGCTCGAGCAGGAACTGGAGCAAAGCCGGTCGCAACTGGCACAGCGGGAGGAGGAGCTCAGCTCCAGCAGCGAGGAGGTCGAGACCCTCCGCACCCAGGTGAGCGAGCGGGAGGAAGAGGTTGCAACGGGCCAGGAGGAGATAGAACGCCTCCAGGCGCAACTGGAGGAAACCCGCGCCCAGCTGGCCGAAGCACAGGAACGCCTGGCACAGGCCGAACAGGAGCTGGCCGCCAGCCAGGAGGAGCTCGACGAGCACCGCCAGAGGCTCACGCAGGCGGAGGAGGAGCTAGCAGCGACGGAAGCTCAGCTCGCCCAACTGGACGCCGATGGCTCGCGGGCTGCCGAGCTGGAGGAGCGTCTCGTGGCCGCCCTGGCCAACGAGGCGAACGCCAGTCACGAGGCGCAGCAGCTGGCCGCACAACAGGAGGAGCTGGTCAGCGAACGCGATCAACTCCAGGCCCAGCGGGACGAACTCGAGGCGCACCGCGACGAGCTCGCCGCCGAGCGTGAACAGCTGCAGGACGAGCGAACCGAGCTCACCGAACAGGTAAGGCGGTACGAAGAGGACCTGGAGCGCTTGACGGCCGAAAGGGACGAGCTGTCCTCACAGGTGACGGAGCAGCAGGAACGGATCGAGGAGCTTACCGTCGCACGGGACGAGGCCGCCCAGGAAGTCGCAGATCTGAGACAAAGGCTCGAGGAGACCGAAGCCCGCCTCGCCCAGCTGATGCCCGAGCGGGACGAGCTGCAGTCCTCCCTCGAGGAGCGACAGGCCCGGATGGAGGAGCTGAACGCGGAACGCGCTGAGCTAAGGGCGCAGCTGGGCGAACTGCGA
>CALKAI010000039.1 GCA_937983275.1 uncultured Trueperaceae bacterium | reverse complement strand
TGTCCCACGGGAACAGGCCTACCGGTATGAGAGCCAGGCCGGCAAGGGTCAGGAACAGGGTCGTCAAGACCGCGTTGCGTTCCCAGATGCCGTGCAGGAGGAGTGCGCCCACAGCCAGCAGCAGGCCCATAACTACGAACGCCACGTTTAAGACGGCGTGTGCGGGAGAGCAGATGTACCGCTCCACCCCCGTGCCTTCCGAGAACACTCCGCAACTTGTGACGCCCAGGTCGCTTATGGCGTTGTCGTGAATTGAGTAGGGCTCGGGCCAGGCGAGGGCCACCATCACCTGCACGACGAGCAGGAGCCCGGTGAGCACCCATGCCCAGGCTCCCAGGTGAACGCGTTGCCTTATTTCTGTGTTCTGCATGATCCCGGCAGCGCTAGAGTGTGCAACCGACGAGCAGGGGTTCAGGTTCGAGGCGAACCCCGAAAGCGTCCTCCACGCCGTCGCGCACGGTGCGGGCGAGTCGCAAGAGGTCGGCTGCCTTCGCACCGCCCCGGTTCGTGATGGCAAGGGTGTGCTTCGTCGAGAGGGAGGCCCTGCCCCCGGTGAGTCCGAAACCGTCGCTGCCTGAAGGTGCGCTGCTGCCAGGCAACCCGAAGCCCTTGGCGAAACCGGCGTTCTCGATGAGCCAGGCGGCGCTAAGTTTTACGCGGCCTTTCGGTCCGGAGGCGACCGGCCAGCGGGGTGCCGCGGACGGCAGCCTTTCCGCGACGGCGCGCTCGACGACGGGGTTGGTAAAGAACGACCCGGCGCTGTTCGTATCCGGATCTTCCGGGTCCAGGACCATGCCCTTCGCTGCCCTGAGCCGCAGGACCGTTTCCCGGACGAGCTGCGCCGGTGCCCGGTCGCCCACCTCCACCCCCAGACTGCGGGCGAGCTCGGCGTAGCGCACCGGTGCACCCAGCGGGTCCTTGCGCAGGCGCAGCAGGATGCTCAGCACCACGTAGCGCGGGGAGGCGCCCACGGTGGTGCGTTTCAGCAGTGAGTTCCGGTAGCTGAACCCGAGATCTTCGTTCGCAAGTGTCAGCAGCCGCCCCTCGTGCCGGTCCCAGGCGTGAACGGAGAGGAGGACCTGGCTTACCTCTGCCCCGTAGGCGCCCACGTTCTGAACGGGGGTGGCGCCTGCCAGACCCGGAATGCCGGAGAGCGCTTCGAGACCAGCCCAGCCGCGCCCCACCGTCAGAGCGACGAGGTCGTCCCAGGGGTGCCCGGCGGCGACGCGGACATCCACATGCCCGTCGCCTTCACCAACGATCTCGGGCTCGCGGGGGCCGCCACCAATCAGGACGACCGTTCCCGGGAAGCCGTCATCAGCAATGAGCAAGTTGGAGCCGCCACCGATGAGAAGGAGAGGTTCTCCCTGCGCATCGGCCGCTTGCACGGCCTGCAGGAGGGCGGCCTCATCGTGCGCGCGCACCATCCGGCGCGCAGGGCCACCCACGCGGAGCGTGGTGAAGCTGGAGAGGAGAGTCTGGGGCGTCGAAGCTGCTGAACCGCTGATCATTACCGCACCAGCCTATCCCCTTCGCCTCTGGCGGGCCCGATCTCCTACTGCCAACCCGGCACCTGGCGGGCCTCCTCGATCCACTGCCCCAGCTCCGGAGCCTGGGCCTCCTCCAGAGTCTTCACCTTGATATAGCGGGTCCGTCCGGTGGTGCCCAGGGGCGGAGGGTTTTCGAAGTCGGCGCCGCCCAGGAAGACGACGTTGACCGAGACGTCGTAGGCAACCATCTCGATGATCCAGCCCTGCTCCGGCAGGCCGTAGTAGGCCTTGCGCCACTTCACTGCGAACTGGGCGTCGGGTACTGCCGCGCGGATCTGCTCGTCGATGTTCTGGACTATCGGCTGCAGGTCGGGCATGAGCCGGGTCATCCAGTCGGCGATCGGGGCGTGGCTGTCAGCGGGCTCGGGTGGTTTGCGGGTCGATGCAGGCTTGCGTGACTTGTCCATGGCCGCCTCCTTGGACCCCGATGGTAACCGCTGGCCAGTAACCGGACGGCAAGAGTGCTGCCGCAGGCCCCGAGGACCTCCCGATACCGGCTTTCCGGCGGCCCGGGCTACGATGCCCTTATGAACGCCCCTGTCGAAATGTGTCCTGAGTGCGCCAGTGAGCACACTTACGAGATTGGCGGGCTGCTGGCCTGCTCCATTTGCGGCTTCGAGTGGAACCCGGACGAGGTTCAGGAAACAGAAGCCGGTGCCGAGGTTCGTGACTCGGTAGGGAACCTGCTGAGTGACGGCGACTCGGTCGTGGTGGTCCAGGACCTCAAGGTCAAGGGGAGTGCCGGCGGGATCAAGGCGGGGACCAAGGTCCGCAACATCCGGCTGGTCGAGCCGGTTGACGGTCACGACATCGACTGCCGGATCGATGGGATTGGCCGCATGCGACTCAAGTCGAGCGTGGTCAAGAAGGCGTAGGCCCCACCTTCCTGCTACTGGTCGACGTTACTGTTCAGCGAAAGCTGCCAGGAGACACCGAAGCGGTCGGACACCCAGGCGAACTTCTCTGCGAACGGCTCGTCCCTGGAGAGCGGCATCATCACGTCGCCACCCTCCGAGAGTTCCTCGTACAGCCGGTCGATCTCCTCCTCGCTGTCGCAATTCACGAACAGTGAGAGCGAGGGTGTGAAGTCGAAGGCGTGGACCGGCGGGCTGTCGAACGCGATCAGTACCTGGTCCCCGATGCGGAAGGTCGCGTTCATGACCGTGCCCTCGGGGCCGGCCCCGTCCGGGCCCCAGCGGTGGATGGACAGGATCTCCGCGTCGTCGAAGACGCTGGCGTAGAGCGTCAGGGCTTCCTCGGCCCGGCCCGTGAACATCAGGAATGGCGAGACTTTGTGCGGTTGCGCTGGCTTCATGTGGAGCTCCCTACCGATCTGCTGGCGCCTGGCCCTGGACAGAACTGCCTGATTTACCCTTCGATGCCGGCCACCGACAACCGGATGTGGACGGCGTCGGTGTCGCCCAGGTTCTCTGCCTTGCGGATGCTTGCCTTTACAGGCACAAGATAACGCCCCTCCTTCGGAAAGAGGGACGTTTCCCACTGGCTGCCGCCAATGCTGACTTTTACCGGGATCATGCCCCAGCCGTAGGTAACGAACCGGGAGACGGCCCGCAGCAGTTCACACTGCTCTTCCGGAACCCAGACGAAGTAGAACGGGGCGGGTCCCCGCCAGTACCAGATCTCTCCGCGGAAATCGAGCTCCATGCCCCATCGTAGCCGATGGCGTGCGGGGCTATTTTGCTTCCTGGCTTACGCCTTTCAGCAGATTCCGGACGGCATCGACCTCGTCGGTGTTCACGGTGTGGCCCATTCCCGGGTAGATGCGCTCGTCGGTAGCTGCCCCCATGCGCCCTAAGGTCGCGGTCGTCTCCTTCACGCGCTCCAGCGGGATGTGCGAGTCGATGTCGCTGCAGCCCAGAAATACCGGCGTGCCCTCGAGCGAGCCTTCGTAGTCGCGGGGCGTGCCCTCCGGGCCAATGAGGCCGCCGGAGAGGACCGCCAGGCCGCCGTATCGCCTTGCGTTACGGGCGACGAACTCGCTGGCGAGGCAGGCCCCTTGCGAGAAGCCCAGCAGGAAGATGCGTTCAAAGGGAATTCCCGCGCTGGCCACCTCCTCGACGGCGCCCTGGACAGCCTGGAGGGCAGAGGAAAGCCACGGCTCATTGCTCTCCATCGGCGCCAGGAACGAGTGTGGGTACCAGGTGTTGCCGGTCGCCTCGGGCGCCACGTAGGCGACGCCGGGAACGTCGAGCACATTGGCAAGGCCCAGGATGCCGCGGGCGCTGTCGCCGCGGCCGTGGACCATGACCATGGCCGCGGTGGCCGTCTCCAGCGGTTCGCCGGTCTGCGCGACGATACGCGGTTGGTGAACAGTGTTCATCGGGCCACCTGTGCTTCCTGCCACTCGGGGACGTCGATAGGCGGCAGTGCGCGCTCTATCTGCTCGCGGTGCCCCTCCAGCCAGTCGGGCAGCATCAGTCGCTTGCCCAGCTCACTGGCCGGCTCGTCGTAGTCGAAACCGGGCCCGGCGGTCGCGATTTCGATGATGTGGCCGTCGGGGTCGCTGCTGTACACGCTCTTGAAGTAGGTGCGGTCCATGACGGGGGAGACCCTGAAGCCGGCCGTGGCGAGGCGCTCGCGCATCTCCAGCTGTGCCTCTTCGTCAGGGACGTTGAGGGCGATGTGGTGGGTCTGGCCGGCGCCCATAACCGCCGGGGCGATGCGTTGTGGGTCGAGTTCGAAGTAGGTGACTACGGTTCCGGGGTCCCCGTCGCCCACGCCCCAGTACCAGTGGGCGCTGTTGGGATCGTCGAAGTTCCCGGTGCGCTTGAGGAGCCGCAAGCCCAGGACTTCCGAGTAGTAGTCGTTGGTGCGTTCAATGTCGGAGCCGATGATGCTGATGTGGTGCATCCCGGCGCCCAGCCGCATGTCGTCCGTTATGGCCGGAACAGGTTCGGGGTGGGTGTCGGCCGCTATTCGGGCAGTGTCGCGGTTGCCGCGCACCATCTCTTCCGGCGGCTGCAGCAGCTGCTCGCCCAGGGCGTTGGCCGGCTCGTCGCGGGTCCAGCCGGGGCCGCGGGTGGCCAGTTCGACGATGGCGCCTTCGGAGTCGCGGAAGTAGAGCGACTCGAAGTAGTAGCGGTCCAGCGGTCCGTTGACGTTGACGCCCTTGTCGGTGAGGTAGCGTTTCCACTTCCGCAGCGCCTTGCCATCGGTGACGGTGAGGGCGTAATGGTGCGTGCCGCCCATGCCCGTGCGGCCGCGGGCCGCGCCCGGGATGATGAAGTAGGTGATGATGCTTCCCGGGCTGCCTTTCGCGTCGCCGAAGTAGAAGTGGTAGGAGCCGGGGTCGTCGAAGTTCACCGTGCGCTTCACGAGGCGCAGGCCCATGGTGCGGGTGTAGAAGTCGATCGTCCTCTGCGCGTCACTGCCTATGAGGGTGATGTGGTGCAGACCTTCGATGCTCATTTCCGGGCCTCCTTTCCTTCAGTCCCTGGCTGTCTGATACCTGGCGTTTGCTTTGCGTTAAGCCTGCTGCGGCGCGGGAGCGCGCTTGGTAGTCAGGGCCACGGTAAGGCCAAGCAGTGCCAGCACTGCAACCGCGATCACGAGCGTGGGGTCGAGGGCGATGCCCAGCGCGGCGTCGAGGGAGTAGGCGCCCGGACCGGTGAGGATAAGCGCGATCGAGGTGACCACGAGAACGAGGTTGTATTCGCCGCCGCCGTCAGTTACCCACAGCTTGGTGCCGTGCACGAGCAGGATCGCCATGAGCATCGCAGCGCCAACTCCGATTGCGCCGAGCGGGGTGAGGAGGCCCAGGGCGAGCAGCAGGCCGCCACCCATTTCGGCGACACCGGCCGAGAGTGCCCAAAAGCCCGCGGGGCGCAGGCCCATGCTTTCCAGCCAGCCGGTCGTTCCGGCCAGGCCGTGACCCCCGAACCAGCCGAGGAGCTTCTGGGCGCCGTGACCCATCATCAGGACGCCGACTACGAGCCGTACGATTAACAGAGCGAGATCAGTATTGATTTCCATTTCCTACCTGCCTTTTCCAGGTTTAGGGGTTTCGCGCCAAGGGCTGCGAATAAAAAACTTTAGAGCTAAAGTAAAAAGTCAAAAAAAAGAGAGCGTCAGGGGGTTGAGGCGTTACTTCTGGGAGTGGTCGAGCTTGCGGAGGAGGCGCAGGAGCTCTTTTTGCTCTGCCTCCGTAAGTGCGTTCATGCGGCTTGCCTGCCACTTCTCATGCTCCGGCACGACTTCGCTGAAAACCTCCTGCCCGCGGGGCGTCAGGTGCAGATGATTGCTGCGCCCCACCTTCTGGCGTTTGACCAGGCCCTTCTTCTCGAGCCCATCGAGGAGCTGACACACGTTCCCCTGGGTCACCAGCAGACGCTTGGCAAGCTCCTGTTGCGTGAGGTCACGACCAGCGCCAACCTGCGCAATCGCGTCGAACTGCGCGTGGGTCAACCCGCGCTGCCGAAGGAGTTCGGCAGCCGCCTGATGGGTCCGGCTCACGACGCGGTTCATTCGCAGCCAGGCCAGGACGGCCGGGCTGTGTAGCGCTTCGCTCCTGCGATTGGTAGTAGGGCTGGCCGTGCTCACAGAAATGACTTTAGGCCTAAACCAAAGGGTTGTCAAGCCTCTCCGAACACCCTGTTCACGATTCCCTCTTCAGCTCCGGCACGGTGAAGGTGACGAGCAGGGTAACGAAGCCAAGTCCGGCCATCACGAGGAATGCCAGGCCCAGGGCGTCGGACAACCCGGCAGATACCAGCCCCGCCAGCTCCGCATCGAAGGTGGCCCCTTCGCCCAGCAGGCGGGTCACATCATCGAGCGCCACCTGCTCATCCAGGCCGGTGCGACGCAGGAAGTTCATGAGGCTGGCGTTGATGACACCGCCCAGCAGCGCGGCGCCCAGGGCATTGCCCAGGAAGCGCATCAGCAGGTTGGTGGCGGTGGCCGCTCCCCTTTGCGCCCAGTCGACCCGCGTCTGCACCGCCACCAGGAAGGTGGTCATGAGGAGTCCCATGCCGACGCCCACCATCAGCGAGGAGGCCGCCGCGTAGAGGGCGTAGGGGAAGGCATTCAACAGGGTGAACATCGCGGAGCCTGTGAACAGCGCCAGGCCGCCCGCGCGCGCCGTGAACCGGGTGCCGCGGCCCACCATCAGCTTGCCGGCGGCCACCGAGGCGATGGGCCAGCCGATGGACATGGTCGTCAGGGTGAAGCCGGCGACGAGTGCCGAAGTGCCCAGCACCCCCTGCGCATAGGTGGGCACGTAGGTGATTACGGCGATCATCACCATCCCGGCTCCCATGCTGGCGATGTTCGCCGCCCGCACCAGGCGGTCGCGCCACAGCGAGAGCGGCATCATCGGCTCCGGGGCACGGCCCTCCTGACGCCAGAACAGCACAAGGAAGACCGCGGCTGCGACGAGGAGGCCCAGCCGCGCCGGCCAGGAGAGCGCGGCCACCTGGGTCAATAGGACGATGAGCGAGGAGATGCCCACCAGGAAGAGCGACAGGCCGGCATAATCCACCGAGCGCCGGCGTTTCTCGATCTCCTCGTGCAGGAACAGCATGACCACGAGGATGGAGACGAGGCCAAAGGGTACGTTGATCCAGAAGATCCACGCCCAGTGGAAGTTCTCCACGATGAGCCCACCGGCCAGCGGGCCAAGGATCGCCGAGAGGCCCCACACGCTCGACAGCCACCCCTGAACCCGGGCCCGCTCCTCGAACGCGAAGAGGTCGCCGGCCAGGGTGCTGACTGTCGGTTGCACGGCACCCGCGCCAATGCCCTGCACCAGGCGAAAGACGATGAGCCACTCCATCGAAGGGGCCAGCCCGCACGCCACTGAGCCCGCCAGGAAGACGAGCACACCGATGACGAAGACCGGCTTGCGGCCGTAGAGGTCGGAGAGCTTCCCGAACATCGGGGTGGTCACCGCCTGCATGAGCAGGTAGGCCGAGAACACCCAGCTGTACAGCGCAAAGTTCCCCAGCGACCCCGCAATGTTGGGCATCGCCGTGGCCACGATCGTCCCCTCGATGGCCGCCATGAACATCGAGAGGACCAGTGCCGCCAGGACCGGTCCCCTTCTCGTCTTTCGCCGTTGGGGTGTTGCTCTTGATGATGTGCGCACAGGCTGTGTTCTCCGCCGGCCCCGCAGGGCCGTACCTCACGAGATTACCACCGCCCGCACGGCCGCTTCGGCTCGCTACCCGCCAACCGCCCTGCTGACCAGCCGGGCCAGCTCCTTCTCCACCTGCGGGGTGAGCTCCGTAAGGCCAAAGCCTATGGGCCACATGGGGCCGTCATCGAGACTGGCGCTGTCGTTGAAGTTGAAGGTCGAGTAGCGGGTGTCGTACTTCTGCGCGCCCTGGAAGAAGCAGATGACCTTGCCCTCCTTCGACCAGGCGGGCATGCCGTACCAGGTCCGGGGTTCCAGCTGCGGCGCTGCTTCCATCACGATCTCGTGGAGGCGCGCTGCCATGCCCTTGTCGGGCTCGGGCATCTCCTCGATCTTCGCCAGCAGGTCGCGCTCGCCCTTCTTCGGGCCCCCGCGGCCCTTCCGGCCGCTTTCGGACCTGAGCTCCTGGGCGCGCTCCTTCATGGCGGTTTTCTCTGCCTCCGAGAAACCGCCCTTATCGCTCTTGCTGCCCGCCTTGTCTCCGGCCATCCTGATCCTCCTCCCGCGACCTAGTTGCTGGGCCCGGTGTTCACGGAGGATACAGGATCGCCGCGACCGCCTACCACTGACCGGCGCCACACAGCAGCCGCCTGAAAACTGCCATCCTTGAGGCTAAGGAAACCATGAGCGAGCAGGCACAGAACAACGAAGTCCGGCACAACCCGGAGGAGGGCCGGTTCGACGTGCAGCTGGGGGACGAGCTGGCGGTCCTCGAGTACGAGCTGGACGGTACGGACATGGTATTCACCAGTACCCGCGTACCGGAAGCGCACCGGGGGCGGGGGATCGCCACCAGGCTCGTGAAGGCCGGCATCGACCACGCGCGGCGTGAGGGGCACCGGATCGAGCCGCGCTGCCCGTTCGTTAAGGCCTATCTGCGCCGTCATCCGGAGTAGCGGCACAGTCTGATTCCACCCCCCGGTCTACTCTTCTCTTGCTTACTGAAAAGCTAGGGAGGGTGATGGTATGAGGCGGTTATGGGTAGTACTGGGCATGTCTCTGCTGTTCGGGCTGGTGGCAGCCCAGGACGGTGCATCGGTTTCGGTCTCGGATACCTCTGAGCTCGGCTCGTTCCTCACGGATGCCGAGGGACGCACGCTCTACCTCTTCGTTGACGACGCCCAGGCCGTGGGCGACCTCGAGCCGATGAGCTCGGGCGTACGGCCGGAGGCGGCACAATGCCTTGACGACTGTCTGGTGAACTGGCCGCCATTCCTGGCACAGGACGGCGCTGTCACCATCGCAACCGACGCCGAAGGCCAGGTAGACACCGAGCTGCTCTACGTCGCCGACGTCGACGGCCGCCAGCAGGTCGTCTACAACGGCTGGCCGCTCTACTACTTCGCTGCCGACACCCAGCCGGGCGACACTGCCGGCCAGGGCGTAGGTGACCGCTGGTTCGTCGTTTCGCCCGAAGGCGAGATGATCCAGGGTGTCGCCGGCGGCGGCGCAGGTATGGAGGGCGAGCAGGAAGACGCCATGGAGGAGCCCGCCGCACCGGAAACTCCTGACACGCCCGCGGCACCCGAAACCCCGGACACTCCAGACATGGAGACGCCTGAAACGCCCGGCGCACCTGGCGATGAGGAGCCGGGCATGGACGAGCCAGCCACACCAGGAATGGATGAGCCCACCACACCGGGTGAGGGCGAGGACGACATGGACGGCGCCGGTCCAGGCGGAGACACCCCGGCCAATCCCGCGGAAGACGAAGCCGAAGACTCTGCGGGTATGTAGTTTCGAAACAAATACAGGACGGCTTGCAGGTGGCGGGTTCCGGTGTTTCAACCGGATGCCCGCCACCCCTCTTTGGGCTGCGGAGACCGGGCGGTCGCGTGCCCCTGTGATACTCATGGGGAAGTCGACGCAGCGCTACTGCGGCAGGCTGTCCAGGAGGGCGAGAGTCAATGGCCAGACACGACAAGACCGGGGATCCGCATACCGGCGATGCGCACACCGGCCATGCGGCACACGACTCCCAGCTGGAGGAGCACGCCGGGCAGCTCCACGAGTCAGGTCACGCTGAGCACCACGACCACGGCGGTCATGGGCACCACGGGCACCACGGACACGGCGGCCACGACGCGCATGCCCATCACAGCCCCCAGGCCTTCCGCGACAAGTTCTGGATAAGCCTGCTCCTCACCCTGCCGATCCTCTACTTCTCCGAGCAGCTGCAGGCGTGGCTGGGTTATGAGGCGGTGCAGTTTCCCGGTTCCGGGTGGGTAAACCCGGTCCTGGGCACGGTTCTCTTCTTCTACGGCGGGACCGTGTTCCTGCGGGGCGCCCGCGAGGAGCTGGCCGGACGCCAGCCCGGCATGATGACGCTCATAAGCCTGGCAATTACGGTCGCCTACCTCTACAGCCTGGCCGTGACCCTGGGCCTGCCCGGCATGCCCTTCTACTGGGAACTCGCCACCCTCATCACCATCATGCTGCTGGGCCACTGGCTGGAGATGGCCAGCGTCGAAGGCGCCTCCAGGGCGCTCGACGAACTGATGGAGCTGGTGCCCAGTACGGCCAGACGCATGGAGGACGGCGAGTTCGTCGAGGTGACCGTGGACCGCCTGCGGACAGGCGACCTGATCCTGGTACGGCCGGGCGAGCAGGTCCCTGTCGACGGCGTAGTCGAACAGGGCGACACCAGTACCGACGAGTCGTTCCTCACCGGGGAGTCGAAGCCCATCGCCAAGGCTGCCGGAGATGAGGTGGTGGCGGCCAGCATCAACGGTGAGGGAGCCGTCACGGTGCGCGTCACGCGCACGGGGGACGACACGACCCTGTCGCAAATGCAGCGCCTCGTGGCGCAGGCCCAGTCCTCGCGCAGCCGCTTCCAGGTGTTGGCCGACCGCGCGGCGGGCTGGCTCTTCTACATAGCGCTGGGCGCGGGCATACTCACCTTCCTCGTCTGGTTCGCGCTCACGCCGGGCGTCGAACAGGCGATCACCCGGACGGTTACGGTGCTGATCATCGCCTGCCCCCACGCGCTGGGCCTGGCCATCCCCCTGGTCACCGTGAACGCCACCGCGCTGAGCGCGCGGCACGGCATCCTCGTCCGCAACCGCGAAGCGTTCGAGCGCGCCCGCGATATAGACGTGGTCGCTTTCGACAAGACCGGCACGCTCACCGAGGGGCGCTTCGAGGTCCGTGCAACCTTCGTGCAGGGTGCCGGCGAGCGGGAGGCGCTGCAGATCGCAGCCGCCCTCGAGGTGCCCAGCGAACACCCGCTGGGGAACGCCATCGTGGAGCGGGCGCAGGAGCTGGAGCTGAACATCCCCCGCGTCAGCAACTTCAGCGTCGTGGCGGGCAAGGGCGTGCGCGGCGAGGTCGACGGTACCGGTTACACCGTGGGGCGGCCCGAATGGATAGGCGAGCAGGGACTCGAACTGCCCGAAGCGTTGCAAAGCGGACTGACTCAGGCAGAGGACCGCGGCGAGAGCGTCATAGCCCTCATGGACCAGGCCCGGGTACTCGCCGTCTTCGCCCTGGCAGACAAGGTGCGCACCAGCGCCCGGGAGGCGATACGCGGCCTGCAGGAGCAGGGAATCGAGACGGTGATGATCACCGGCGACTCCGAGGCGGTAGCCCGCACGGTTGCAGCTGAGCTGGGCATGGACCGCTACTACGCACGGGTCCTGCCCGGCGATAAGGCCCGGCTGGTAGGCGAGCTGCAGCGCGACGGCAATGTCGCCTTCGTCGGGGATGGCATCAACGACGCCCCGGCCCTCCTCCAGGCGAACCTGGGGATCGCCATCGGGGCCGGTACGAATATCGCCATCGAATCGGCCGACCTGGTGCTGGTCGAGGACGACCCCCGCGACGTGCTGGCCGCCCTGCGCCTCTCGAAGGCGACCTACCGGAAGATGATCCAGAACCTGGGCTGGGCCACCGGCTACAACGCCGTCGCCATCCCACTCGCGGCAGGCGTTCTCGCCTGGGCGGGCTTCCTGCTGTCGCCGGCCGTGGGCGCCATCCTCATGAGCATCTCCACCATAGTGGTCGCCATCAACGCCACCCTGCTGCGCCGCACCGACCTCACCGGTTGATTCCCGGGAACGGTAAAAAGAATTCCGCCACGGCCGGAGACCGTGACGGAATTCGGGTGAACCGTCGGGAACGGCTTAGCGCAGCCGCTCCACCTCTTCAGGAGCTACCAGGGGAGAGTCATTGCCCCAGCTGGTGCGCGTGTAGTTGATGACCGCCGCAATCTCCTCGTCGCTAAGCTGCGAAGCGAAGGCCGGCATGGGTGAAGCGTAGGCAACACCGTTGATCTCCTTGCCCTGGAGGCCGTGCAGGATTATGTCGATATGCTCAGTCGGGTCGTCGGCGAGCACAACAGGATCGCCCGCCATGGGCGGGAACGCGCCCGGCAAGCCCTGGCCGTTCGCCTGGTGACAGCTAGAGCAGCTGGCACCGTAGACGCGCTCGCCCAGCTCCCTGTCGAACCCGGCGACCGCTACAGCCGCGCCAGTATCACCCTCGCCGCCGTCAGTCGGCCCCTGCTGTGACGCGCCCTCGCCTGCCCCTTGCGCCGGCGGTGGGGTACCGGACTGGGCGACAACCCGGCCCTCCTGCCTGGCGACTACCTCTCCCGGCGGGTTCCAGGTGGTGAAGCCGTAATAGAGGCCAAAGGCTATAAGCACCACGAGCAGGCCCCAGGCCCAGTAGGGCACGGGCCTGGGTGTCTCTGCCCTCGATGCCTCCCAGTTCGTCTCCACCGCCCCGCCGAAGGCGTTGATGGTGAGCGCGACCTTGCCGTCGACAACATCGTTGTCGCGCACCCCCTTCACGTCGATGCCGGGTCCGTTGCGGACGGTGAAGGAGATCTCGCGCACGCCCTTCGTCCCCTCGGAGTCGTACGCCTCGATGCGCAGGGTGTGCCGCCCGTCCGGCAGCTCGCTCGTGTCGAGATCGAACTGCAGGGGTGGGCGGTAGCTGGCGATTGGCTCTGCGTCATCGTTGAGGAAGACGTCTACGTGGTTCGTGGGCCGGCTCATGATTCCCTTGCCTCACTTCCCGGGCCGTCGTTCAGGATGCGGCGCTTGATGTGGTTCTCGTCCTCTTCCCGGGGGCGCAGGAGGTAGACGACCGTCGCCACGATGACCCCCAGCACCACGATCGAGCCTATTACTGTGATGACTATGTCCACGATTCCCGTCAGTTCGGCGCTGTGGCCGCCCGGGGAGAAGATGAAGTCGGTGGCTGCGTTGGCAAGCGGCAGGAGCTGGCTCAGCAGGTTACTCATGGCTCACCTCTGCGCTTTCCAGCGGCGCCTGCTTGAGGGCCAGCATGTAGGCGACGAGCGCCTGGGCCTTTTCGGTGGCCACCAGCTGCCCCTCGTCGGGAGCGTATTCACCGGTAATGGGCACGACCACGTCGTCCGGGCCGGCCTCCTCGACGACCTCGAAGAGCCACGGGTAGCCCGGCATTATCGAGTCGGGAACTACTGCCCGGGGATTGTAGAGGTGGATGTACTGCCACACGTCGCTGGGCTGGCGGGTGCCGACATCGGCCAGGTCCGGTCCCGTGCGCTGTGTGCCCAGAACGCCGGGGGCGTAGGGGCCAAACGGCCCGAGGGGACCGTGGTGCGCGTAATCGGCCGGGATCGAGGCCCGACCGTAGGGGCTGTCCATCTCGAGCGGACGAATCTGCTGGCTGTGGCAGCCCACGCAACCTTCGCCCACGTAGATCTTCAGGCCCTCTTTCTCCAGTTCGGTGAGCGGTGAGGTGCCTTCGATGGGTTGCATGTTCTGCTCCACCCAGATGGCCGGGCCAACTGCCAGTGCCACCGAGAGGACGATGAAGCCGATAAGGATCGTGGAGAAGAGGAGCCTGTGGTTGCTGTGGATGTTCTTCATGCCGTCACCCCTGCCTGTGCCGCAGCAGTTTCCGTGGCCTGCGCCGTTTGGGTCACCGGACGCATGACCCAGACGTTGTAGGCGAATACGACGTGGGAGATGAACATGAGGCTGCCGCCTACTGCCCGCCAGATCCAGAAGGGCATCATCGTGATCACCGACTCGATGAAGGGGGCGCCGGCGATCCAGGAGAGGCCCTGCATGGTGCCGCCGATCATGAGCGGGATGCTGTAAACCCCCAGGCCAATCAGGGCGAGCCAGAAGTGGGTGCCCACCAGGAAGCGGGAGGGCGCGCGCTGGGTGAGCTGCGGCAGCAGGGCGTAGATGCCGCCCCAGATGAGGAAGGCGATGAAGCCGTACATCGTCAGGTGCGAGTGCGCCACCGTGAAGTTGGTGAAGTGCCAGGCGAGGTTCAGCGTACGCAGCGCCTCCAGCGAACCCTGGGCCGACCAGAAGAAGTAGGCGAGGATTCCGGCGAGGATGAAGAGGAGAGTGTAGCTGCGGAAGACCTTGCGGAAGCTGCCCTTCATGGTGAGCAGGAAGTTGCCGGTACCGGCGACCAGGGTAATCAGCATGCCCACGCTGAAGATCACGGCGATGGTCTGGATCCACCAGGGCACCGGGGCGAAGACGAAGTGGTGCGCGCCGATGAGCGTGTAGAAGAGCATTTGCGTCCAGAAGGCCAGGGCGCCCAGCGAGTACGAGTAGATCGGTTTGTTGAGCAGGCGGGGCAGGAAGTAGTAGGTGAGGCCCAGGGCGAGCGGTGTGAACCACATGCCCACGCCCATGTGCATGAAATAGCCCTGGATGACCGAGTGGCTGATCGGGTTGGTCTGGAAGAAGGGCGTGTAGCCGATCACCACGACCACGATCGTCCACAGGAATGCCGCGACGATGTACCAGTTGGAGATGTAGATCTCCTTCACGCGCCTGGTCGCGACCGTCCTGATGAGGTTGTAGGCGACGATGATGACAGCGCTTGCGAAGACCAGCTGGACGGGCCAGATGTACTCGCGGTACTCGCCGCCACCGTTGTTGATGCCGGCCATGAGGGTAAGCGTGCCGGCGAGCACCGCCACGTTGATCATGACGAGGCTTAGCCAGCCAAGCCGGGGACTGAAGAGCCTGCGGTTGCTCGTCTTGGGAACCACGAAGAGGGCGAGACCTATCAGGGCGAGCGACGACCAGCCCCAGAAGACGGCGTTGGTGTGGACCGGCCGCAACCGGCCAAATGAGAGCCAGGGGATCTGCTCGAGGTCGGGCATCGTGAACTTGATGCCCAGGTATTCGCCTATGAAGGTACCGACGAGCAGCCAGAACGTCGCGAAGCCCATGTAGGCGTAGATGAGCCGGGTTACCTGCGGGTCCCTCTCGACGTGAGGAGGTGCTGCGGCAGGCGTGGTGGTTTTGGTCTCCCGGTAGGAATGCCGGTCAGAAACTGCGGGGGTGTTAACTGCCACGGGTTCCTCCCGTCGAGGGATAGAAGGCTTGGGGTTGCTGTTCGGAAAACATGAAACCTCCTACTTGGATAATCGTGTCCATGTTGGTTTCATCATACGTTCATTCGCCGGGGCGTTTGTCCCTCCTGGCTTGCACAGGTGTCAGAATGTGCGTATCTGAAGCGAAGGAGCTGCTGTGGCACAGATAGACCGCAACGAACAGGCGGCGAGGGATTGGGCGATGGCGGCGCATCTCTCTGCCCTCGTAGGGCTTCTCGGCAACGGCGTCGGATTCGTGCTGGGCCCGCTCGTCGTCTGGCTATGGAAGAAGGACGAGTACGAGTTCGTCAATGAGCAGGGCCTCGAGGCCCTCAACTTTCAGCTGACGATGGTGATAACCCTGGTCGCCTCGTTCCTGCTGGCCATCACGCTGATAGGTCTGGTGATCGCCATTCCGCTGCTCATGCTGGTGGGGATCGCAGCGGTTGTGATGCCCATCGTCGCGGCCGTCCAGGCGAGGAAGGGCATCCACTACCGCTATCCGTTCAGCTGGCGCATCTTCAAATAGCGCGGTGCGCTAGCGCTCGGCGGCGAGCACCCGCGCGAGTTCGCCGCTCCTGATGAGCCCGGCGACCTTCTCGAGGTCGCCAGCGAGCATGTGGTCGCCCCGCAGGGGTTCCACGACGCCCCGGACCGCCCGCCAGGCCCGCTCCACACCCTCGCCCGGGTGTGCGACGGCTGCCAGCTCGAGCGCCTGGGCGCCGTTCAGCAGTTCGATGGCGATGACCTTCGTGGTGTTGTCCAGCACCTGCGCCGCCTGCCGGGCACTTATCGTGCCCATCGAAACGTGATCCTCCTGGTTGGCGCTCGTGGGAATGCTGTCGGCGCTGGCCGGGTGCACCAGCACCTTGTTCTCGCTCACCAGGCTGGCGGCCGTGTACTGGGTGATCATCAGGCCCGAGTTGAGGCCCGGCTCCTCAGTCAGGAAAGGCGGCAGGCCCGAGAGCGCCGGGTCCTGCAGGCGCGCCGTACGCCGCTCCGAGATGTTGGCCAGCTCGGCGATCGCCAGTTTCGCGTAATCCATCGCCAGGGCTACCGGCTGCCCGTGGAAGTTGCCGGCACTCAGGATCCGCTCCCCATCGGCATCGACCAGCGGATTGTCGGTGACGCTGTTGACCTCGCGCTCCAGCACCTCGCGTACGTGCTCGAGCGCGCCCCGGCTCGCCCCGTGCACCTGCGGCATGCAGCGCAGGCTGTAGGCGTCCTGGACCCGGCCTGCGGTGTCCTCCAGCCGGCCTTCCAGCAGGCCGCGCAGGTTGGCGACCGTCTCGCCGGCGCCCCGCTGGTCGCGTACCGTCGTCACCAGCTCATCGAACGCACCGACCAGGCCGCGCAAGGCGGCCAGGGACACGGCGCCGGCGACATCGGCAACCTGGCACAGGGCCAGGGCGTCGTGAACCGCTAGCGCGCCCACTGCCGTCATCGCCTGGGTGCCGTTGATGAGCGCCAGCCCCTCCTTCGCCTCGAGCTCCAGCGGCTCGAGCCCTGCCCGCTCGAGGGCGTGTGAGGCGGGGAGGAGCGTGCCGTCATACTCTGCCTCCCCCTCGCCAATGAGGGTGAGCGCCATGTGCGCCAGAGGAGCGAGGTCGCCGCTTGCGCCCACCGAGCCCTGCGAGGGCACCACCGGATGGACGCCGCGGTTGAGGCACTCCAGCAGCAGCCCGATCAGTTCGGGACGCACTCCGCTGTAACCCAGCGAGAGGCTCTGGGCGCGCAGGAGCAGCATCGCCCGGGTCACCTCGCGCGAGAACGGCTCGCCGGTGCCGGCGGCGTGGGAGAGGATCAGGTTGCGCTGCAGTGCGCGCACGTCTCCATCGGCGACCCGGACGTTCGCCAGCTGCCCGAAGCCGGTGGTAATGCCGTACACGGTGCGGCCGCTGCTGACCAGTTCGTCGACCACCCGGCGGCTGCGCGCCACCCGTTGGGTGACGTCGGGCGCCAGGGCGACGGGCCGGTCATGGCGGGCAACGGCGACGACATCCCCCAGGGTCAGGGGGGAGCCCAGCTGCAGCGGGGTGCTGTGCCGGTGCTGGGCGATCACCGGGCCACCCTGGCCCCAGGGGCCCGCCAGGACTCCCGCCCGGCGACATAGACGGCCGCGAGGTCGGTGGTGCCCCAGGTGTAGAGGGGGTGCAGGGCGCCCGCCTGACCTGTCACGAGGAAGTCAGCGGGACTGCCCGCCTGCAGTCGCCCCAGCTCCGGTTCGCCCAGGGCGGCGGCCGCGTTGGCTGTGCCCGCCTGCAGGGCCTCCTCGACGCTTAGCCCGCCCATGGCGATACCCAGCTGCAGGGCCAGGAACAGGCTGTAGAAGTGGCTTGAGCCGGGGTTGTGATCGGTCGCGACCGCTACCTTCACGCCGGCGTCCCACATCGCCCGCGCGTCGGGGAACCGCTTGCGCAGCAGCACGGTCGCACCGGGGAGAATCATGCCGACGGAGCCCGCCCGCGCCAGCGCCTGCCAGTCCTGCGGCGTCGCCTCCTCGAGGTGGTCGGCCGAGAGCCCCCTGAAACGGGCAACCAGCTCCGTCGCGCCCGTGTGCGAGAGCTGCTCGGCGTGCGCCTTGACGGCCAGTCCGTGACTGACCGCAGCTTCGAAGATCCGCTCCGTTTCAGGCAGAGTAAACGCCCCCACATCACAGAACACGTCCACCGCCGTGGCCAGCCCTTCCCGTGCCACGATCGGGATGAGCTCCTGGGTGAAGACGCGCAGGTACTCCGCCCGCTCCCAGCCTTGCGGGATGACGTGCGCGAGGAGGGTGGGTACCAGCCGCTGGGGCACGCGCTCCTGCAGGGAGCGGATGACGCGCAGCATCTTCAGCTCGGCCTCCGGTTCGCCGCCGTAGCCGCTCTTGATCTCGAGCGTGGTCACTCCGCCCGCGAGGAAAACCCGAGCGCGCTCCAGAGCCAGCTCCAGCAACTCCTCCTCGCCCGCCGCGACCGTGGCGCTGACGGTGTTGTGGATGCCGCCGCCCGCCTCGAGGATCTCCTCGTAGGCCGCGCCCTTCGAGCGCAGCCGGTACTCGTCCAGCCGGTCGCCGGCCCACACCAGGTGGGTATGAGCATCGACCAGGCCGGGCAGTACTCCGCGGCCCCCCATGTCGGTGGCGGGCCACCCACGGTACTCGTCCGGGAGCTCCCGCTCGCTGCCAACCCAGCTGACGGTTCCGTCACGCACCGCAATGGCCGCCTCCGTGACCCGCTCGAAGGGAGTCCAGAGCTCGCCGATGTTCGTGAACAGCGCGTCGCCGCTCACCTAACCACCACCCGAGTCCCTGCCGCGGCGCGGACCGGCGGTCCCCGCGAGGTCCACGCCGCGCTCGCGGGCCACCCGCTTCGCGTCGTCGTAACCCGCGTGAGCGTGGCGCATGACGCCCGTGCCCGGATCGTTGAGGAGGACGCGGGCGAGCCGCCTCGCGGCCTCGGGCGAGCCGTCGGCCACCGCTACCTGGCCGGCGTGGAGGCTGTAGCCCATGCCCACCCCGCCGCCGTGGTGGAAACTCACCCAGCCCGCGCCTGAAACGGCATTGACTGCGAAGTTGAGCAGCGGCCAGTCGGCTACCGCGTCGCTGCCGTCCAGCATCGCCTCGGTCTCCCGGTAGGGGGACGCAACCGAGCCGGAGTCGAGGTGGTCGCGCCCAATTACGATAGGTGCCTTCAGCTCGCCGCTCGCAACCATCTCGTTGAAGAGCAACCCGGCCCGGTCGCGCTCCCCGTAGCCGAGCCAGCAGATGCGCGCCGGCAGCCCCTGGAAGGAGATCCGCTTCGTCCCCTCGGTGAGCCACAGGCGCAGGCCCTCGTCCTCGGGGAAGAGCTCGAGCAGCGCCCGGTCGGTCCTGTAGATGTCTTCCGGGTCGCCGGAAAGGGCCGCCCAGCGGAAGGGGCCGCGCCCCTCACTGAACTGGTCGCGTATGAACGCCGGGACGAAGCCCGGGTAGGCGAAGGCCCGCCCGAAGCCACCCTCCTGAGCGAAGGCCCTCAGGTTGTTGCCGTAATCGAACGCAATCGCGCCGGCGTCCTGCATGGCCACGATCGCCTCGCAATGCCCGGCCATCGCCTCCAGCACGCGCCTGCGGTAGCCGGCCGGATCGCTTTGCCTTGCCTTTGAGGGGTCCTCGTCCTCCTGCAACGGCGGCACGTAGCCGTAGAGGGGATCGTGGGCGCTCGTCTGGTCCGTCACGAGCTCTGGGGTGAAGCCACGCCGCACCAGCTCGGGAAGCACCTGGGCGGCATTGCCCAGCAGGCCAATCGACAGGGGCCGCCGCCCCTCCTTCGCCTCCTGGGCACGCGCCAGTGCCTCGTCGAGGCTTTCCGTCCACTCGTCCAGGTAACCGGTGGCGATTCGCCTTTCGATCCGGCTCCGGTCGATCTCGACCACTATGACGACGCCGCCGTTCAGGGTGACGGCCAGCGGTTGTGCTCCACCCATGCCACCCAGCCCGGCGGTAACGGTAACGGTCCCAGCGAGGGTACCGCCAAAATGCTTGCGCGCCGCTGCCGCGAACGTTTCGTAGGTTCCCTGGAGGATCCCCTGGGTCCCGATGTAGATCCAGCTGCCCGCAGTCATCTGGCCGTACATCATGAGCCCCGCCCGGTCCAGCCGGTCGAACTCCTCCCAGGTGGCCCAGCGGGGTACCAGGTTGCTGTTGGCGATGATTACCCGCGGCGACTCCGGAAAGGTGCGGAACACCCCCACCGGCTTGCCCGACTGGACGAGCAGCGTCTCGTCATTCTCCAGCCGGTCGAGGATCCTCAGGATCTGCTGGAGGTCCTCCCAGCTGCGCGCCGCCTTGCCGCGGCCGCCGTAGACGACGAGATCGTCCGGATTCTCGGCCACCTCCGGGTCCAGGTTGTTGAGCAGCATCCGCTTGGCCGCCTCCTGAATCCAGCCTTTCGCGGTTCGTTCGCTGCCGCGGGGCGCCCGTACCTGCTTGCGTTTTATGAAGTCCACTGCAGGCCCTCCGGAATGCAGGGTTGGTCCGTCAAAAGCATTTCGTCCTCCGCTTCTGCCCGTCCTGCGGCACGCCGTGCCGCGCTGTCAGGTGTGTGACTCCAAGATAAGGCCTGGCAGGAAGCCGGCAGTGCCGCGGGGAAACCCCTCAGGACACGTGCTGTGCCGGTATAGGCGGGCAGGAATGGGACCGGCCGGTCCGGCTACTGCCCGAACCGCGCCACGAGAAAGGTGTGAATGGCCGCGGCAGCCAGCCGCGCAGTGCGGGAGTCGATGTCGAAGGCCGGGTTGAGTTCGCTGATCTCCAGGATCCGGGTGCGCTCATCCCCGCCGGCCACCCGCGCGACGGTCAACAGCTCCCTGCCGCTCAGTCCCACCGGATTGGGCGCGCTCACCCCCGGAGCGTAAGCGCTGCTCACCACGTCGAGGTCTAGGCCCCAGAAGAGTGCGCCCGCCGGGGTGCGCAGCAGCTCTTCGAGGGTGCGCCTTACTCCGCCTGCCAGCCACTCTTCGAGGGAGATCGCCCGGACCCCGACCTCCTCCAGGTAGTCGAGGTGTGCAGCGGCCGCAGAGAAGTGCTGATAGCCCACCTCGAAGAACCGCTCCGGTTCCAGGTGCCCCCCGTCCAGCAGCTGCCGGTAGGGCGTGCCGCTGTTGCGCGGCTCCTCCTGGCGCACGTCGAGGTGCGCGTCGATGTTGAAGGCCAGCAGTTGCGGGAGCGAGCGGGACGCAGCCCGCGCGTCCGGATAGGAGATGTCGTTGCCGCCGCCCAGAATGATGAGGAGCTTGCCGTCCTGCAGGAAGGCCTCAACGGCCGCCGCCTGGCGCTCGTGTATCTCCTCCAGCGTCCCCCCGGTGTCGGTGTCACCCGCGTCGAACAGGTGCAGGTCGCTGCCCTGCAGCGGCCCGGGCGCAAGCCGGTAGAGAGCTTCCCGCAACTTCCGGGGCCCCTCGCGCGCGCCGGCCCGCCCCTCATTGCGGCGCACCCCCTCGTCCTGGGGGCAACCCAGGATGACCACCTGGGCCCGGCGGTAGCGGGGATCCTCACGCAGGGTCGCAAGGGAAAGCGGTTCCTCATGCCGGGCCCGGCCCGTTACGGAGCCCAGCCGTACGTCAAGGGGGTCGCGATGCCCGAAGAACAGGCCCGGATCGGGCGGGAGGAGGAGCACAACATCCTGAGCTGGCATGCCTCAAGGTACGACAGGACGCCTGGTACAGGGTCGCGTGTGCAGCCTCGTAACCAGCAGCGGAACCGGACACGGTTTACGCTGGCGGGATGGATGTCGGTGCTAACGCTTGGTCGGCGGCAGTTGTCCTCTTCTTCGTTATGGACCCGTTCGGGAACGCCCCGCTGGTGCTCTCCCTGCTCAAGGATGTCGAGAAGACCAGGCGCCGCAAGGTGGTCTTCCGCGAGCTGCTCATCGCCCTGGGCGTTCTGCTCTTCTTCCTCTTCCTGGGGCCCGATATCCTGCTCTTCCTTGGCCTGCAGGAGCAGTCGGTCGAGATAGCCGGCGGCATCGTGCTGGGCGTGATTGGCCTGCGCATGATCTTTCCCACCCCGGAGGGTGTGATGGGCCACCAGATAGGCGGCGAGCCGTTCATCGTGCCGCTGGCCATTCCCCTGATCGCCGGGCCTTCCGCGATGGCGACGGTGATCGTCATGGCCAAGGCCGACGGCGGCAATATCGGCACCTGGGTGATTGCGGTGCTGCTGGCCTGGGTGGGCACCGCCGCGGTGCTTCTGGCGGCCCCGGCGCTCTACCGGGTGCTGAAGGAGCGGGGGTTGATCGCCATCGAGAGGCTGATGGGCATGATCCTCATCATGCTGGCGGTCCAGCTGGCCGTAAACGGAATAACCGCCCTGTAGGCCCGAATAGTCCCCCCCTTTACGGAAATGTCCCGACATGTGGACCACCCTTGGCGCAGGGAGGTTCGCATGTTCGACAAGTTGCAGGGATTCTTCAGCGATCCCAAGCGGGAGCAGGAGTATCAGGAGTTCGAGCGGAAGTACCGCGAGAACCCGGACGAGATCTCGCAGACCGAGGCCGCCAACCGCTTCCGGGAGATCATGTCCCAGGCCGATGACAACGAGAGCGACGAGGAGCTGCAGCAGTACGAGGAGGCCTTCGGGCACCTGACGCCGGAGCAGCGGCGTGACCTGGCCCGCCGCTACCTGGCGGCGAGTGAGGACGGCTCGCGCGCCTACCACGGCCAGGCGACCAGCCGCGACCTGGAGGAGGCCAGCTCCCCCGCCGAGCTGGGCAAGATGACCAAACGGGCGGCGAAGAAGGATCCCGACCTGCTGGAGCAGCTGCTGGGCGAGGACAGCCCGCTCGCCGGGCGCACGGGCAAGATGGTCCTGGCGGGCCTGGCGGCGTTCGCCGCATCACGATTCCTGGGTCGCAGGTAGGGACGGCTGCCTCTCGACGGGGCAGCTGCTGCCCGGACTTCAGCGGAAACGAGCAGTGGGGCGCAGGAAACTGGTTCCTGCGCCCCACTGAAGGATCTGTTTGCAGCCAACGCCTGAAACGTTAATCAGGCGTCAGTGGACCGGACCGGCGGTTGCCGACTCCACGTGTTCATCAGCCCACTCCTGGATGGCCATCACCGGAGCGCGCAACGCCATGCCCTTTGGCGTGAGGTGGTACTCGACCCGCACCGGCGTATCCGGAATGACCTTCCGGACGATGATGCCTTCACTTTCGAGCTCCTTGAGACGCTCGGAAAGCATGCGGTCGCTCATCTCAGGCACGCCTTGTGCCAGTTCGTGAAAACGGGTGTACCCTTCCAGGAGCAGGACGATGATGGCACCGGTCCAGCGGCGGCCGATCAGTTCGACCGCTCGGTGGTACTTCGGGCACACATGTTCCATGCTCATGCGCAACAGTCTAGCACCGACGCCACAAACGACCGATTCCAGACGCTACCTGGAGCAAGGGTTAAGGCGCCCTGCGCGGCTATACTCGGGCCATGTGTGGCCGCTACGCATTCACGCACAGCACCCAGGATATCGAGGACATCTTTGGCCTCCACCCGCCGGAGGGACTGGACCTGGAACCGCGCTACAACATCGCCCCCACCGAACTGGTGCCGGTGGTCTACCGCAACAGAAGCGGTGAGAGGGCGCTGGGTCGCGCCCGTTGGGGGCTGGTGCCCTCCTGGGTACGCGATCCCGCCGACTGGAAGGCGGCGACCTTCAACGCCCGCAGCGAGGAGGTGGCGAGCAAGCCTGCCTTCCGCAACGCCTTCCGGCGCGGCCGGGTGCTCATTCCGGCCACCGGCTTCTTCGAGTGGAAGGAGCAGGATGGCGAGAAGCAACCCTACTTCGTGCGTTATGAGAGCGGCGCGCCACTCGTATTTGCGGGTCTGATGGAAGTGTGGCGCTCCAAGGCGGGGGACGGGCAGCGGCTGGTGAGCTGCACCATCCTGACGACTGCCGCCCAGGGCAAGCTGGAGGAGCTGCATCACCGCATGCCCGTACTGGTCCCGGATGGACTGTGGGACACCTGGCTCACGGAGGAGGATTCCGGTCAGGCCCTGGAGGCTACGCTCGGGAACTCACCGGCGCAGGATGTGGAGATCTACCCGGTGTCCCGGCAGGTGAACAGCACCCGCTTCCAGGAACCCACCTGCATCGACCGGCTGGCGCAGGCCTGACCCGCCTTCGGCCCGTATCCGTGGGACGCGCAGAGCGGTATAACGACCTGCTGTAAACGACTCCCCTTACCGACTTGGAGGAAGCATGAGAAACAGGAATCTGATTGCCGTCCTGGTGGTGCTGGCGCTCGCCCTGGCGGCCTGCGCGCCCGCCGTCAGGGGCAGCACCGCCGGCGCCCCGCTCAACGTGGTGCCGGGCGAGACCGTCGAGCTCGAGCAGGGGCAGGAGGTTTTCCTCCGCTACACCCTGCCGCTCTCCCACTTCGACCTGGCCCCCTCCAACCTGGGCGGCAGCTTCTGGATCCCGGCCGGGGTGGATGCCGAAAGCACCAACCTGGCGAACAGCTTCACGCTGAACCAGGTGATGGCGCCGGCGAACTGGCAGGTGGAGCTTAGCCAGGTCCGTGCACTCCGCACTGCCTCCCAGTCGTCGGGTCGCAATGCCGGTCCTGTTTACGAGGTAACGCTCACGGTCCGACTGATGGCTGCCGCCGACGCACAGCTGGGCATGCAGACGGTTCGCCTGGAGTTGGCCCCCCGCTCCGGCTCGGCGCAGTGGCTGGAGATACCGGTGCGTGTGCGCATGCCGGCGAGGTAACCCTCAGGCTTCCCGCTCGATGCCACTCACCAGCCAGTGGCCTGCCATATCGCCCTGCCCGGGCCTGACCATGGCGATGAGGTAGCGCGCCTGCCCGCCCTGCAGCTGCAGGATCAGCTCGAGCCGGGCGGTATTGGCGATGAACTGCGGGGCCAGCAGGGTGGCCCGCTCGTGGTTCAGGAGGGGTGCGAACAGGTCGTTGGTCAGGACCTGGGCGAGGTGTTCCTCGGAGCGCAGCGACCTGTGCAACCGCGCCGCCCCGACCTGCCACAGCGCCCTCGCGCCTGCCGTGGCCCCCTCCTTCATCGCCGCGAGAACGGTGCGCACGGTTTCGTCGGGGGAGAGGGGATCACCGGCCAGGACCGAGGTTTCCCCCTCATCCCGTGAACCGTTACGGCCATGGTTCACGGACTCACCCCTCTCCGGGCAGCCCCATCGACACGTACTTCACCTCGAGGTACTCCTCGATGCCCCACGGCCCGCCCTCGCGCCCCAGGCCCGACTGCTTCACGCCTCCGAACGGGGCGTGCGCCACCGACGGCACGCCGTCGTTGACGCCCACGATCCCGTAATCGAGTTGCTCGGCCACCTGCCAGGCGCGGCTCAGGTCGTTCGTGTACAGGTAGGCCGCCAGCCCGAATGGGGTGTCGTTGGCCAGCCGGACCGCCTCCCGCGTGTCGCGGAAGGTGAGGATCGGGGCAACCGGCCCGAAGGTCTCCTCGCTCATGAGCCGCATCTCGCCGGTCACGCCGGTGAGCACGGTGGGCTCGAAGTAGAGTCCCTCCCTGCGCCTGCCGCCCAGCGCCACCTTTGCGCCCTTGCCGACGGCATCCTGAACGTGCTCCTCGACCTTGGCCAGGCCCTGCCCGTCGACGAGCGGGCCCACGTCGGTGCTGTCGAGGAGCGGGTCGCCCAGCTGCAGCTCGCGTGTCGCCTCCACGTAACGCTCACTGAACTCCTGGGCGATCGACTCGTGGACGTAGATGCGGTTGGCCGAGACGCACGTCTGGCCGGTATTGCGGAACTTGCAGGCGATGACCTCCCGCACCGCCTTGCCGATGTCGGCGTCAGCGAAAACGATGTAGGGGGCGTGACCGCCCAGCTCGAGCGAGATCTTCTTTACGGTCTGGGCCGACTGCCGGTAGAGGATGCGCCCCACCTCGGTGGAGCCGGTGAAGGTGACCTTGCGGATGCGCGGGTCCTCCATGAGTACGGCCGAGACAGGCACGGGATCCTGCGCCGGCAGCACCTGCAGGGTGCCGGCCGGCCCGCCGGCCTGGAGCCACAGCTGGGCCATGTGCAGGGCGCTCACCGGCGACTGCTCGGCCGGCTTGACCACCAGGGTGCAGCCGGCGGCCAGCGCCGGACCCACCTTGCGGGCGAGCATCGCCGTGGGGAAGTTCCAGGGCGTCACCGCGTACACGGGACCTACCGGCTGGCTCAGCGCCAGCAGGCGCTTGCCTGGCGTGTGGCTGGGGATCACCTGGCCGTAGGTCCGCTTTGCCTCCTCGGCGTACCACCTGATGAACCCGGCCGAGTACGCCACCTCGCCGCGGGCCTCACGAATCGGCTTGCCCATCTCGGTGCTGATGGTGCGGGCCAGCTCCTCCTGGTTCTCGAGCAGCAGCTCCTGCCAGCGGTAGAGGATCTCACTGCGTTCAAACGGGGTGCGTTCCTTCCACGATTCGAACGCCTGCCAGGCGACATCCGCCGCCCGCCTTGCCTCGGCGGGCCCGCAATCGGCCACTTCGAAGGCCACCTCGCCGGTGGACGGGCTGGTGACGCCGAAGGTGCTGGCGGCCTCCCGCCACTCGTCGGTCACGAACATGCCGTGCGTCAGGTTGAGGGACATGCTCCATTCTAGCAGCGGGCCGCGCCTGCCCCGGGAGCGTGTGGGCCCTAGCCCAGGAACTGCCCCAGCACCACGGAGGCGATGCTGAAGTAGATGACGATCCCAGTGACGTCGACGAGGGTGGCCACGAACGGCGTGGAGGAGGTGGCCGGGTCGATGCCCAGCCGCTTCAGCAGGAGCGGCAGGAGCGCACCCACTAGCGTGCCCCAGGCGACCACGCCGATCAGGGAGAGGCCTATCGTGACGCCGACGTACGCCCACGCCGCCCCGTAGGTCCCGCCCAGCAGCTGGGCGATGCCTATGCGCAGGAAGCCGAGCACGCCCATGATGAGGCCAATCACGATTCCTGCGAGCAGCTCGCGGCGTGCGACCCGCCACCAGTCGCGCACGTCGATCTGGCCCAGCGTAAGTGCGCGGATGGCCAGCGTGGCGGCCTGCGAACCGCTGTTGCCGCCGCTGGAGATTATGAGCGGCAGGAAGATGGTCAGGACCAGCGCCTGGGAGATCTGTTCCTCGTAGAAGCTCATCGCGTTGGCGGTAAGCATTTGCCCGAAGAAGAGCAGGATTAGCCACACCGAGCGGCGCCGGATCATGGCGCCAAAGCTCATCGTGACGTACGGCTCGTCGAGGACGGTGGCGCCACCGAGCATTTGGAAGTCCTCGGTTGCCTCTGCCTCCGCAATGTCCAGGACATCGTCCACCGTGACGATGCCGACGAGGCTGCCGTCGCTGTCGACGACCGGCAGAGCAGTCCGGTCGAAGCGCTTGAACACGCCTACCGCCGTCTCCTGGTCGTCGTTTGCGGCCAGGGCGATGAACTGGTGATCCATGAGCTCCTCGATGCGGGTGTCGGGCTCGGTCAGCAGCAGCTCGCGCATGCGGATGTCGTCGATCAGGCGGCCGCCCTTCTCGACGACGTACACGGTGTTCAGCGTCTCGCTGTCCCGGCCGAAGTGGCGGATGTGCTCGAGCGCATCACGGACCGTCCATTGCGGCTTTACCGCCACCCAGTCGGGTGTCATGAGGCGGCCGATGCTCTCCTCCGGGTAGCCCAGCAGCTGGGTGGCCACCTTGCGCTCCTCGGGCGAGAGCAGGTTGAGCAGGCGTCGCGTCACCTTGCCGGGAAGCTCCTCGAGCAGCGCGGTGCGGTCGTCGGGCGCCATGTCGTCGAGGATCGCCGCCACGTCGTGGTCGCCCAGGCTCTTGAGTATCTCCTCCTGCGCCCAGGCGGGCAGGTGCTCGAAGGTGAGGATGGCGATCTCCTTGGGCAGCAGCCTGAAGACGACCGCCTGATCCTCGCGGTGGAGTTCGATCAGCAGATCGGCAATGTGCGCGGGCTCCAGCAGCAGGAGGTGCTTGCGCAGGTTCACGAAGTCCCGCTGGCGTATCTGCTCCTCGACCTGCTCCAGGGTCCGGTCGGTTGTTTCGTACATGCCTGCTCACCTCCTTCCCGGCAGCCCTGCCAAGGCCAATGGTACCGTCAGCAGCCGCAGCGCCGGTGACGGCCTGGCGTATCGTTCGCCCGCGCCTTGGCGAGCGCCCGGCCCAGCACATATGCTGTTCAGAATGAACAGGCAGCTACGGCGGGCCCAGGAAAAACAGGATAAGCGCCTCGACAAGGAGCGCGACAAGAAGCGTCAGGAGCGCTCGCGAAGGCTGGCAGAGCTACGCGCCGTCAGGCGCCGCAACCGCGAGTCGATGAAGCAGAAGTATGAGAGCGACAGGAAGGCGAAGGAGCGGGCGAAGGACCAGCCGGGCGACACGAAGGTCGATCCAAGGAAGCTGCCTGGCCGTTTCTCGGGTGTACTGACGATCGTTACCGTCTTCTTCATCACGCTGCAGGGGGCCGCGCCGGCGGCGCAGGAGCAGGAGCTGCTCAGCAGCGCCATCACGGCCGGCTTCTACCTCATGCTGGCCTACTTCGGGACGCTCTGGTTCTCACGGCGTCAGGTTCCCCGGCCAATGCTGATGGCGATCCTCGGTGGCGTGCTGGTGGGTGGTTCGGTAATCGTCGCCTCACTCATCCAGAATCGCGAACCCGATTACCTCGCGGCCGTCCTGGCGGTACCCGGGCTGCTGGTTGGCGGCTACCTGGGCCGGATGGTCTTCAACCTGGCGCCGAGACGTTAGCGCCTGGCGCTTCCAACTGCGGAGAAAGCCCGTCCCCCACGCATATTCTCAGCATTCACCGACAGAACGGTCGCAGTTTTTCCGATCGTTCCGAAGAGTGTGCCAGGGGCCGCATTTTGCCGATTCCCGGACGGCCCGGGTAAGCAAAGTGCGATGAGCAACGGCAAAACGGGCCCTTTGCTACTTGTCAAACGCGTATCGCCGCTGGTACCTTAGGGCAGTTCTCGAAAGGAGGGACCCCTATGGCAGTCTCCAAGGCAGATCTTGTAGAACAGATCGCTACTGATACCGGACTGAGCAAGAAGGATGTAAAGGCCGTTGTCGACGGCATGCTGGGTCATGTCACCGACAAGCTCAAGGAAGGCGAAAAGATTCAGCTTACGGGCTTCGGCACCTTCGAAGTCCGCGAGCGCAAGGCCCGCAGCGGCGTAAAGCCCGGCACGACTGAGCGGATCGAAATCCCCGCCAGCAAGTACCCGGCGTTCAAGCCCGGCAAAGGTCTCAAAGACAGCGTTCAGTAAGTCCAGCGAAGTACAGCGGGGGCGTCGCGTCCAACAGGATGTGGCGTCCCTGGTTGCTTTAACCGGCCGCGACCACAGCGCACCAGCCGCTGTAACCGGAGTACATGAATGAACAGACCCTTTACGCCACTGGGAATCCTGGGTGCCATGCCCGAGGAGATAGAACAGCTCTTGCAGGCCCTTGCCGACGGGAGGGTCGAGAACCGTGCGGGGGTTGAAATCCATTCGGGCACGCTCGCGGGCATACCGGTGCTCATCGCGCAGTCGGGCGTCGGCAAGGTCAACGCCGCGGCCGCAGCGCAAACCCTGCTGCTCCAGGGCGTCCGGGGGCTCCTCTTCACCGGGGTAGCCGGCACCGTCGACCCGGAGCTGAACGTGGGCGACCTGGTCGTCTGTGAGGACGCCGTGCAGCACGACGTCGACGTGACCGCCCTGGGCTACCGGCCCGGCGAGGTGCCCGGGCAGCCGCTGGCCTGGCGCGCCGACCCGGAACTCGTGCAACTCGCCGAGGATGCCGCCCGTACGGCGCTTGGCGGAGTGACCGTAAAGCGCGGCCGCGTCGCCTCGGGGGACCAGTTTGTGGCCAGCGAGGAGCACACGGGGCGTATCGCCAGGGAGTTCAGTGCGTTGTGCGTCGAGATGGAGGGCGCAGCCGTCGCGCAGGTGTGCGCACGGGCAGGCATCCCGTTCGCGATCATCCGCTCGATAAGCGACAGTGCAGACAGCGATGCCCGGCTCTCGTTCCGGGAGTTCACCGACCTCGCGGCCGGGCAGGCCAAGCGTGTCGTGCTGGCCCTGTGCGGCCGGCTGGCCGGGGGTGGCGCAGGCTCCCCGGCGTGAGTGCAGCCGGGGAGGAGCCCCGGTAGGGCGGCTTGCGTTCGGGGCCCCCGTCTCACCCTAGACTCGCTGTGTGGGCAGGTTCCTGATAGTTGCGGGCCTCTTGCTGGTCCTCGTCGGTGTTGCGCTTACCTTCTTTCCGCGTCTCTTCTCCTGGTTCGGCAACCTGCCGGGCGACCTGAACATCCAGCGCGAGAACAGCCGCATCTTCATTCCCATCACCTCCATGATCGTCGTCAGTGCAGGCCTTACGGCTCTGCTCAACCTGCTCGCCTGGCTCGAGAGAGCGTTGCGGTGAGTGGTGTCTGTGACGGGCGTCAACGCTTGGTTGCGAATACACGGCTGCACATACGATTCCTGCTGTCAGTTTCCCGGTCGGGCACGGTGTAGACTGTGAGAACCGCCCATGCCAACAGGGCATCAGTACAGACCGGAAGCAGTAACTACCGCGAGGAGGACACACGCTTGCAATGGCACGAACTGTAGAGAATGCTGCGAAGCTGGACCGTTCCGGGCTACCCGAGGAGCAGCTGAAGGAGCTCGAACGCATTGAAACGCGCGAGTGGCTGGAGTCGCTCGAGTACGTCATCGCCTCAGGCGGGGAGCAGCGGGTCCTCGAAATTCTCGAGCGGCTCGATCAGCATGCCCGCAAGTACGGCGTGGATATCCCCATCAATGCCCGTACCGCCTACATCAACACCATCCCCCCAAGCGAGGAGCCGGAGTACCCGGGCGACCGCGACATGGAGCGCAAGATCCGGGCGCTCATCCGCTGGAACGCCATGGCGATGGTGGTGCGCGCCAACAGTCTCTCTGACGGGATTGGCGGGCACATCGCCAGTTACGCCTCCCTGGCCACACTATGGGAGGTCGGCTTCAACCACTTCTACAAGGGCCCGGAGGCAGGACCCGACCAGGACCTGATCTTCTTCCAGGGCCACTCCTCACCGGGCATCTACGGGCGCGCCTTCCTGGAGCACCGCATCGACGAGGAGCACCTGCGCAACTTCCGTCGCGAACTGGCAGATGGCAAGGGATTGGCCTCCTACCCGCACCCCTGGCTCATGCCGGACTTCTGGAGCTTCCCGACCGTATCGATGGGCCTTGGCCCGATCATGTCCATCTATCAGGCGCGCTTCAACCGCTACATGGAGAACAGGGGCCTCAAGCCGGCCGGTGGCCGGGTGTGGGCCTACCTGGGCGACGGCGAAACGGACGAACCCGAAAGCCTGGGCGCCCTCAAGTTCGCATCGCGGGAGAAGCTCGACAACCTCATCTGGGTCGTCAACTGCAACCTGCAGCGCCTCGACGGGCCCGTTCACGGCAACGGCCAGGTGATCCAGGAGCTCGAGGGCATCTTCCGCGGCGCCGGCTGGAACGTCATCAAGCTCGCCTGGGGCAGCGGCTGGGACGCCCTGCTCGAGAAGGACAAGGAGGGCGTGCTCATCGAGCGGTTCAACCGCCTGGTGGATGGCGACTCGCAACGCTACGCCGCCTTCGGTTCGAGCGAGATGCGCGAGCACTTCTTCGACACGCCCGAGCTGAAGAAACTGATCGAAGGCTGGACGGACGAGGACATAGACCAGCTGAACCGCGGTGGCCACGACCCCGTGAAGGTCTACGCGGCCTACAAGGCTGCAATCGAGCACGAGGGTGCGCCGACCGTCATACTCGCCCGCACCGTCAAGGGGTACGGCCTCGGTGAGGCCGGCGAGGGCCGCAACATCACCCACCAGCAGAAGAAGCTCACCGTCGAAGAGATGAAGGCCTTCCGCGACCGTTTCGACATCCCCATAAGTGACGAGGACATCCCCAACTTCCCGTTCTACCGCCCGGGTCCCGAAAGCCCCGAGTACAAGTACATGGTGGAGCGCCGGGAGGAGCTCGGAGGGTTCGTTCCCCAGCGGGTGGTGCGCTCGCAGCCGCAGGAGCCGCCGGCCGAGGAGTTCCTGGACGAGTTCCTCCAGGGCACCGGCGACCGCGCGGTGTCGACCACGATGGTCTACGTCAACATCCTGCGCAAGCTGCTCCGCGACCCCAACTGGAAGGATCTGATCGTCCCGATCGTTCCCGACGAGGCGCGCACCTTCGGCATGGAGGCGCTCTTCCGGCAAATCGGCATCTACAGCACGGTGGGCCAGCTCTACGAGCCGGTCGACCGCGAGAACCTGCTCTTCTACAAGGAGTCCACGGACGGGCAAATCCTCGAGGAGGGCATCACCGAGGCCGGCTCGATGTCGTCCTTCATCGCCGCCGGCACCGCCTACAGCCACTACGGCATCAACACGGTGCCCTTCTTCTCCTACTACTCGATGTTCGGCTTTCAGCGGATTGGCGATCTCGCCTGGGCCGCGGCCGACATGCGGGTTCGCGGATTCATGATGGGCGGCACCGCCGGGCGCACCACCCTGGCCGGCGAGGGCCTGCAGCACCAGGACGGGCACTCCCACGTGCTCGCCTACCCGATCCCGACTCTCAAGGCGTACGATCCGTCGTTCGCCTACGAGATGGCCGTGATCATCCGTGAAGGCATGCGCCGCATGTACCAGGAGCAGGAAGACCTGCAGTACTACATCACGATGGGCAACGAGAACTACGTGCAGCCCGCCGCTCCCGAGCACCTCAACCGGGGGGAGCTCATCGAGGGCATCCTGCGTGGTGCTTACCTCTTCAGGCCCTCGGCCCGGCGTTTCCGGATCAAGGCGCAGCTGCTGGGCTCCGGCTCGATCATGAACGAGGTGCTGAAGGCACAGGAGCTGCTCGCCGACTACAAGGTTGCCGCCGATGTCTGGAGCGTCACCTCATACAAGGAGCTCCACCAGGAGGCGCTCCAGGTGGAACGCTGGAACCGCCTCAACCCCGAGGAGGAGCCGCGCCGCTCCTACCTGGAGGAGACCTTCGCCGATGTGAAGGGCCCCATCGTTGCGGCATCCGACTACCTGCGGCTGCTGCCCGACATGCTGTCGGGTCACATGCCGCGCAAGGTGACCTCCCTGGGCACCGACGGCTTCGGTCGCAGCGAGGCCCGCGAGGAGCTGAGGGACTTCTTCGAGGTGGACGCGAAGCACATCGCCTACGCCACCCTGAAGTCGCTCTACGATGACGGCGAGATAGACCGGGAGGCGCTCCTGCAGGCCAGGTCCTCCCTGGGCATCGACGTCGACAAGCCCAATCCGTTCGTATCCTAAGGAGAGTAGCGAGTGGCGACAGAACTCAAGCTGCCCGAAGTCGGTGAGGGCGTAGAGGCCGGCACCGTAGTAAGTGTGCTCGTGAGCGAAGGCGATCAGGTCGTGCTCGACCAGCCCGTCCTCGAGCTGGAGACCGACAAGGCTGTTGTGGAGGTCCCCTCGACGGTGGCCGGCACCGTCCAGTCGGTGAGCGTGAAGGCGAACGAGGAGGTCCGGGTTGGCCAGACGATCCTCACCGTGACCGAAGGCGGCGACGCGCCGGCGGAACCCGCCGAAGAGCCTGCCGACGAGAAGCCCGCTGGCGAGGCCCAGGAGGTCGAAACTCCTGTGCCGGCGGCACACCGCGAGGACGCCCCGCCGCGGGAAGGGGCAGAGACGGGCGTGCTCCAGGCAGCAGGCGCCCGCCCCACCCCCGAACCCACCGCGCAGTCCGGGGAGGATAACGGCGAGCTGCTGCCCGCCGCCCCCTCGGTGCGCCGGCTCGCCCGCGAACTGGGCGTCGACCTGCGCGAGGTGCCCGGCAGCGGCATCCTGGGCCGCATAAGCGCGAACGACGTGCAGCGCTTCGCCGACGGCGGTGCGAGCGCCGCACCGGCCGCCGCCGCGGGTCCCGCCGTCCAGGCGCCGCCCCTGCCCGACTTCAGCCGCTGGGGTGAGGTCGAGCGCGAGCCCATGTCGGGCATCCGCAAGGCCACCGTGCGTTCCATGTCGACCGCCTGGTCGACCGTGCCGATGGTCACCCACTTCGACAAGGCCAACGCCACGGACTTCGAGGCGCTGCGCAAGCGTTACGGGGATCGCGCGGAAGCCATCGGCGCGAAGCTGACACCGACCGCGATGATCATCAAGGTGGTCGCGGGAGCCCTGCGCCGCTTCCCCGACTTCAACGCCTCCATCGATGTCGAGGCTCAGGAGATCGTCTACAAGAAGTACGTGAACATCGGCGTGGCCGTCGACACGGACGCAGGCCTGCTCGTGCCGGTCATCAAGAACGCCGACCGGAAGAGCATGCTCGAGCTGGCTGCCGAACTGGGCGAACTGGCCGAGAAGGCCCGCGACCGCAAGCTCACCCCCGACGAGATGAGCGGCGGCAACTTCAGCGTCAGCAATCTGGGCGGCATTGGCGGCCACGGCTTCACGCCCATCGTCAACCCGCCCGACGTCGCAATCCTGGGCGTTGCCCGCTCCAGCTACGAGCCGATCTACAACCGGGATACGGGGGAGTTCGAGCCGCAACTCATGATGCCGCTCACGCTCAGCTACGACCACCGGCTCATCGACGGTGCCGCGGCCGCGCGCTTCCTGCGCTGGATATGCGCCGCGATCGAGGATCCCTTCCTGCTCTCGCTCGAGGGATAGGAGAGTACGACCCGGACCGTGCTTACGGTCAGCCGGCGGTCGTGACAATCAGTACAGCTACCTGGGGAGCGCCATCCGTCTGCGGCGCTCCCCACGACTTTCTCAGCCTGAACCGGAGACCGTGCCGGTCCCGGGCTTACGGCCTGGCCGGCCAAGTACGCCGAGCAGGACCGCCGCGATCGGCAGACAGCTGGCCAAGGCCGCGACGGGAAGCGCCCAGCCGCCCGACAGGCTGCGCGGCCACAGGCCGGTGAGGGGCAGCAGGCTGGCCAGCATCACGAGGATCGCCGCGACGAGCGGCCACGCAGGCGTGAAGGTCAACGCACCGAAGCGGTGCCGGAAGGCGGTCACCAGGCCCACGCTGACGCCGCCCAGCAGGTAGGCGTGCAGGAAGAGGACGCGCAGTCCCCGGTCTTCGACGAACGCCGCTGCAGGCGGGAAGGCCAGCGCCAGCTCGAACAGCCCCTTTACCAGCAGGAGGAGCAGGACGAAAGCCCAGAGGCCGCGGCGCTGCCTCCAGGCGGCGGCCAGCAGCGCTCCGGAGGCTCCGGCCAGGGCGACCCCCAGCAGCAGGCTGCCGGCCGGCTCCAGCAGCGCCAGGGGGCCGGCGAGACCGGGAAGGCGTCCGGCCGAGCGCAGCAGCAGCCCGGCAACCAGCCCTGCAAGCAGGGCCGGCCCGGCGTGCCCGTTCCAGCGCAGCTGGTGGACGGCCAGGGCGAGCACCCCGATGCCGAACCAGCCGTCGGCGAAGATGTCCAGGAAGAGGTTAATGAAGGTGTTCATCCAGGCTCCGCCCCCCGCGCCACTGGCACCCAGATAGGCCAGGGCAGCACCTGCCGCGGTGGCGGCGGCAAGCATGAGCACCGCGGCGTCGAACCAGGCCAGCCTGAGGCCGGAGCTGCTGCCCTGGGACCTCCCGCGCAGCCGGCGGGTGTTCCACATGTAGATGAGTATGAACAGCAGCCAGGCCAGCCCGTTCAGTCCGGCGCTCATCATGGAGAGGGGAAGCTCGCGGCTTCCCACCGTCATGAACCCGTAGCCGCTCAGCAGGAACGGCGGGTAGGAGGCCAGAGCAGTTGCGACCGTGACGCCAAGGACCCACCTGCCCCTGAATGTTGTGCTCCGCCTGCTGCCGACCAGATCAGAAATGAACGCCATCAGCAGCGGCGTCACCCAGCCGAAGAACATCAGGTGCGAGTGCGCGTGGCGCACGTCGGGGAACTGGAGGCCGTAGGGGAATCCAAGGTAGAGGCCGAAACGCATGAATGCCCCGGTGGCCGCGGCGAGCAGGAACAGGCCAAGCGACCACGCCCACGTGCGGGCGAACCAGTCCGGTATGCGGGGGTAGTGTGCCTCTTTCAACTGCCGCCTCCTCGCGGTCAGGTACCTGTCTATCGCAGCCTAGTGCCTGGCCGGGTGCGCGCGTGAGAGGCAAATGACCTTCCCCGGGTGGTAGCATTGGCTGGTATGTCGTCCCCCACAGCCTCCGCCACCAGCAACGGGAGACCAGTCGACCTGCGGCTCACGGCCACCGGCCTGGCGAAGCGCTACGGCGGGCGCCGGGTCGTGGACGGCGTGGACCTCGAGCTGCAACCGGGCGAGATCGTGGCGATGCTTGGCCCCAACGGGGCAGGGAAGACCACCACGTTCTACATGATGGTGGGCTTCGTGCGCCCTAACAAGGGACGCATCATGCTGGGCAACGACGATGTGACCCGCTGGGCGATGCACAAGCGGGCCCGCTCGGGACTCGGCTACCTCGCCCAGGAGCCCAGCGCTTTCCGCAAGATGAGCGTGTGGGACAACCTCATGGCGATCCTCGAATTCCAGGACCTGAGCAAGGAGGAGCAGGAGCAGAAGGCCGACGAACTGCTGAGCGAGTTTGGCCTGCAGCGCCTGGCCAAACAGCGGGCCGATACCCTCTCGGGTGGCGAACGACGTCGCCTGGAGATCGCCCGCTCCCTGACCACCGATCCGGCCTTCATCCTCCTGGACGAGCCGTTCACGGGAGTGGACCCGAAGTCGATACGCGAGATCCAGGTGCTGATCCGGGACCTTCGCGAACGGCGCGGCCTCGGTGTCCTGCTCACCGACCACAGCGTCCGCGAGACGCTGGCTATCGCCGACCGGGTCTACCTGATGTTCGACGGCAAGGTGCGCTTCTCGGGCACCCCCGCACAGTTCGGCGAGGACGAGGACGTGCGTACCTACTACCTGGGGAGCGACTTCAGGCTTTGAGCGTGAGGAACGGCGCCCTCGCGGCGCGTAACGTTTACCGATGACCTACATCGTTGGCCTCGTACTGCTGCTCATCATCCTCGCGGGTGTGATCGCCTACGCGGGTGACCGCCTGGGTGCCTGGGTGGGACGCAAGCGCCTCTCCCTGTTCGGTGCCCGGCCACGGGTCACGGGCCAGATCGTGGGGATGCTCGCCGGGGTGGCCATCATGCTCACCACCCTCCTGGTGCTCTCGGCGGCGTTCGAGAATGCAACCGCGACCCTCCTCAACGCGCAGCGCACCGCCCAGGAGTTGAGCAGCCTCCAGGCCGAGCGCCGCGAGCTCGTCGCCCACGTCGAAGACCTCCAGGCCCAGATCGAACGGGGCCAGGGCGAGCTGGCCTCGGCGCGCGAGCAGCTCGAGGGCATGCAGGAGGAGCTGGGCTCCACCCAGGAGCGCCTGCAGTCGGCGATGGTGCGCCTCGAACAGGCCCAGGCGCTGCAGGAGCAGCGTGAACGCGACGCGGCCGCCGCCCGCGACGATGCCCAGGCGGCCCGGCTCGAGGCGCAGACATTGCGCGAGCAGATCGAGGAGCTCGAAGGCGAGATGGCGGTCATCCAGAGCGAACTGGACGAGCGGAACCGCCTGCTCGAGGAGCAGGACCAGCTCCTGAGCGAGATCGAACAGCAGATCGGAGCGCTCGAGGGCGAAGCGCAGGCGCTGCGCGACCAGAACGAGCAGTTGCGCTCCCAGAACCAGAACCTGGTGAACGTGAACGCGTCGCTGGAGCAGCGGGCCGAAGATCTGGGCTCCCGCAACAGTCAGCTGGAGATGCGCAACCTCGACCTGGTCCAGATCAACCAGCAGCTCCTCGAGGACGTCCGCGCGAGCAACCAGCGCGTCGACGAGCTGCAGGGCAACCTGTGGAGCCTGCAGGCCGAGCTTGAGGAGCGCAGCCGCCGCCTCGCCGAGATCCAGACGGAGCTGAGCGTCGCAAGCGACGGGGAGCTCAGCTTCCGCCGCGGTGAGGTCATCTACAGCGGCCTGCTCGAGGCCCAGACGCTGGAGCAGGCGCGGTCTGCGGTCGCGGCCCTGGTCCGTGAGGCGAGCTCGGCCAGTACCAGGCGTGGCGCCGGCGAGATCTCACTACGGGCAGAGCAGTTCGACAGCCTCGTCTCCCTGCTGGGCGAGACCGGCGAGGAGCTCCTGGTCGTGTTCATCTCACCCCGCAACCAGTTCCGCACCGCCGCCCAGGTGGAGGTGCAGGTTGAGGCGTACGAGAACGGGCAGCTCTTCGAGGCCGGCCAGCTGATCACCAGCGGCACCGTCCACGTCGGTTCGCCGGCCCTGCGGGCCTCCCAGTCCGACCTGCGCACGGAGATCCTGGAACTGGTTCGCGAGACCGAGTCGCGTCTCACCATGGCAGGCCTGTTCTCGCCCGAGCCCATCGACTTCAGGGTGAGCGAGGACGCCCTGGTGCGTCAGCTCCTGCAGATGTCCGGCGAGGTCACCGTGGGCGTGATGGCCGCGCAGCCGGTGCTGCGCAGCGGCCCGGCGGTACTCGAGCTGCTCATCCTCCGGTAGGCGAAGTCACTTCAGTCAGTTCCCCTTGGTGGCGCCCTGCGCGAGGAGATCGCGTATCTCGGCCAGAAGCACCTCCTGCCGCGACGGCGCCGGGGGCGGGCCGGGCTGGGCTTCCTCCTGCTGCGCGAAGCGGGTGCGCAGCGAGTTGTAGCCGCGCACCACGCCGAACAGCACCAGCGACACGACCAGGAAGTTGATTAGCGTGTTGAGCAGCGAACCGTACCTGATGACCGGAGCGCCGGCCTCGATAGCCTCCTGAACGGTGGCGTAGCCGTCGACGAGCACCACTCCCAGGTGGGAGAAGTCGCGGCCCTGCAGGAGGAGGCCAACCACGGGCATGAACACGTCCTGGGCGAGCGACTGGGTGATCGCCCCGAAGGCGCCCCCTATGAGCACGGCTACCGCCAGGTCGATAACGTTGCCCCGGTTTATGAAATTGCGGAACTCGATCAGAATTCGCCTCATAGGCAAATTCTAGCCGCGCCGCTGCCGCACGGCCTCGTAGAGCAGCAGCGCTCCCGCCGTGGCGACGTTCAGGCTGTCGGCGCTGCTGCCCAGCATGGGGATGCGCACCTTCGCCTTGGCCAGGTCCAGCCACTGGCCGGGGAGGCCACTGCTCTCGCTGCCCAGCAGCAGTGCGACGGGTCCCGTCATGTCGGCATCCCAGTAGTCGAGGCTGGCGTGGGGAGTCGAGGCGATCAGGCGCACGCTGCGCTGCGCCAGCCAGGCGCGCACGGATGCCGCCGGAGCCGTCACCGTGGGCCGCGCGAAGAGCGCACCCATGCTCGCCCGCACCACGTTCGGGTTGAAGATGTCCGTGCCGTCGCCGGTGACGATCACCGCACTGGCGTTCGTCGCGTCCGCGGTGCGCAGCAGTGCGCCCAGGTTGCCGGGCTTTTCAAGTGAGTCCAGGATGAGCAAGAGGCTGTTCCCGTCAAGCTCCAGGTCGGTGAGCTCACTGTGCCAGGTTTTCGCAACGGCCAGGATCCCGTCGGGATTCTCGCGCATGCTGAGCCTCTCGAAAGCGGTCCGGCTCAGGTGGGCGGCATCCACGCCGCGCTCCTGCAGCTGCCGCAGCAGGCCAAGCCCGGCGGTTCCGGCCAGTTGCGGCTGGGCGTACGCCTCCAGCAGGGTGGCGCCGGCCGCCAGCGCCCGCTCGACCTCCCTGGTCCCCTCGATCAGGAACCTGCCCAGCTGCTCCCTGTCGCGGCGATTCCGCAAGCGCAGGAGACTCTTCACGCTGGGATTCTTGGGGCTCTCGATGAGACGCACTGACACGGTTGGTCATTCTAATCGACGGCCCGCCGCTGGTATACCGCTGGGTTCCCTCTTGCACTCCGCGAAGTGCCCTGAGGGTACACTTCCAACATGCGCAATCTGATCTCCCCCCGGCAGTTGAACAGGATCGCTGCCGATCCACGTGTCCGCATCGTGGACGCACGTTTCGACCTCAATGATCCGGACTGGGGAGAGGCGGCGTACCGCGAATCACACCTGCCGGGCGCCGTCTACGTACACCTTGACCGCGACCTCTCCGGGCCCGTCGGCGAGCATGGCGGCCGTCACCCTTTGCCGAGCCCGGAACTCCTGGCACACCGGCTGGGCGAGCTGGGTATCGGCAACAGCCACCTGATCGTCGTGTACGACCAGGGGAACGGCATGTTCGCGAGCCGCTTCTGGTGGCTCCTCAAGTTCCTGGGACACGACTATGTACAGGTGCTGGATGGCGGTCTTGCCGCGTGGCAGGAGGCCGGGCTGCCGGTGACCAGCGAGGCGGCCAGCCACGCGCCGTTGCGCTTCGACTACGAGGTGCAGGGTGACATGATCGTCGACCGCGATTACCTGCTCGAGCACCTGAACGACTCCGCCATGCTGCTCGTTGATGCCCGCGGGCGCAAGCGTTACCTGGGTGAAGAGGAACCGATCGATCCGGTCGCCGGCCACATACCGGGGGCGATCAACCTGCCGTTCACCGGGAACCTGCAGGGGAGCCGGTTTCTGGAAAAGTCCAGGTTGCGCGAGCGGTTCCGTGAGCTGGAGGGCAAGGAGGAGGTGGTGGTCTACTGCGGCTCCGGAGTAAGCGCCGCACACGACATCCTCGCCATGGCACAGGCCGGCCTCCACGGCGTGAAGCTCTACCCGGGCTCCTGGAGTGACTGGAGTTCCTACAGGGATTCGCCTGTCGCTACCGGTGAGGAGTCGCAGGTCCGGGAAAGTTGACGTTGCACCGCATCCGCGAGCCCGTCAACAGCCTCACTCACCTCGCGGGCGCGATCCTGGCGCTGGCGGGCACCGCTGCCCTGCTCCATAAGGCGCAGGAACCCATGGAGTACGCGGCTTACTCGATCTATGGTGTGAGTCTCGTGCTGCTCTTCCTGGCCAGCACCGCCCTGCACACCTTCAGCCTGGACGAGGCCGGCATGCGCCGGCTGCGCATCCTCGACCACGCCGCAATCTTCCTGCTCATCTTCGGCAGCTACACGCCTGTCACCCTGTTGTCGCTGCGCGATTACTCCCCCGGTTGGGGCTGGACGCTGTTCGGACTCTCGGCGGCATTCGCTTTCTTCGGGGTGGTGTTCAAGCTGTTCTGGATCGGGGCGCCACGCTGGCTGTCGACGGTCCTCTACCTGCTGATGGGGTGGCTTGTCGTCGTCGGGATCGTGCCGCTGGTGAATGCCCTGCCGGCCGGCGCGCTGGTGCTCCTCGGACTGGGTGGCGCGTTCTACTCGGTTGGCGCGATTATCTACTGGATCAAGCGCCCCAACCCGTTCCCCGGCTTCGGCTTTCACGAGATCTGGCACCTGTTCGTCCTTGCCGGTTCCGCCTGTCACTACGCGATGATCTACATCTACATCTGAGCAAGGTGGGCCTGCGCCCACTCCCTCTGGGCCGGACTGGAGTGGCCGCGAGACAGTCGCCGCCGTCGCGCTACAGTTCACTCATGCGGGTAGCAGTCGTCGGAGCGGGACCCATTGGCAGCATGTTCGCTGCCCGGCTGGGCGAAGCCGGTCTCGAAGTAAGTCTTATCGGGAGGGGTTCACGATTCGAGAAGATCCGGGAGCGGGGCCTGAGCATTGCGAGCGGCTCGAGGGTCCGTCGCAGCGCCGTGCGGGTGACCGACAATCCGCTGGGTGTCGGGCCGGTCGATCTGGTCGTCGTGGCCGTGGCTGCGCCGGCTATCGCCCAGGCGGCAAGCGCTGTGGAGCAGCTGGTGGCCGAGCATACTGCGGTGATGGGTCCGTGGGTGGGCCGCTCAGTACAGGAGGGTGCTGCGGCCGCGTACACGGGCACCCGCTTCCTGCCTATGGCTGCCTACCTGGAGGTAGCGGAGCGCGGCCCGGGGCTCATCGAGGAGCGGCCGCCTGGAGTGGTATTTCTTGGGGAGCCTGGGGATGGCGGGGTTGCTCTGCCCCTGACAGTCGATCTGGTGGCCCACCTGCGGACGGCGGGGTTCGACGCGCGGGTAACCGCGGAGCCTTGGCGGGAGGTCGACCGCCGCTGGCTGTTCTCCTGCTCGCTGGAACCCCTTAGCCTGCTGTCTTCAAAAAGCATCGGCAAGCTGCTGGAGAACGATGAGCACAGGGATGCCGCCGCGTGCCTCCTCGAGGAGGCGGGAGCAACGTTGCCGGGCGCGGGACGAAGGGGCAGGTTCGACAGCGGGGCCCTGCTGGAGTTCTTTACCGGCGTACTGCCCGCCTCGTTCACGGCCGGCGGCGGCAGGGGCGCGGGGCGGGAAGCGAGAGGGGCGCTGAAGCGCGTGCTCCGGGAGAGCGCACGCCGCAAGTTTCCGGCACACGCGAGCCGCCTGGCTTACGCTCTCCTGAACTCTCGCTAGCGGAGGAAGCCATGTGTTGAAGAGGATCTTCAAGCGGCTGCACCGGGGGCTCACGACCCTGCCCGGGCCCGGCGACTGGCTGGAGCTGGGCGTCGCTGCCGTCCTGTTCGCGCTGGCCGCACTGCTGCTGGCCGGCCCGGAGCTCCTCAGCGTGCCGGACTCCATCGAGTGGGGTGCCGTTTTCGCGCTTGCCGCCCGGGTGCTGCTGGTGCCGTCACTCCTGGAGGAGGCGGTCTTCCGGGGCGCGCTCAACCCGCACCCCCGCGAGCGGACCGGGCGACGGGACGTCCTCCTGTGGGGCCTGCTGTCTGTGACCGCCTATACGGCGATGCATCCCCTGAACGGGGTGCTGCTTCTGGCGCTTTCAGGCGGAGCCAGTCAGGCCGGCGCAATCTTCCTGGATCCCGCCTTCATCGCCCTCGTGGCACTCCTGGGGCTGGCCTGCCTGATCCTCTACAGGCGCAGCGGTTCGTTGTGGACGCCCACGCTGCTGCACGCACTGGTCGTTACCGTGTGGCTGTCGCTAGGTGGGAGCGGGGTCTTGCCCGCTCCCTGATCTCTGACGGACGTCAGCTCCCTGCTCGACGCCCCCTAATCGACGTCGGCGCGCAGGAACAGCAGGTAGAGGAGCACCCCGAAGAGTACCGCGTAGCCGGCCATCACGAAGGTGGAGTGGGTGAGGGTCATGTCGGTGCGCAGCAATGCCGTCGTAAACGGGTCGTCCGACATCTGGCCAATGTCGGCACCGATCGCAGCGGTGAGTTCGCCGATCGGCTGCCGCGCCGGCGCGTAGAGGTTGTTGGTGAAGAAGTAGCGCGGCAGGTTCTCGAAGGTGGTCCGCAGCTCCATCGCCTGGAAGAAGGCGTTCAGCCGGTTCAGGGGCCGCAGGTCGAGCACCGCCCGCAGGATGGAGTAGACGCCTTCGACGAGCGCAGGCAGGAAGAAGACCGACACCATGCCCAGGGCGACGTTCCGGAACAGGTAGACCATCAGGAACGCAAACAGGATGGCGGGGAGCAGGAACGACCATTGCAGCACGTAGTGCCCGAAGGTGACCCACCAGCCGCTCAGGTCGAAGGTCGTGTCGAGGAAGAGCATCCCGACTGTACCGAACAGCAGGCCGGAGACCATTGCCCCGACCATGTAGATGAGCAGGAACAGCATGGCGACGAGGATCTTGCCGGTCAGGATCGCTACCCGGTTGTGCTGGGCGGTCAGTACCGTCTTCCACATGTTGCGGCTGCGCTCTTCACCTATGAGCACCCCGGCGAGGAGTGCGGCAGTAATGATGTAGACGGTTGGCGAGATCAGTGCTGGACCAACGAGATTCGCGCGCACGAGGCCAAGCGGTGAGGCAATGCTCTGAACGACCCCGGCGATGATTCCCTCCTCGTCGACGAAGGAGCCTCCCAGGTTGCCCTGCAGCGCCCTGGCGACGATGAGCAGCAGTATCGGAATGAGCAGCCACCAGAGTGCCGCCAGGATGTAGGTGCGGCGGCGTCTGATGAGCTTGAATGCCTCGGCCCGGATAGTGGACAGCAGCGGGTTCACCGGGGCCGCCCGTCTCCGCCCAGCAGCTTCAGGTAGGCGCCTTCCAGGTTGTCGGACTCGCGGGTTGCTTCCACCAGGGCAACTCCTTTGGATGCCAGTTCACTTATGAGGGTGCTGGCCTGGGCTTCAGGTACCCAGACGCGGTAGCGCCGTTCGTCGTACCGCTCGAACTCCAGCCCCTGCTCCGTCAGCACGGATTCGAGGCTTGCGGTGTCGACGGGGGTGAGCAGGTAGGAGACGCGCGCCTCCTCCAGCCGGTGCAGCAGCTTCTCGAGGGGACCGGTGAAGAGCAGCTTGCCCGCTTCGATAACGAGGACCCGTTCGACGATCTTCTCGATCTCGGCCAGGATGTGCGAGGAGATGAGGACCGTGGTGCCCTGCTTCGACACCTGGCGCAGCATCTCGCGCACCTCGGCAATGCCCACGGGGTCCAGGCCGTTGGTGGGCTCGTCAAGAATCAGCACCTCTGGCTCCCAGAGCAGGGCACGGGCGAGACCCAGCCGCTGGCGCATCCCCTGCGAGTAGGCCCTCACCTTCTTGCTGGCGGCGGCCTCCATACCCACGAACTCGAGGACCTCGTCGATGCGGCGAGGCGTAACGCCGCCGTGCAGCAGGGAGGTGTGCACCAGGTTCGCCCTGCCGCTCATGTAGGGGTAGAAGGAGGGCTCCTCGATCATCGTCCCCACCTTGCGCAGGGCGGCGCTGGGGACGGGCTCGCCAAGGATCTCGGCGCGACCGGCCGTCGGCATGATCAGGCCGGCCAGCATGCGCATGGTCGTAGTCTTGCCAGCCCCGTTCGGGCCAAGAAAACCGACCATCTCCCCGGCGCCAACCTCGAAACTGATGTCGCTGACCGCTTCGTGGCGCCCATACCGCTTGGTCAGGCCGTGAGCCGCGATTGTGGTTCCGGTCGTTACCATTCTCGTTTGCTCGATCTGCTCATCAGTACCTCTATCGCTTCACTCGGTGCTCTTCCCCCGAACGCCACAGCATAAACCTGCTCGGTGATCGGGAGTTCCAGGTCGTGGGCGGTCGCATAGGCGCGCAGCACCTGTGCGGTTCCCAGTCCCTCGGCCGTAATGCTGCCGCTTACCTCCCCGGCTGCGGCTCCTCTGGCGATCATCTTGCCGGCCCTGTAGTTGCGGGAGAGCTCACCGGCGCAGGTGGCTACGATGTCACCCAGACCGGCCAGCCCGAAGAAGGTCTCGCGCCTCCCGCCCAGCCGCTCCCCCACGCGCACCAGTTCCGTAAGCCCGCGTGTGATGATACTGGCTTTTGCGTTCTCTCCAAGCTCGAGCCCGTCAGACATCCCGGCGGCCAGCGCGACGACGTTCTTCACCGCCCCGGCGATCTCGGTGCCGGCGGGATCGTTGCTCGTGTAGACCCGAAAGCGGTTCGAGTTCAGGAGGCTTGCCACGTGGTGTGCCGTCCCTTCGTCGTGGGCGGCGACGACCGAGGCGGCAGGCAGGCCCGCCGCAACCTCGGCAGCGAGGTTGGGCCCAGACAGGACGGCGACCCGCGAGGCGGGGTTGTGGGCGAGGAGCAGGTCGCTGAGCCGGGTTACGCCGGGAGTGACGAACCCCTTGGCGCAGGAAACGAGAACGGGTGAGGCAGAGAGCCACGGCGCCAGCTCCCCATACCCCCGGCTCGGCACCGCAACGAAGGTCGCACTGGTACCGGCGATCGCCTCTTCGAGGCTGCTGACGGGGGTCACCGACCGCCGGAGCGGCACTCCGGGCAGTTTCTCCCGGTTCTCCCTGTCCGCGGCAAGTTGCCGGACCTGTTCCGGGCGCCTGGCCCACAGGCGAACCTCCCTGCCGCCGGCGGCCAGCAGGTTGGCGATTACGGTCCCCCAGGCTCCGGCTCCCAGCACCGCAACGGGGCGCACTGAATCACTGGACATGGTTGCAGATTATCAGTGGTGATATCATTCTGTCGGGCAACCAGCGGCGCTGGGCCTTCCCTTTATCAAAAAAGCACAGCGTGGAGGATGCATGCCAGTCTATGTCTACAGGAATCTCAAGACGGGGGAGACGTTCGAGTTGGAGCAGCGGATTACGGAGCCGGCACTGACCGAGCATCCGGAGTCCGGCGATCCGGTCAAGCGCCTGATCCAGCCGGTAGGCATTGCTTTCAAGGGTAGTGGCTTCTACGTGACCGACTCCCGGAAAGAGAGCTCCGGCGGGTCGAAGGAGCAGGGCGGCAGCTCGGACAGCTGAACTTCGCTCCAGGCCTGCCTCAGCAACTATTTCTCGCCGGGACCTGCGCACTCATTCAGGGTGCGCAGGCTCTGTTTTTTCTGGTGAAGCTATTCGAAGCGGACCTCAAACATGGTGGGCCACAGCTTGCCGGTCAGCAGAAAGTTGCCGGTAGCCTCGTTGAAGGCGATGCCGTTCAGTACCGCGTCTGGGCCAAGCGCTTCCCGCTGCTGTGCAGGCAGGAGCTGCGAGGCATCGATGATTCCCGTCACCTCGCCGCTGCGAGGATCGATGCGCACTACCTCATCGGCGAACCAGACGTTGGCGTAGACGTTGCCATCCCGGCATTCGAGCTCGTTGAGTCTCGTCACCGGTTCATCCTCGTGCCTGACGATCACCTGGTTCAGGATCCCGAAGGTGTCGGGATCGCGGGCGGTGAGGGTGGCGCTGCCGTCGGTCATCCACAGCTGCTCACCGTCGAAGCACAGTCCCCACCCCTCCCCCTCGTAGGAGAAGCTGCCCACGAGCTCGAAGGTGTCCCGGTCGTAGACGAACGCCGCGCCCGCCCGCCACGTGAGCTGGATCAGGCGGTCTTCGACCAGGGCCAGCCCCTCGCCGAACAGGTCGTCCGTGAGGCGGCGCTGCCGCAACACCTCGCCGGTGGTCAGGTCAACCTCGCGCAAGGTCGACTGGCCGTACAGGCCGGTGCTCTCAAACAGGCGGCCGTCACTCATCAGGAGGCCCTGGGTGAAGGCCGCGGGGTCGTGGGGGTACGTCTCCACCACGGTTGCGGTCAGCTGCTCAGGCGCGTTGCCGCAGGCGCTCAGAAGCAGCAGCAGGCCAAGTGCAAGCTGGGCAGCCCTGAAGCGCACGGCTTAGCCGGTACGCTCGCCCAGGAGCGAGCTGACCCTTTCCCAGATTTGCGTTTCGAGCTCGCCGGCCGGTCTTTCAGCATCCAGCACCAGCCAGCTGTCAGGTTGCCTGCTGGCCTGCTCGAGGAAGCCCCGGCGCACCCGCTCATGGAACGCCAGGTTCGCCCGTTCGAGCCGGTCGGTGGCGCCGCGGCTTGCTATGCGCTCGAGCCCCCGGGCGGGATCGATGTCCATCAGCACCGTCAGGTGGGGTGCCAGGCCGCCGGTGACCCTAGCGGTCAGTTCGTCGATGAACTCCAGGTCCAGGCCGCGGCCGTGCCCCTGGTAGGCGATGCTGGCACCGGCGAACCGGTCGGTGACTACTACGCTCCCCGCGTAAAGCGCTGGTCGCAGAAGCTCCTCCACATGCTGGGCGCGGCTTGCGCAGTAAAGGAGGAACTCGGTCATTGGCGCCACCTGGAGGGACGGATCGAGCACAACTGTCCGGATCGCGTCACCGGCGGGAGTGCCGCCAGGCTCGCGCGTAATCACCGGTTCAATCCCGCTGCTCTGCAGCCGTCCGGCAAGGCGCTCAACCTGGGTTGACTTGCCGGCCCCCTCGGGACCCTCGAACGCAATGAAGACGCCTGCCACTACAACCCGGTAGGCAGGTAGATGAACTCGACTTCCAGTCCGTGCTCTTCGCGGATCTTGTCGGCCAGCAGGTTCACGCCCACCGTCTCGGTCATGTAGTGACCGCCGAACATCGCGTTGATCTCCCGCTCGTACGCCTCGTAGAAGACCTCGTGCTTCGGTTCTCCGGTCAGGAAGGCGTCGAGGCCGTGCTGGGCGGCAGTAACCAGGTCCCAGGCGGCGCCGCCGCTCACGATTCCGAGAGTCTCGACCGTTTCGGGCCCACCCTCGAGGAGCATGATCGGTTCGCCAAGCTTCTCCTCGAGGAGGCTGGCCAGCAGGCGCCGTGGCGTCGGCTGTGCGAGCCTGCCCTTTACCCCTACCGGCTTTCCCTTGAACTCTGCGAAGTCTTCGAGGTCGGTCATGCCCAGGATCTTCGCAAGACCCCAGTTGTTGCCCACCTCCTTATGCGCGTCCAGCGGTATGTGCGAGGCGTACAGGGAGATGTCGTGCTCGATGAGGTACTGGATCCGCTTCTTGTGCGGCCCGGTTATCGCCAGCGGCTGGCCCCAGAAGAGGCCGTGGTGGGCAATTATTATGTCGGCCCCGGCCTGTACCGCATTCTCGAAGGTGAGCATGCTCGAGTCGACGGAGACGGCGACCTTTACGATCTCCTGCGCCCCTTCGACCTGCAGCCCGTTCAGCGAGATATCCGGGTACTGATCAGTTGCAAGATAGTCGTCCAGCCAGCGGACGAGATCATCACGTTTCATGGCGTAAGCGTACCCCACCAACTCGCGGGTTTGACTCCATTGCATAAATGTGCATAAGATCGGGTTTCAAGCCAGGAAATGGTCGGACCACCTGATGATCCACCCAAATTTTGCGGGGGACCGAAGGAGTGAAGTTGTTCGATACCGGTGAAGCCATAAAACGGTCCACGGTTGCTGACGAGGTGTTCGCAAGGCTGCTGGAGATGATCAGGCAGGGCACCCTGGAGCCCGGCCAGCGGTTGCCGCCGGAGAGGCAGTTGGCAGAGTCCTTCGGGGTGTCCCGCGCAACCCTGCGGGACGCCGTAGGGCGGCTCCAGCTGCTCGGCTATCTCGAAGTGCGCCAGGGTGATGGAACCGTCGTGCGGATGCCTGACGGGGCAACGCTGTCGCTGCCCTTCCGAAACCTGCTGCAATCTCACCCCCATCTGGGCAAGGATCTTCTCGAGTTCCGACTCCTGCTGGAGCCCGAGGTTGCCGCACTGGCAGCAGAGAGGTGCCTGCCGGCTCACCTGGCGCAGCTGCAGGCAGCGGTCGACAAGCAGCGGCAGCGGGTAGAGAACGGCCTGTCGCTTCTGGCAGAGGACATCGAATTTCATCATCTTCTCGCCTCCACCGTCGGGAACCAGACTTTGCTGCACGTGCTGGGTGCACTCCAATCATTACTGGAGGACCTGCGCGGCGCACACCTGGTTGCAGGCAGGCCCGAACTCGCCGTGGAGCACCACCAGAAAATAGTCGACGCGATAGGGAAGGGCGATCCTGCCGCCGCCAGGGAAGCGATGATCGAGCATCTCCTTGCGGTGAACCAGAGCGTTCAGGCGAAGCGTCAGGCGGGCGGTGCAGCCATGTGACGTTCAGGCTCCGCTTCCTGCTCCGCAGCAGCCACCCGAACCACTCTGAACGGAGGTAGACAAGAATGAAGAGGCTCGTTCAACTCGTTGCTCTGACAGGTTTCCTCGCGCTCTCCCTCGCGACAGCCCAGACAACCTTTACCTACGCAGCCCAGGCCGACGCGGTTGGCCTGTCGCCAGTCCTCACCAACGACCAGGTGTCGTCGGTAGCCAACCGGCACATATACGAGAATCTGGTGCGCAGCGATCCCGATTCGGGAGAGCTGGTGCCCTGGCTTGCCGAAAGCTGGGAGACCCCGGACGAGAACACCTGGATATTCCACCTCCGGGAGGGCGTAACATTCCACGACGGGACACCGTTCAACGCCGAGGCCGTCCGTGCTACCTTCGAGCGGATTCGCGATCCGGAAACAGCCTCTCCACGTGCCAGCATCATGGCTCCGGTCGACCAGATCGAGGTGGTGGATGAGCTTACCCTGCGGATTACTACCAACGAACCGTACGGCGCCTTCCTCGCTGCGCTGTCGCATACGAATGCAGCGATCGAAAGCCCGGCTGCCGTCGAGGAGTACGGCGACCTCATGCGCAACCCGGTCGGGACCGGCCCCTACCGCTTCGAGAACTGGGTGTCAGGAGACCGCATCTCCCTCGTGGCCAACGACGAGTACTGGGGAACCCCTGCACAGATCGACCGCTTCGAGATCGTGGTGATACCCGATGCCAATACCCAGATCGCGCTGCTGGAAACAGGCGAGGTAGACCTGGTCGATTCCCTGCCTCCGGAACTCCTGGCGCGCGTTCACCAGAACCCGTCAATGGTGGTCGCGACGGAGCAGGGCACGCCGGTGCGCTTCCTCAGTTTCAACTTCAATGAGCCGCTCTGGCAGGATGAACGGGCGCGCGAGGCGATTGCCTCTGCCATCAACGCCGAAGTGATCGTCAACCTCCTCGGGGAGGTGGCGTACGGCTCATGCAGCATCGTAGGACCGGAGGTGTTCGGCTACGTCGAAGGGGCAGAGGAGAGCTGCACCCCCTACAATCCCGAACACGCAGCCGAACTCTGGTCGCAGGTTGATGCCCGACCGGTGACCCTCTGGGTGCCCAATACGGAGAACTACCCCCGGGCGGCCCAGATCATCCAGGGGCAGCTGAGCCAGGCAGGCATTGATGTGAGCCTCAACACGGTGGAGTGGGGCGCCTACCTCTCCGCAACCGCTAACTATGAGCAGGACCTCTTCCTGCTCGGCTGGAGCAACGTAACCGGCGACGGGAGTGAGCTCTTCTACCCGAACCTGCACAGTGACAACATCGGGTCATCGAATCGCTCGGCCTACTCCAATCCTGAGGCCGACGCGCTGATCGACCAGAGCCGGGAGACCACCGATCAGGACGAGCGGGAGCGGCTCATCGATGAAGCGAATCGACTCATGATCGCCGATCACGCCTGGGTAACCCTCTTCCACGAGGTTGTGCTCGTTGCCCACAGCGACCGTGTCCAGGGCGTCGACGTAATGCCTAACGGCGATTGGTTCATCAGCGGCGCCACGATCGCGGAATAAGGCTGCGATAGGCCATTCGACTTCAGATGCCAGCTGCCGGTGCTGCCCCCACTGAGGTGGGCAGCACCGGCACCATGTAGCTGGAGAGGCAGTAACCCATGCTCCAATACACGCTGAGGCGGCTCCTGGAAATGGTCCCTGTACTGTTCGGGGTAACCGTACTTACTTTCCTGATCCTGCACCTGGCTCCCGGTGACCCCGCCGTACTGATTGGAGGGCCCACGGCAAGCGCGCAGGATATCGAGAACATCCGTATCCGGATGGGTCTGGACAGGCCCCTCTACGAACAGTTCTTCACCTACATTGCTGGCCTCCTTCAGGGAGACCTGGGTGAGTCTCTGCAACGTCGGGAAGCCGTTTCGCAAATGATTGCGGTGAGGCTGCCCAACACTATTTTTCTGGCGATCGCTTCAATGGTCGTTACCCTCATCGGGGTTCCGCTGGGCGTAGCAGCAGCCGTGCGGCGCAACGGTCCGGTCGACCTGCTGCTTATGAACCTGTCCCTGGCCGGTGTGTCAATTCCCAATTTCTGGCTGGGCCTGCTTCTTATCGTCTTCTTTGCAGTTGACCTGCAGTGGCTGCCGGCCGCAGGCCTGGCGCAACCCTGGTGGAGTGTGGAAGGACTTCGCTCCGTGGTCCTGCCGGCAATAACCCTGGGGACCGCCGGCATGGCGCTGGTTGCCCGGCTTACCCGCAGCGGCATGCTCGAGGTCCTGAACAATGACTACGTGAGGACGGCTCGCGCCAAGGGGTTGGCTGAACGACGCGTTGTGTACCGGCATGCCCTCAGAAATACGCTCATTCCGGTCGTAACCGTTCTGGGGCTGAACTTTGGAGCGCTGCTCGGTGGCGCCGTAGTCACTGAGACGGTTTTCGCCATCAACGGAATCGGCAGGCTTACCGTGGACAGCATCCTGAGCCGGGATTACGCGGTCGTGCAGGGGTGCGTGATCTTCATCGCGACCATGTTCGTGCTCGTGAATCTGCTGGTCGACCTGGTCTATGCCCTGCTGTCCCCACAACTGAGGTACCAGTGATGACGACAGCAACAGGCGAGCCCGTTGCCAGACGCATGCCCGTGAGACTGCGCCGGATGTTTCGCAGCCCGCACTTCGTGCTCGGGGCAGGCCTGGTCCTGATCCTCGTTGTAGTCGCCGTCTTCGCGCCCTACCTGGCGCCTCACGATCCCTACTTCCAGAACTACGGTGCAGTTCTCCAGCCTGTGGGAACCGCCGGCCACATGCTCGGAACGGACCAGTTCGGACGCGACGTGCTGAGCCGGGTCATATTCGGCACGCGCATCTCCCTGACAGTCGGGGTGACGTCGGTCGCGCTGGGTCTGCTCGTGGGCGTACTGCTCGGCCTGCTGGCAGGGTACTTCCGCCGGCTTGACCGCCCCATCATGATGATCGTGGATGTCCTCATCGCCTTCCCGGGGATTCTCCTGGCGATCGCGATCGTTGCTGCCCTTGGACCGGGTCTGGAAAACGTGATCCTGGCCGTGGCGTTCTTCTCGGTCCCCACATTTGCCCGAATCACGCGGGCTTCAGTGCTCGCAGTCCGGGAGGAGGAGTACGTAGCGGCCGCCGTCGCCCTCGGCAGTCCCACGCGCAGGATTCTTCTTGGCTCCATCCTGCCTAACATCGTCTCTCCTATCCTCATCTATGCCTCCCTGCGCCTGGCAACCTCTATCCTGACCGCAGCTACCCTCAGTTTCCTGGGATTGGGTGCTCAGCCTCCTACCGCCGAGTGGGGCGCAATGATCAACGATGGACGCACGTATCTCTACTCGGCCCGCTACCTGTCGATAGTTCCCGGGATAGCGATCTTCGTGAGCGTACTGGCCTTCAACCTGCTGGGCGACGGACTTCGCGATGTCCTCGACCCGAAGACGAAGTAGCTCAGGTGAAATGGCACAGAAATGGAAGTGACATGCCCGAAAATCCGAATCCGCTGACGCCACCGTCCGCCTACCCCGTACGCCGTACTCCCGTCCTCGCCCGCAACATGGTCGCGACCTCCCAGCCGCTGGCGGCGCAGGCCGGTCTGCAGGCGTTGCAGCGCGGCGGCAATGCCGTGGATGCCGCACTTGCCGCCGCGATCGCCCTTGCCGTCGTAGAGCCGACCAGCAACGGCATCGGGGGTGACGCTTTCGCGATCCTCTGGGATGGATCCCGGTTGCACGGCCTGAACGCTTCGGGCCGGTCTCCCGCAGGGCTCACGAGGGAGCGTTTCGCGGGCCAGGACAAGATCCCCGAGCGGGGCTGGGATGCCGTGACAGTACCCGGAGCCGTTTCTGCATGGGTCGAGCTCTCGCAACGCTTCGGCCGCCTGCCGTTCGAGGAGCTCTTCGAGGCGGGCATCCGTTACGCCCGGGAAGGCTTCCCGGTTGGCCCCCAGACGGCACAGGCCTGGGCGCGCTCCGCACGGGTGCTGGGTTCGTTCGAGGGGTTCAGGGAGACCTTCATGCCTTCCGGGCGTGTCCCGGCGGCCGGCGAGATCTTCAGAAGCGAGGCGCACGCGCGGACCCTGGAGCTTATTGCCCAGACGAGGGGCGAGGCCTTCTATAGGGGAGAGCTCGCAGGTGCCATGGTGAGTCATGCGGCAAAGACGGGAGGGCTGCTGTCCGAAGAGGACCTGGCCAGCCATGAGCCCTTCTGGAGCGGCACCATCGGAAAGCAGTATGGCGGCGTCGAGCTTCACGAGATTCCGCCCAATGGCCAGGGCCTCGCCGCCTCCATCGCCCTGGGCATCCTCGAACACGTCGACCTTGCGAGGCACGAGGTGGACTCTGCCGAGGCGCTTCACCTGCAGATCGAGGCGATGAAGCTGGCGTTTGCTGATGCCTACAGGTACATAGCGGATCCGGCAGCCATGGAGATTGATTACTCTGGCTTGCTGGCCAAGGAGTACCTGGCCAGCCGGGCCGCTCTGATCGAACCTGCGAGAGCCCAGGACCCGGGGTACGGCACTCCGCCCAGGGCCGGAACCGTTTACCTGAGCGCCGCCGACCAGGGCGGAATGATGGTCTCCTTCATCCAGTCCAACTTCCAGGGTTTCGGCTCCGGCATAGTCGTCCCCGGCACCGGAATTGCCCTGCAGAACCGCGGTGCAGGTTTCACGCTGGAGGAAGGCCATCCCAACGTTGTCGCCGGTAGCAAGCTCCCGTACCACACGATAATCCCCGGTTTCCTGATGCGCGACGGCATGCCGCTCGGCAGTTTTGGCGTGATGGGCGGTTTCATGCAGCCCCAGGGGCATATGCAACTCGTGGTGCGACTCGAGACCTATGGGCAGGACCCGCAGGCCGCCATGGACGCTCCGCGCTGGCAGGTTCTGGAGGGTCTCAAGGTGGCCGTGGAGGAGGAGGTCGGTCAGGACGTCATTCAGGAGCTAAGGGCACGTGGCCACGACGTCGAGGTGGACAGGAGTCCGTACGGCAAGCACTTCTTTGGCGGTGGCCAGCTGATTGTCCGGTCGGGGGAGGCGTATGTCGGCGTCTCCGACTTCCGGCGTGAGGGCCAGGCCGTCGGTTTCTGATGCGGTGCGCTGCCGGCGGGGAGGGCGGTTTCAGGCCGCTCCCCGCCGGAAAGATGCTCCGGCAACCCCAGGTGTTGACAGGGGGGAGCCGGCTAAGGCATAATCTGTGTTCGCGCCCCTTGGCGCGGGTACCTTGAAAGCTTGGTTTTGCGTGAGTCTTGTTGATTCCGTTTGATTGTTTTTTACGG
>CALKAI010000038.1 GCA_937983275.1 uncultured Trueperaceae bacterium | reverse complement strand
CGTCGCCGCCATACTGCTCATCGGCGTGCGATAGCAAGGCCGGCGAGTTTCGCTGTAGAGTCCGCGTAGCGACTCGCCGGAGAGTCGTGGTCAAAAGCAGTACAACTGCCTTAGAAGCAGGTCGCCAGCTCCTGCCGATGCTTCCAAGCTGAGACTGATTCAGGTTCCCCTAGTACGTCTACTTCTGTGATTCCTTGGTCTGTTCTGGGCTTGATCGTGAGCCTTGCGAGTGGGCCGTCAGGCCAAGGATCAGCAGGTACAGAGCCAGCATTAGGAGGTGGTTTCCCGTTCGCGCCTCGGGTACGTACTTGCTGAGTACTAGTTGACTTAGGCTGAGTATGGCACCCGCTGTTACGGAAAACACGAGGATCAGGTGGTTCCAGTCCTGGAAAGTCATTTTTTCTTCGCGTGCTCCGAACCGGCGGTTCAGCGCCAAGTGGTTCACCACTGCCATCAGCAGGCCGGCCAGGAGCGCCATAATTAAGTCGATGGCGAGCGGCATCTCGGGTGCGAACCGTTCGGCGAGCAGGTAGTAGGTGCCACCAATAACGGCAATTGCGATGCAGTTGATGATTATCAGCACGTCTGAACCCAATCTGTTTCCGGTGTCGCTGCCGAAGCCGTGGGAACCCGTTTAGTTGGCACAGGCTTGCCTCCGGTTGCTGGGAGGAACTTGATGATTAGTATGCAGCAATTTTTGCAGGGTGGATCGTTTTAAGCGATATTCGAGCGAGTAAGCGTTCTTTGTGGCCGGGCATTCTGTCAGACGTTGCAAAATCCTACAAAAGATTTGAAGGTTCTTGTAGGATGAACGAGTGGTCGACAAGGCCGATCCAAACTCGAGACTCTATGAGATTGCGGAGCGGCAAGCCGGGTACTTCACGGCAGCGCAGGCGTTAGAAGTCGGTTACAGCTACGCGTCGCAGAACTACCACCACAAGGCTGGCAACTGGCTGCGGGACGGCTGGGGCATCTACCGCCTTGCGCATTTCCCCCGTACGCCGGATGAAGAGCTCGTCCGACTGATGCTGTGGAGTCGCGACCGAGCCGGTGTTGTCCAAGCTGTCATTTCGCACGAGAGCGCCCTCCAGGCGTACGAGCTTAGCGATGTCCTTCCGTCCGAGACGCATCTCACGGTTCCCAGGGGTTTTCGAAAAAAACCCCCTGAAGGCGTGGTGCTTCACCGGGGCGAGCTGCAAGAGGGTGACGTGCGTGAGCGGGACGGGTATCGCATTACCACGCCATTGCGCACACTGCTCGACGTAGCAGCCTCGTCCCTGAGCCCCGAGCACCTCGAGACCGCCGCGCAGGAGGCACTCGAGAGGGGGTTGGTGCGCCGCAGCAGGCTCGAGGAAGCGCTTCGAGGGGCCTCTGACGAGCAGAAGGAGCGCTTCGCCTCCCTTGGGTTGCCATGAGGTATAAGACTGCAGCTGCCTTCCGGCGGGCACTCACAGACCATCTCAATACCCGGGCCCGGCAGGAGGGCGTCTCAGTGAATCGCCTCCAGAAGCAGTTGGCGTTCGAGCGTTTCCTCGCACGCCTCTTCCACAGTGGCGGGGAGCGCTGGGTTCTCAAGGGGGGTTATGCGCTTGAGTTGCGATTGTCCGGGCACGCCCGCGCTACACGTGACCTCGATCTGAACGTACCGCCGCCCGTGATGGCAGATCTCCTCGATGAATTGCAGCGCGCCGCCGAGCTCGCTCTGGGCGATTACTTTGAGTTCAACGTCAGTGCTCCCACCTCGCGTGGAGAGTTAGCTGGTCCCCCACTGGGCGGCTACCGCTTCCGGGTCGAGGTAAGGCTCGACGGCCGCAGGTTCGAAGGTTTTCCACTGGATGTGGGGCAAGGTGATGAGATGGTGCGGGAGCCGGACCATCTGCCCGGCCAGGTGGACTTGGCGTTCGCTGGCCTCACTACGCCGGAGTTCCCCGTCTATCCGCTCGAGGATCACTTCGCAGAGAAACTGCATGCCTACACCACACCGAGGGAGAACCCGAGTTGGGTAAAGGATCTGGTGGACATGCTGCTTCTGATCGAGCTGGGGCTGGCCCCCACGCCCTTACTCCAGCAGAGTATCAATGCGACATTCGAGCGGTACGCAAGGCATACGCTTCCTGAGGTCCTGCCTGAGCCTCCACCAGAGTGGCAGGAGCCATTCTCACAATTGGCAGCCGAGGTAGACCTCCCAGTGAGCAGTCTCAAGGATGCCTACACGAGCCTCGAAGCGTTTCTCAGGAGCACCGTGGGCTAACTGGGGCAGGTGGCATGGCAGACAGATCGAGCGCGGTATAGAGCACGCTCGTTCGGATGCACTCAGCGCCCAAGTACACCCTGAGGCTCCGTTACAGAAAAACTAACGATCGCACTGCTCCTCGCTACCAGCAACGAAATAGAAACCGCTTGGTGGACGCTGGAGCGGGAAGCTTCGGATAGGTTGACAGACCCGTTCTAACGACAACGCCCCTCCCAAGGTCACCCGGCGCCTATAGGTGACCCCACTTTGGCACGTACATCAAGCTGATTAAGGACTCCAAAACCCTGCCGGGCACATCCGCGTACAGATAGACGCTTGACGGAGCATCCGCGTCGACCTCGGCGATCAAACGCTGAACGCCCATGCTCGCTGCACGTCTGGCCATGGCCCCCAACATGGCCATCGAAATCTCTGACTCCATCGCCACCCAGGGATCTGCAACGCCAACCGTTCCCAGCTCGCACACCAGGTCATCGTCGACTCGGTACACCGGGCAAACCCCTACAAGCTGGTTGCCCTCGAACGCGCATACAGTTAGATGTGCATCGAGATCTTGGTCGCCGGGGAAGAGTGCATGCAGCTCTTCTACGGTTAGCTCCCCCAACGTTGCCGGGTCCAGGCGGGCCGCACGCCCGTATGCCTCTGCCCAAACTGCGGTGAGATCGTCGGTGGATACTAACGCTGTGGACTCGTTAAGAGACCTCATTCGCAAATGACCAGGTAATGCCCTCACCGGTGAACGCAGCAAAGTGGGAACGTCGATGGCCACCAGGTGTACGCCGCGAGCGAACAGAAAACCAAGCTCCTGAAGCAACGGAAGAAGGTGCGCGTCGTGTTCGATGGTGACGCGGAAAAGCAGCGGCTGCTGATCAGAAAGCACCGTGAGGGCCTCAGAGAGTAGAGCGCTTGCCTGCTCGCGCATCAATTCGGCGTTGGCGCCCTCAAAGCCGGCGAAGGACAAGCGAAACACCCGAGGATGGTAATGGATCCTGTTTCGCGACCAGCTCAGTGACAACCGCTGCCCGCCATTCTCAAGAGCGACGGCGTTAGCCGACCTTGTAATTGGGTGCTCCATGTCGTCAATCTAACGCGCGGAAATCACCTAACACCCCGTATGCTCAGGTAACTCTGAAGCCAGAACTCGACATTCGATACGCTAGTCTCGTCACTGCTCTCCTGGCAGTATGCGCCAAAGTCTATGTTGTGATTTGCAGTGTATAAACGAGAACATTGCTCACGCGTCCGCGTTACCACGAAGGTTTTCGGCTAGCCGGCGAGCGTACGCAGGTTCGACCTTCCAGCTCACGGCCACTTCCCATGCCTCCAGAGCTTTTGCCGCCCGCGCTAAGCGTCTATTGGCTGGGGCCTTGTGTGGCAGGAGCGCAACCTCGTCCAATATGGAGGCGTCCACCCGCGCTTCATCCCAATCTATCAATGCAAAGTGTCCTTTCGGAGTGCGGAGTAGGTTATGAGCGTTAAGATCACCATGAACTACGGATACGGGTTCAGAATCAAGCTCGCGCCAAGCTGCGCGACAAATTTCTACAAGGTCTTGCGGCATGGCCTCCAGGTCCACATCTCCACCCTCGCGGCACTTAAGAAGCGCAATTGAGGATTCAAAACCAGGCCGCTGTTCCACATTGCGGGTTGTCTCGTGAAACGCCTTCAGGAGGGGCAATGCCTGTTCCCTCTCGTACGGAGACGTCGGGGTACCCTCGAGCCATAACTCCACTGTGACCCCATCTACCACCAGCTTGCCCTGTAGGCTCGGTATAAGGTCGGGAACAATAAAACCTGCAGCCCGCGCTTGGGCGAACACCGGTGTCAACCATGAGACGGCCTCTGACGTGCGCCGGGTCGTTTTTGCAACCAGACGTTTCCCGTCGCGCTCAATTAGCATCACTGTGTGGCGATTCCCGCTACTGAGTCTCGTCAGGGGCGTGCAGGCGCCCCAGTTGTGTAAGCGGGAGAGAAGGAATTCGTAACTCCGCATGCCTAACCTACGTATTCTTCCGGCTTCTCTCGAGCCGCTTGCCTACTCATCGGACCTCATTGCCCATCGTCTCGTGCACGAGTGCAACGGCGTGGTCCAGTACAGGGTCACTCCCGCCCTCCAGGTAGTAGTCAGGTTCCGGAGTTACTTCGATGTCCGGTTGCACGCCGTGCCCGTCGAACAGCTGCCCGGAAGCCTGGAAAGATGCCATCGACGCGAAGCGCGCTTTGAGTCCGGACGCCGGGAGTTCCACGATTTGAGCGAGCGCGCTGCCGCCACCGCTGGGCTCGCCCACGAGGGTGACGTTGGGGAGGCCTTTCAGGGCAGAGAGGAACACGTCCGTAGCACTGAAGCAGGCAGCGTCCAGCAAAACCGCAACCGGACGATCGCGATAAACTGGTTCGCCCCGCCGTGCTGGCGATACGACCATCGCGTGCCACTCACTGAACTCCTCCTGTGGGAGCTGCCATTCGGGCTGAAAGCCTGGCATGAAACTGTCGAGCGCTTCGCGTTCTGCGTGCGTCCAGTCCACGGATGAAAGAGGGTAGAGATGACGGGCAGCCAGATGGTCGTCAGGGAAGCCCTTCCAGGTGCGGTAGGCGGCCACGT
>CALKAI010000037.1 GCA_937983275.1 uncultured Trueperaceae bacterium | reverse complement strand
CAGCGGAAAGAACCTGATAGAGAGAAGACCGGGTAGCGGGGGCGCCCGGTCTTTTCCATTGTTGATTATTCGGGGATCTTCAAACTTGAGCCAGGACACGCTGCAGGCGCGTTTCAACCACGTGAATGGCAGAGAATGCCTCGCCGACCCGGCCGAACGAGGCCGAAGTTGGAGGCGAAGTTTCTGAAGGGAGCCTCGAGCATCGATTTTACTGCTTGGGGCACAGCACTTCGCTCCCAAGCGCTTCATCACCCAAGCTGCGAGGGTGAGGCCTGGTTCAAAATGACCAAAAGTGAAATCCTGAAGCGCGTTCAGGATTCAGGAAAAGCCGATTTTAAGCACTCGAGTCCTCCGGCTCTCTCGGCGGAACCAGGAATACTCATCCTTGTAATATAGAATACCTGATACACTCACACTCAACCTCTATTATAAAGACAGCGGGTCCCACCGCGGGACCCATCCATTGAAGCCAAACGGCAAACACTTGAGGGAGGTGTCAGTATGGCTTTGACTAGAAGGCAGCACAATGAAACCAACGGTACGTCAACGGGTTGGGGTTTGACTGGCATGCCCCGTATCCCAAGTCTGTTCCAAGAGGTCGATCAGCTGTTCAATCAGCTGGCGAGCCCGGGGTACGCTGCCGGACAGTGGAGTCAGGGCTTCCCGATCGATCTCTACGAGACCGACGAGGAACTGGTCCTGAACATGGCGGTCGCCGGCATCTCGAGTGACGACCTCGACGTGAGCGTCGAGAACCGGGAACTCACCATCAGGGGAGTCATCCCGCAGCCGGAGAACGAAGACCGCAGGTACTGGGTGCAGACCATCCCGTACGGCGAATTCCGACGCAGCCTCACCCTGCCGACGCAGGTCGACCTCGACAACATCGAGGCGAGCGTGAAGGACGGAATGCTGACCCTGCGCATGCCCAAGGCGCAACACGTGCGGGCACGCAAGATCGCGGTCAACGCCAGGTAACAAAAAACACTTCACGAGGAACGGGCGCGGGCCAACCAGGGCTCCGCGCCCGACCTCTTTTAAGGCGACGGCCGCACCGGCTGCCGTAAGGCATCATGTAAGGGTGACCGAAAGCGCGCTCCAGAACCCACGGCCAGACGACTGGTCGGAGGCCGCTGCCCTTATGGCCGAGGGCGGCGCGCAGGTGGTCGGGCGCCACGTCATCCCTCCTTCAGGCGGAGCCTTCCACCCCCTCCCCAATGACCTCCCCGCACCCCTGGCGGCGGCGCTACGATCGAACGGGATCGAGCAGCTCTACTCCCACCAGCACGCAGCAATCGCCGCCATCCGAAACGGCGAGCACGTGCTGCTCACGACAGGCACGGCGAGCGGCAAGAGCCTCGCCTACCAGCTTCCCGCTCTGGCCCGGCAACTAAATAACCCAAGCGCGACCGCGCTGGCGCTCTACCCGACGAAGGCGCTCGCGCACGACCAGGCGCAATCCCTGGCCGGCCTCGCGGCCAAAGCCGGCCTGCCCGGCGCAACGGTTGCAAGCTACGACGGTGACACCCCCACGAGCCAGCGACCGCAGATCCGCGCGGAAGTGCGCACCCTCATCACCAACCCGGACATGCTCCACGCCGGCATCCTGCCGCACCACACCCTGTGGCGACGCTTCCTCGAGGGGCTAAGCCTCATCGTCGTGGACGAGGTGCACACCTACCGGGGCGTTTTCGGCAGCCACATAGCGGGCGTCCTGCGCCGCCTCCTGCGCATCGCGAATCATTACGGCGCCCAGCCGACCTTCGTGCTCACCAGCGCGACCCTGGGCAACCCGACCGAACACGCCCGCAACCTCACTGGCCAGAAGGTGCACCACATCGACCTGGACTCGGCACCGCACGCGGAACGTGAGCTACTCGTCATGCAACCCCCGCTCGTCAACAGGGAGCTGGGCATCCGCCGGCCGCCCCTGCAACAGGCGGTCACCATCGCCCAGAAGCTCGTCCAGGACGGCAAGCAGGTACTCGTCTTCGCCGGCTCCCGCCAGGGGGCAGAGGAAGCCGTCCTCTCCCTCCGCCACCACCTCCCCGGCGTGCGCTCCTACCGCAGCGGGCTCCTGCCGGCGGAACGGCGCACGATCGAGCGCGAGCTGCGCAGCGGCGAGGCGCGGGTGGTCGTCTCGACGAACGCCCTGGAGCTGGGCGTCGACATCGGCTCTGTGGACGCGGTCGTGGTGGCGGGCTACCCCGGCTCGGCGGCGGCCTTCCGGCAGCAGGTGGGCCGAGCGGGTCGCCGCGGCCGGCCCGGCCTGGGCGTTCTCGTCCTCGGCTCGGGCGCCTTGGACCAGTACCTGGCGAAGCACCCCGAGCACCTCTTCGGAGCCGCCTCCGAGCGGGCCCTCGTCGACCCCGACCATCTGCTCATCGCCCTCGATCACCTTCGCTGCGCGGCCTTCGAGCTGCCGGTCGAGCCGCACGAGAGTTTCGGCGCCTACGGCCCCGACGAGATCGCCCTGCTCCTCTCGCAGCTGAGCCAGGAGGGCGAACTGCACGTGGGCGCCGGCAAGGGTTACTGGGTGGGGCAGGAGTATCCGGCGCAGCGGGTGTCGCTGCGCTCGGCCGGAAACGATGAGGTCACGCTCGTCCTCGAGGGCAGGACCGTGGGCGTGCTGGACGCGCCGAGTGCCCGCTGGATGGCGCACGAGGGCGCCGTCTACCTGCACGACGGGGCGCCCTACCTCGTGGAGAAGCTCGACCTGGAGGGGCGCCTCGCGCACCTGCAGCCCACGGGCGACCGTTACCTGACGCGTGCCGCCCGCGATACGCGGATTGATCCGGCTGCGGAGCTGGAGTTCTCTGCCGTGCCCGGCGCCCGCCGCTTCCACGGGGAGGTGGTCGTCACCGACCGCGTAACCGGTTACCGGCGGCTGCTGCGCCAGACGTTCGAGACGCTGGGCCGCTACGAGCTGGACCTCGAGCCCACGACGATGCTCACGAAGGCGTACGGTTTCGCTCCCCTGGACGAGACGATCGACGCCCTCCGCGCCCGCGGAGCCTGGAGCAACGACGCCAACGAGTATGGCCCCGCCTGGCCGCGCATCCGCGCCGCCGCGAAGAAGCGCGACGGCCACCGCTGCCAGGCTTGCGGCACCTCCGAGTCGACGGGTGTCGTCCTGCATGTGCACCACAAGATGCCCTTCCGCGCCTTCGCGAGCGCGGAACAGGCGAACGTCCTCGACAACCTGGCGACCCTGTGCCCCTCCTGCCACCATCAGGCAGAGCAATCCGTCCGCATCCGCTCCGGCCTCGCCGCCACCGCCCACGTCCTCCGCTCCCTCGCGCCCCTCCTCGCGATGTGCGACGGCCGCGACCTGGGCGTTGTTGCCGACCCGGCGAGCACTCTGGTGGACGGCCGCGCCGCCCTGATCATCTACGAGACCATTCCAGGCGGAGTAGGTCTCGCCGGTGAGCTGGCCCAGCGCCACGACGAGCTTGTGGTCGGCGCGCTCGACGTCGTTCGCGGCTGTGCCTGCGACGATGGTTGCCCCTCCTGCGTTGGGCCTGCGGGCGAGCTGGGGCACGCCGGTAAGGCTGAAGCAACGGCCCTTCTCGAGGCCCTGTCTGTTGAGGCTCGCGCATGAGTGATCTGCTGAAGCGGCTGAAGGCTCTGCGGGGTGGGGATGCTGTTGCGCCCGCTCCAGAGCCGGCTCTCGCCCCTGCTCCCCGCCCGCCGGCGTCTGGTGGCTACGATCGCCCTGCGGCGCAGTTGGGCGCGAGGCTGGTCGAGTCGGATTACGGCCTGCACCTCCTGCGTGAGGCCGTCCAGCCTGCCGATGCGCTGCATGGTGAAGAGCCGCTCGGGGAGCCGGAGATGC
>CALKAI010000036.1 GCA_937983275.1 uncultured Trueperaceae bacterium | reverse complement strand
ACGGCGTCCTCTGCCGAATCCACACCGCTGTAGACAACGGAGAGGGTCGGGTCGAGGAAGGAGAGGAAGTCAGGCGAGGAAACCGAGGCGATGAAGCCGGGGTCCTCGTAGAGCGGAGCGATGTAAGGGGTCCACTCAGCGGTCAGCTCGTCACCGAAAGCGAAGCGGATTTCCGCGCCACCGATGTCGTCGAAGATACCAGCGAATTCACTGATGCTGAAGACGAACGGGAACGAGATGGGGTCGCCATCAGGATCCACGAGCGGAAGGGTGTCGCCACCAACTTCGACTCCGGCAACCTGCGCAAGCGTGAGCTTGGCGGAAGCGGTGAAGTTGGTGCCGTCGGGGCCAGTGCTGCCGAATACGTTCTCGAAGCCGAATTCGGGATCGAGCTCAACAGTGACAGGAGTGTCTACACCGGTCATATCGGCACGGTCCTGGGCACGGTCGCCCACATCCATGCGGCGGTTCCGGTTGTAGTCACGGGTGCCGGTGCTGAAGACAGACTGACCCATGTCGCGGTCGGCGTTGAGGCCGTAAGCACGGTCAACGTCGAAGACTTCGCCGAGGAGGCGCTGAACTTCGTAGTTGACAGTGATCGTACCGGAGAGCCCAAGCGGGTTCTCTTCGAGAGCGGTCACGCGTGCTTCGAGGTCGCCAATGGCGGCGGTGTTCTCATCGACCTGATCCAGGAGGCTGTCGGGGACAGCGGCCATGAGGCCACGCTCGAGGTCGCTCACGCGGTTACCCAGGTTCTGGGCAATGCGGTTGAGAGCGCTGATGGCGTCCTGGTTCTGGCGTGCACGGGAGTCGGCGGCGTTGGCACGGCCGAGGGCGCGGTTGGCGAGCTCCTCAGCGGCTTCAGCCTGAGCCTGTGCAGTGTCGATGGCGACGCGCTGGGAGGCGAGCTGGTTCAGGAGGTCCTGAATGGCTTCGCTGTCACCGGCGTTGGCGAGCTGGGCTTCGAGGTCATCGATGCGGCTCTGGGCAGCAGCGACGTCGTCAGAAAGCGCAGCAACATCGGCACCCTGGGCAGCGACGTCCGAGGCGAGCTCCTGCAGCGCGTTGCGCAGCGAAGCGATGTCCTCGTCGGTCAGTGCGAGACGGGCGTCGATGTCCTCACCGATTACATCCAGCATGCGGGCGACCACGAGGGACGCCTGGTAGCGGGTGAAGGCTTCGTTACCGCGGAAAGTGCCATCGGGGAAACCGATGACGATCCCCAGGTCAGCGATGTCGCTTACGGCGTCAGCAGCCCAGTGGTTCTCCGGAACATCCGGGAACGCCTGAGCGAAAGCACCGCTGGCGACAACAGCAGCCAGGAGTGTGAGTAGAAGTTTTCTCATAGTCTATTTACCCCTTGAACTTGAAGTTGTGCTGATTGCGATGGGGGTGGCGTCCAGAATAATAAACACCGGAGTTTCCGTGTTTCCTCCCGTGTCCTGATCAAGAAGGCCGTTCCCATCGGAATTCGTGCGCCTTCGTAGCCGGTTCAAGTGGTACACCTCCTTCCAGTACGGCCACGACTCACACAAACTCAGGCAAAGTATCACACAAATGGACGAGTTGTGTCAACGGCACATTTCGCGCGAAGCCCGATCATGACGGGATTCCTCGCAAGAAGGAATGCGCTTCCCCGCAATGGGGGATGAGTGTGCTGGCGGGGTGGTAGTTTGCTGCTCACGAAAAACTCAGCCCCTCTCATCTTCCCGAGGGTTAGCGCCGGACGCAGGACGGGTACAATCCGGCATGCCGAGAAACAGCTCCCCAGAAGCCGACGCCCTGTTGGGTCAGCCGATTCCTGTCCTGGACAAAGGTTTCGTACGCCTCGTCGACTACCTGGGCAACGACGCCCGCATCGTGCAGGCCGCCAGGGTGTCGTACGGCGAGGGGACGAAGACGGTGCGCGAGGACAGCGCCCTGATCGACTACCTCCTGCGCAACCGCCACACCTCCCCGTTCGAGATGGTCGAGCTGACGCTGCACGTCAAGGCGCCCATGTTCGTGGCCCGCCAGTGGCTGCGGCACCGGTCGGGCAGTGTCAACGAGGTGAGTGCGCGCTACTCCGTCATGCCCGACGAGTTCTACAGGCCGCAGGCCCAGCAGATCCGCTCGCAAGGCAAGCGCAGCCGCCAGGTTGGCGAGGGCCCACTGGACGTGGAGGCGGCGCAGAAGGCCAGTCACGCGTTCGACGAGGCGCTGGACGAGAGCTACGAGACCTACGAGGAGCTGCTCGAGCTGGGCGTTGCCCGCGAGATGGCCCGCGAGGTGCTGCCGGTGGGCCTCTACACGGAGTTCTACTGGAAGCAGGACCTGCACAACCTGTTCCACTTCCTGCGGCTGCGGCTCGACTGGCACGCCCAGTACGAGATCCGCGCCTACGGCGACGCGGTCGCGCAGTGCGCCCGCGCGGTTGCACCCGTGGCGTTCGCGGCGTTCGAGGAGCACATCCTGGGCGGCAAGTCCCTCTCGAAGACGGAGCTGGAGATCGTGCGTCAGGCGCTCGACCCGGCGCTGCTCGAAGAGGCCATCGAGGCGAGCGGCCTGCGCAAGTCCCGCCGCCGGGAGCTGCTGGACAAGCTGGGCGTGGAGCCCGGCGACCACTCGAAGGCAGCCGACTAGGGCACGCACAGGAACCCATATATAAGGTGCGCTACCGGATCGTTGTTGTAGGCAAGCTGCGCCGCAAGTTCTACCAGCAGGGTTGCGCGTATTTCGGGGAGCGCCTGGCCA
>CALKAI010000035.1 GCA_937983275.1 uncultured Trueperaceae bacterium | reverse complement strand
TCGATACAGCTCTGGAAGTTGCGTTTCTCGAGCATACGCTTGAGGCGTTGCTCCAGTTCACCTCGGTGCTGGCGCCGCAGGGTCGAAAGCAAAACCTTTCGAGTGCCGTCCACCGCCCGCCCCTGGCCGGCATCGGCTGCCGGGTGAGGCAGGTAGCCCTTAAGAACTCCTTGAGTGACGTAGTGCGTTAAGGGCTCGACCCCGGCGGCCTCCACCTCGGGATAGCGCTGCCGATACCAGGGGCCATTGAACAGCGGATGCGGCTGGTGGCCAGCCTGCCAGCCCTCGTTCAGGTAAAAGCTCAATGGTTCCACCCCACGCTCCGCCACCTCGGGATAGGCTGACAGGTACCATTTCACGTCGAAGAGCGGGTGAGGTGAACTGCCTCGTTGCCATCCCGCCGTCAGGTAATGGACAAGTGGGTTGATGCCATTTTTGCGCGGGTAAGTGTTCTGCTCCAAGTACCAGTCCGTATCGAACAGGGGATGGGGATCGGCACCCTCGAGAGCGCCAGTCGTCACGTAGTGCCGGCTGAGATCCTGGGTGGCATTCGGGTAGCGCAGGCGATACCAGCCCTCGTCGAGAAGGCCGGACTGGCGCACCAGGTCTTCTTCGGCCCGGCTTAATCTCGTCGCCTGCCTAATGAGCCAACTGCGCCAGAGGCGCACCCGCCAGTTGGTAAGAGCCTCCCGGTAAGCGTCGAGGTCACGCTTGCGATGACGGTGGCAGAATTCGTGCAGGGCAGCCTGGCGCCTGAGTTCAGCTTCCAGACGCTTCTGGCAGCTTTCGGATACTTCGCTCTTCGTGAATTCTTGATCATGCATAGCAGGACCGACGACGTCATGCATGGGCAGACGAACTCCGTGTGTCCGCATTCTGCAGATGCGGAAGCCAGAAACCTTCGATGATGCCCGAACCCCTTACGGCGCTTGTCCCCGCCTTACCTCGAATGAAGCACGCCGCATGGTCACAAAGGTTGAGGGAAAAGCCAAGCCATACATCCATAACATTAATACGCCGAGCAAGGGCTGTACTGCACTCGCTTCTGCTCGTTGTGCAGGAGAGGACGAAGGAACAATAGCTGACCGGAAGAAGCAGTGGGGACCATGTAAAGGTGGAGTTTTCCAGGCTACCGGTTGTCTTTCTTCACCTGCTCCCATAAAGAACGGCAGCCTGCTCATGCTCGACCCCAAGCTCTCCCTCCCCTCTTCCCGCCAGCCGCTCTGGTCCCTCCACCAGTTGGGCCTCTATCGCTCGGTCGTGGAGCTGTCGGAGCAGGAGCCGGTAGCCTTCAGGCAGCGCGAGCTGGCCGCGGCAGTTGCCAGCTCTGCCGCCCTGGGCCACTCCTGGGCTGCCGGAAGCCACTTCCGGCGCCTCATGAAGCACCCGCTTTCCTGCTGGCGTCGACGGCGCCAGATCGCGATTACCTTGGCGCCCCACGCGCCGGCTCTCGCGCTGCGCTGGCTTGAGGAGACGCGGCGTGAGGGGAAGGACGACTGTGCGGATCTGCGGATCGCGCTGCTGTGCAGCCTCGGACGACCGGGGGAGGCGGCGCGCCTGCTGCCTTCGGCGAAGGCGACCCTCCCTGACCAGCCGGAGCTGCGGCTGCAGGAGGCGAACCTGCTGCGGCTGGGGAAGCTGGAAGCGGGCGCAGAGGTAGAGGAGGCGGTGCTCGCCTGTCTGGCGCGCTACTTCGAGCACTTCGGGCTCGAGCCGCCGGTGCGGCGCGACGAAACGCTGCCGCTAAATGCCGGCAACGCTGACGTCGCTGCGCCGCTGGCACCCCCGGGAAGCCACCAGGGGCCCCTGGTCTCCGTCATCATGACCGCCTTCGAGACCGGCAAGCGCATCCACTACGCACTCCGCTCGCTTTTGGCCCAGACCCACGGCAACCTGGAAATCCTGGTCATGGACGACGCCAGCGGCGACGACCTGGGCGCGGTGGTGGCGCGGCTGCGTCAGGAGGATCCCCGGATCCGCTACTTCCGCCTGCCGCGCAATGTGGGCACCTATGTCGCCAAGGAGCTGGCGCTGCGCCACCTCGTGCGCGGCGACT
>CALKAI010000034.1 GCA_937983275.1 uncultured Trueperaceae bacterium | reverse complement strand
GCCGCACCGGGGTGGATGGTGCGCCCATAGGTCACGAGCAGGACGTGCTCGTGACCGAGGATGGCGTGGAGATTCTGAGCACGCCCCCTGCAGAAATGCCCCTCGTCTAGTCGACCTTTCGCTACCTGAAGACAAGAAGGAGAACACCATGAAGCTGTCCCGCATCCTCATCGCACTGCTCGCCTGCCTTCTCGCCGGCAGCGTCCTTGGCCAGCGCCTGATCGTAGGAACGGTGGCCGAGGCGTCGGATCTCGATCCGCGCACCACTTACGACGTCTACTCATACCAGCGCATGTACCCGATCATGGAGCCGCTCATCGTGCTGGATACCGATCTCGGCTACCGGCCACGGCTGGCACACTCCTGGGATTTCGCAGAGGACGGCAGTCAGGTGACCTTCTACCTGCGCGAGGGTGTCAGGTTCCACCACGGCCGCGAGTTCACCGCCGACGACGTCAAGTACACGTTCGACTGGGTCTTGAACCCTGAGAACCCGGCCGCCAACCCGGGACTGTACGAAGACATCGAGCTGGTCGAGGTTGTGGATCCCTACACCGTCACCTTCCACCTCACCGGGGAGAACGCTTTCATCCTCAACTACATCGCCAGGCTGCACATTGTTCCTGCTGACCTGGGTGACGACCCCAGCTTCGGAAGTGCGCCCGTCGGCACCGGAGCCTTTGAGTTCGTTTCCTGGTCGCGTGATGACCGGATGATCCTGAAGGCGTTCGAAGAGTATTGGGACGGTCGCGCCAAGGTCGACGAGGTCGAGTTCCGGCCCATCACGGAAGACTCCACGCGACTCCTCGCGTTCGAGGCCGGCGAGCTGGACATCTATCACGGACAGGTAGTCCCGGCTGAAGTTCCGCGACTCGAAGGGGACGACCGTTTCGTTGTCCAGCGGGTTACCGGTCTGGGCCACGCATACCTCGGTTTCAACCTGCGCAACGAAGAGCTTGCCAAGCCGGAGGTTCGCCACGCCTTCAGCCACCTGCTTCCCCGCGAGGCAATCGTTGAGCGCGTCTATGAAGGTGTGGGAACGGTAGGAACCGGTCCTATCTCACCTGATACCGCCTTCTACAACCCCGACATCCCCACCTACGAGTATGACCCTGAGCTTGCACGCGAGCTCCTCGAACAGGCTGGCGTGGAGGGGCTTACCCTCCGGCTGCACACGAAAGAAAACCCGGTGCGCATGCAGATCGCCGAGGTCCTTCAGTTCGAGGCCGCAAACATTGGTATCGATGTGGAAATCCACATCGAGGAGTTTGGTGCCTTCATCGACCGCATCATGGACACCGACACCGCCGACTTCGACATCTTCATCCTCGGTTGGAGCGGCAACGTAGACCCCAACTACGCGATGTACGAGCTCTTCCACAGCGCTGGGGGCAGCAATTTCATCGCCTACGGCAACCCTGATCTTGACGAGCTCCTCGAGACCGGGCGGCGCCTGCCCCCGGACAGCGAAGAGAGTGTTGCGGTTTACAAGGAAGCCCAGGCGATCCTTATGGCCGACGCCCCCTTCGCCTTCATCAACAACACCGAAGAGGTGGGCCTTAACCAGTCCTGGATAAGCGGCTGGGAGATTCACCCCTACACCAGTGCCACCTACCAGGACCTGCACCTCATAGAGAAGAAGCGCTAGCTGGCTGGCGGCTTACGGCCCCGCCTTCTACCCGTCCCAGGCAACAAACAACGAAACGAACCGTCCTGCGCGACGCCTTAGGGCTGCGCAGGACGACCTGACGCCTTCCAAGGGAATACGCCGCGTGCTCAAGTATGTTCTGAACAGAGTATTTGGTTTGCTTATCACCCTCCTGGGCGTGTCGGTGATCGTATTCATGCTGGTGCACATGTCGCCGGGAGATCCGATCCGAATCATGCTGGGCGAGCAGGCGCGGCCCGACGACGTGGAGCGACTCAACCGCCTTTACGGGTTCGACAGGCCGCTGCCGGTGCAGTATGTGAGCTGGCTTGGCTCTGCCCTGCAAGGGGATCTGGGAACCTCGATCCGTCAGCAGGCACCCGTTCTCACGCTCATTGCCGAGCGGCTTCCGGCAACGATCGAACTCGCTGTCGCGGCGCTACTACTCGCGGTGATCGCAGGCATTCCTCTAGGGGTCCTCGCGGCCGTCTACCGGAACACGCCCATTGATATCGCCAGCATGTTCCTTTCGCTGGTAGGGGTGGCCGCCCCCAACTTCTGGGTGGGCCTTCTGCTGCTCTCCACGGTAGCCATGTCGGTGACCTGGATACCCGTGTTCGGGCGGGGTGATCCTCTGCTCGCGACGTTCTGGACCTTCGTCACCAGCGGCAACCCCGCCCCGCTGTGGGACTCACTTCGCCACCTGCTCCTGCCGGCAGTCGCAGTAGGCACGAGCATCATGGCCCTTATCACGCGGCTTACGCGTTCATCGCTGCTGGAGGTGTTACGCCTCGACTTCGTACGAACCGCGACAGCGAAGGGCGTTCACAACAGCACCGTCATCAGCAAACACGCCCTTCGCAACGCCCTCCTGCCGGTCGTCACCATTGTTGGGGTGCAGTTTGGCGCGCTGCTGGGAGGAGCCATTGTCACCGAGGTGGTTTTCGCATGGCCCGGCATCGGGCGGCTCATAGTCGACTCCATCTCCCAACGTGATTTCCCGGTCGTCCAGGGCAGCATCCTCATGCTCGCGGCTGTCTTCGTCCTGGCCAACCTGCTGGTCGACCTGAGCTACAGCCTCATCAATCCGAGGATTCGCTATGACTAGTACATCTGCGGCCCAGGGACCGACCCAAAGGCCAAGCCGATCGCGTCGTAAGGGCCGCTTGCCTAAGGCGCTCCGCAACATGAACATCGTTTTGGGTGGCTTGCTGATCGCCGTACTCGTCTCCGTGGCAATCTTCGCTCCGCACCTTACGCCCATGGACCCGCAGCAGCAGGACCTGTGGGGCCGTCATGAAGCGCCGCGCGGACTGTGGGTCAATGGCGCCCTCAACACGGAGTACGTTTTGGGTGGCGACGAGCTGGGGCGAGACGTGCTCTCCCGAATCATAATGGGCACCCGCGTATCCTTGCTCGTCGGTCTCATCGCCACCGGCCTATCGCTGGTATTCGGCGTCCTTTTCGGCGCCATCGCCGGATACGTTGGTGGCAGGGTCGACGATGTGATCATGCGCGTTATGGACATCCTCCTGGCGATGCCGGGGATCCTCCTTGCCATTGCCATCGTTGCTGCACTGGGGGCGAACATCGTCAATGCAATGCTCGCGATAGCCGTAGTGCGCATTCCCACCATGGCCCGGCTGGTGCGCAGTGAGGTGCTTGCCCTGCGCGAGTCCGAGTATGTCGAGGCGGCGAGGGCGCTCGGTGCCTCGCACGTTCGCATAGTCTTCCTGCACATCCTGCGGAACGCGTGGGCACCCGCACTGGTGCTCTCCACCTTGGGCATGGGGACTGCGATAGTGGCTGAAGCGTCACTTTCATTCCTGGGGCTGGGAACCCAGCCTCCGGACATAAGCTGGGGCCGCATGCTGAGCGTGGGTCGTGAGGCAATACGGTCGGCTCCGCACGTAACGCTGTATCCCGGTGTGGCCATTACGCTGACGGTCCTGGCGTTCAGCCTGCTGGGGGACGGCCTTCGGGACCTCTTCGACAACCGATTGAAGGACCGAAAGTGACCTGTCACCTACAGGCAGGCGGCGTACGTTGACCCGCCTCGTAGCCACACTTGGGGTGGCCGGAATATCTTTCTCTGCCATTTTTGTCGCGCTTGCCAGCGTGCCGCCCTCGACGGCGGCCTTCTTTCGGATGGCCTACGCCCTGCCCTTCCTGTTCGTGCTCGCCATACCTGGTGGCCTGCTGAAGGGCATGAACCGGAAGGCAATGGTTTACAGCCTGGGGGCGGGAGTGATCTTCGCTCTCAACATCACCACGTGGCACTACAACATCGAAATCCTTGGGACCGGCCTCTCCACGGTCATGGGGAACGCCCAGGTAATCTTCATCGGCGTGCTGGCCTGGCTCCTCTACGGGGAGCGCCCTACACGCCTCGCTCTTGCCCTGATACCGATAATGTTCCTG
>CALKAI010000033.1 GCA_937983275.1 uncultured Trueperaceae bacterium | reverse complement strand
ACTTCGTAGAAACAGAACGCTCCGGCCGTCATGGGGAACGGGCCGAGCTCGCCGTATGGGATGCCATCAAGTCAGCGTTCAGGAACCGCGAGGGGATCGCTTACCGTCGCTACCCCATATTTGCCCGCACTGGCGAAGGAGGTGCGCGCAAGGAGCCGGACATCCTGATTCTGGACCGCCAGCTTGGTGTGATCGTCATCGAGGTCAAGGGACTGCGCCTGAACCAGATCGCGCGCATCGACGGCCACAACTGGCACTACCACGACTTCTACGAGACGACCGGCAGGCCATACGAGCAGGGCGAGAACCAGCTCTACGCCCTCTTCGGCTATACCGACCGGGAACCCGCCTTACGCCGGAAGGTAGCCGGCCGGGTCCTGGTTGCCTTGCCCTGGGTGCACTCCGAGGAGTGGCTGCAGCGCGGGTGGGGAAACCTGCCCAGCATTCCTCCGCTCCTTTTCGAGGACAACCTCTCCCCCGCCAGCCTGCTCGCCTCCATTTGTGGCGCAAGCCCAGTCCAGCAGGGCGGGAGTCTCGACGATGAGGCCTTCGACCTCCTTCTCCAGGCCGTCAGCGGTTCGAGCGGCTACCGGCGGTCGAGCAACGACTCGGCCGAGCAGGCGGTTCCAGCTCACAGCGCGATCGCGCGCGGAGAAGTGATTCGCCAGGCCGACGAACACCTGCACCGCTTCGACCTGAAGCAGGAGCTCGTTGCCAAGCAGATTCCACCCGGTCCACAACGGATACGCGGAATCGCCGGCTCGGGCAAGACCGTCCTGCTGTGCCAAAAGGCCGTGCAGATGCACCTGAAACACCCCGACTGGGACATTGGCCTCGTCTTCTTCACGCGCAGCCTCTACGACCTGATGGTCAGCACCGTTGACCGGTGGCTGCGCCGGTTCAGCCAGGGAGAGATCGGCTACGACCCCCAGAACAGCAAGCTGCGCATTCTTCACGCCTGGGGCTCGAAGGATCAGCCGGGCTTCTACCGGGAGCTCGCACTGGCTAGTGGTGAACGCCCCATCAGCGCCGGGAAGATTCCGCACGGCCCCTCCCCCTCCGAAGGCTACGCCTGGGTCCTCAACAGGTTCATCGAGAACCTCGAAACGCGGGGCAAACCGATCCCGCAGGTCTTTGACGCGCTCCTGGTTGATGAGGGGCAGGATCTTATTTTCTCTGCCCAATACAAAGTGGCTGACCGACAGCCTTTCTACTGGCTCGCCTACAACTCGCTGCGCCCGGTGCAGCTGCCCGAGCAGGCCGAGTTGTTTGCGGCGGACGACAGTTCCTCTGAAGCCCAAGCGAAGCTGGAGCGGCGCCTCATCTGGGCGTACGACGAAGCGCAAAGCCTGGATAGCCTGACGGTGCCCACCTACAAGGAGGTGTTCGGCGAGGAGATCGCGCGGCAACTGACCTCGCGCGGCCCCACCTACCTGGGCGGCATCGCCAAGAACGAGATCATGGGCCGCTGCTACCGGACGCCGGACCGGGTCCTGGTCGCCGCTCACGCCATCGGGATGGGGCTCCTGCGGCCGCAGGGCATGCTCTATGGGGTCACAACACGGCACAATTGGAACATCCTGGGTTACGACGTCGAAGGTGAGTTCCGGTCCGGATGGGGGATCAAACTGACCCGGCGCAAGGAGGCGACACCGAACCTCGTGCCCTCGCTCGCCCCGGACGACGTGCTCACCTTCAGGACCTACGAGTCACGCACGGCAGAGATCGCCGCCGTCGCCGATGCAATCGCCAAGGACGTGCGGCAGCATGGCCTGCCGCCCAGCCGCGGCCTCCTCGTTGTTGATTTCGGGAACCCCATAACCTCCCGGCGCCTCCAGCA
>CALKAI010000032.1 GCA_937983275.1 uncultured Trueperaceae bacterium | reverse complement strand
GGGGTGACAACCGCACCGTCCTCGAGTTTCACCTCGACGGCAAGGTCACCGACGTCCGTCAACGAGCAGGAAGATAAAACAAGCACAAGTAATAAGCCCATGATAGGGCCAAGGGGGCGCCACTTTGACATGCCTGCATGCTACTAACAGCCGTTTCATGCTTAAGAGGATTTCTTCTCACTTACCTCTTATAAAAGGCTCTTAATTATCTTTCGCCGGGGAATAATCAGCTATTGATGTGTCAGCACCGGGCGAAGGTGCTCTGGCGACCCGGGAGTCCGGCTCTCCTGAGCGCGGCGACTGAATGTGGAAGGCCAGCTTCTTCAGTCCGCCAAGGAAGTCGACCTGCTCGACGTGCACCCCTTCCGGGACGGTGATCACAGTCGGCGCGAAGTTCAGGATGCCAGGGATCCCGGCGGCGACCAGCTGGTCAGCGGCCTGCTGGGCGGCTGCGACCGGTACGGTGATGAGCCCTATGTCGAGGGTCAGCTCCCGTTGCAGGCGGCGCAGGTCCCGCGGGTGATGGACTGACAGGTCGCCAATGCGGGTACCGACCTTAGCGGGGTCGATATCCACGAGCGCCTTGAGCGTGAACTGGTACTGACCAAAGTTGGGGTAGTCGACGAGCGCCTGACCCAGCCGCCCCAGGCCAACTATGACGGTGTTCCAGGGACGGGTGAGACCAAGGATGCCGCGCAGCTGCCCCTCGAGGTTATTGACGTCGTAGCCGCTGCCCCTTCGCCCGAAGGAGCCGAAGCGGGTGAGGTCCTTGCGGACCTGATACGGGCTCACCCCTGCGCGCTCGGCCAGCAGCCGGCTCGAAGTTTCGGTGGCGCCCTCCTTCTGCAGTTGATCGAGCACCCGCAGGTAGGTGACGAGCCGGCTTACCGTAGCGTTCGGTATGGGCGGCATGAGCCTCTAGCGAGGGAAGTTCTCTATGCCCTCTTCGCGCAGCCTGGCCCGGGCCTCACTCAGGTCGTCCCCGCTGTAGGGACCGACCAGCAGCTTGATGAGGCTCGACTCGGTGATGGGTACGACGTTGAACCCCATAGCCTGCAGGTCGTCGATGAACGGCTCGGCGCTCTCGAACGTCGCATACGCGCCGACCTGAAGGAATGAACCGGATGCCTCGCTCAGCACCTGTGCGGCCGGGCGGGCCCTGTCAGGCGTCGACGCAGTGGAGCTGCCCTGACCGCTGCTGGTGTCCGTTTGCGTGCTTGCGGTTGTGCTGCTCCCGGACGCGCCGGAGCTGCTGCTCGCCTGGGCCGTCTCGTCGTCAGGCTGGAAGCGGTAGATGACCGGCTCTATGTCGTAGTCGCCGGCGTTGATGGTGGCGGCGGCTTGCTCTGCCTCGTTCAGGTTGTCGTACGGGCCCACCAGCACGATGAACAGGTTGCCCTGTGTGCCGATGAAGACCGGGAAGCCGGCGCTGCGGAAGGTCGCGGCCTGGCGTTCGGCGTTCTCGTTGCTGCTGAACGCCCCGACCGAGACACGGAACTCGCCATCCGGATCAGCGGCCTGGGCGCCGGTCGAGGCTGGCGCGGCTGGCGCATCGTCAGTACCGGCAGCGGCTGTCGGCTGCTCGGCGGGAGTCGTGGACTGGACGGGAGAGGTGTCGGCACTCTCTTCGGCTGCCGTCTCGCCACCGCTTTCGGAGCCGGGCAGCGGCAGGGCGGTGACCTGAACGCCGGTGCTGGTGCCCTCTTCCTCCTCGTCCTCCCCGCCGGGAACATTGATGGTGACGGTTCCGGAGATGTTGGGGTCTACCGCAGTGCGCTCGGGATCGGAGGGTGAGGGGTTGCTGCTGCTTACCGGCTGGCCGGCAGCGGCCGGCCGGTCGGACTGGCCGCCAAGCGGGAGGAACGAGCCGCCGGTGAGGAGGGTAGCTACGATGCCCGCGATTACGGCTATGAGAGCGATGCCTATAAGCAGGTCAGGCCAATTGCGTCTAATCCAGTCCATGCTTCCTCGATTCTATCCCTGTCCCCTTATGAGCAGTACGAGTAGCGTGCTTGATGAAACGTTAACGATCAGAAGTAGGTGGAGAGGGCCTGTGCTGCGGGGGCGTACCCCATTTCGCTCGACCGCTGCCAGGCGCTCCGGGCCTCCTCGCGGCGGTTTTGCGAGAGCAGGGCCCAGCCCAGCTGATAGTGGCTCGCGGCCTGCGCAGGGTCCTGCTGAATGAGCTGCCTGTACTGTACCTCGGCATCTCCGTACCTGCCTGCCGCCAGGTAGGCGGCGGCCAGGTTGTATCTCGCCTGGTAGTCATCCGGGTTCTCTGCAAGTACGGCTTCGTAGTGGAGCACCGCGGTTCCGTAAAGCTGCCCCTGATATGCGGCCAGGCCAGCCCACAGGTGAGCCTGCAGGTCCTGCGGATTCATTGACACCAGACGCCCGAAGGTCTCCAGTGCTGTCTCGAATTCGCCGCTGCGGTACTGGACCCGCCCGATCACATGCAGCGCGCCGTGGTTCACCTGCTCGTCGCCCGGGGCCAGGTCGACAGCCTGCTCGGCGGTTCGCACCGCGGCGCCGGCCTCGCCCAGCTGCTCGTAAACGGCTGCCAACGCGAGGAGGACGCGGGCCCGCGACGCCCGGGTATCCTCCTGCTGTCCCGGAGCGGAAGCCGCTGGTGCCTCTGTTCCCGTCTGCAGGGCCTGCTCGAGGGACTCGGCAGCCGCCTCGAGCCGGCCCTGATCCAGCTGGGTCAGGCCAAGGTTGTAGTGCGCTTCCCACATGCCAGGCGACAGTTGCGCCGCGCGGGAGAAGGATTCCACGGCCTCGGCGAAGCGGCCGGCACTGCGTTGCAGGAGGCCCAGGCGCACCAGCAGGTTGGCCTGCACCTCCTGCTCGCCGGCGTTGCCGGCCCGGCGTATGCCCCGCTCGAGGGCGGCGGCAGCGTAGTCACTCTGGCCTGCGTCCAGGTAGATTTGCGCGATGAGGGCGTTCACCCGGTAGTCGGTACCTGCCGCTTCCAGCTCGGTGAGTTGCGGCATCGCCTCAAGGCCAAGACCGGACCGGTAGAGCGCCTGGGCCCACAGGAACCGCAGCTCGTACGGGTCGCCGAACTCGCCGGCCGGGTCCTCTTCGAGGGCCTGGGCGTAGGCGTCGGCCGCGCCGGAGTAGTCGCCGGCCCTGCTCAGCTCGGCCGCCAGCGCCACCAGCGCCTGGGCGCGTTCCCCCGGCAGCGTCTCCGGACTGGCGGTCTCCACCGCCTCCTGAAAGGCCTGCGCCGCGTCGACGGGGCGGTCCAGCCGGTTCAGGGTGACGCCGCGGTTGAAGTGGCCATCGAAGCGGCCGGGGTACAGGCGGGTTACTTCGTTGAAGGCAAATAGGGCGGCTTCGTACTCGCCCCTGCCGAACTCGGCCAGACCAAGCCCGAAGTGTGCGTCGCCGAAGGTGTAGTCAAGGGCGACGGCCTCTAGGAAGGCTTCCGAAGCCAGGTTGTACCGATCTGACGCCAGGTAGGCGTTGCCCAGGTTGAGCCACACGTCGGGGTCCTCGGGGGCCCTGTGCGCCTCAGCGCGTAAAACCGCCAGAGAAGGCGAATCCGGTTCGGATGGGACCCCCTGCACGTCGACCCCTTCAGCGGGGTCCTCCAGCGCCGGGGCTTGAGCGAGAGCATCACGTTCGGGCTGGGCCAGCACAATACCCGTGCAGGACGCACCAAGGAGCACCCCTACTGAAAGCAGTGCGGCGCGAAGGAAAGAGGTCAGGCGTAGGGCTGGCATGTGAAAACCCCCTGGTAAGCGGCTGGGCATACTTACCCTTACCTCATCAGTGTATGCAAGGAGACAATTTATTGCCTGTGAAATCCCCCACGAGGCCGGCCTGGCCGGCTCCGATTGCGCCACCGGACCCTAGAGCCGGGCCTGGGCCAGCGGGATGCCACCCTCGGGTTGCCGGGTAAGGGCGAGCTGTCCGCAGGCGCCACCCGCATCGCGGCCGCGGCTGAAGCGCACGGATACGGAGACGCCGGCCCGCTCGAGCTCCTCCTGGAAGACGCCAATGACGTCACGGTCCGAACTCTCGAACTGTGCGCCATCCCAGGGGTTGAAGGGGATCAGGTTCACGTGACTGCGCAAACCGCCCAGCAGTTTGGCAAGCGCCTGCGCCTGCCAGCGGCTGTCGTTGACCCCTTCGAGCATCGTGTACTCGATGGTGATGCGCCGGCCAATGCGCTCCTGCCACACGCGCAGCGAGTCCATGATCTGTTCGATCGAGTGGGCGTGCGCGGTGGGGATGATCTGCTTGCGCGTCTCCTCGTCGGGTGCGTGCAGGCTAACGGCCAGGGTGAGCGGCAGCCCCTCCCCTGCCAGCTGTTCGATCTTCTTCGGAAGGCCAACTGTTGAGAGGGTGATGCGCCGCGGGGACATGTCGAGACCCTCGGGCGCAATCATGCGCCTGATCGCCGCCAGCGCGTTGCGGTAGTTGAGGAGCGCCTCGCCCATGCCCATCAGTACGACGTTGCGTATCTCCCGGGGGCCAATACCTTCGAGGCGGGCGACCGCGGTGATTTGCCCGACGATCTCCCCCGCAGTCAGGTTGCGGCCGAATCCCAGCGCGCCGGTCGCGCAGAAGGCGCAGCCGGCCGGGCAGCCCACCATCGACGAGATGCAGATCGTGCGTCGGTTCACGTAGGGCATGTACACAGCCTCGGTCTGCTTGCCGTCGGCCAGAGTGAACAGGTAGCGGACAGAGCCGTCACGCGATGGGTAGCGCTCGGCCGAAACGAACGGCTCGAGCATCCAGTCGCCGGCCAGGCGTTCGCGCCACTCGCGCGGCAGGTTGGTCATGTCGTCGAAGGAGCTGGCGCCGCGCTCGTAGAGCCAGTGAGCCAGCTGCTTGCGGCGGTAGCCCTCCCGTTCGCTCGGTACGGGCAGCTCTTCGAGGTTGAGGTCCAGGAGGGAGGGCTTCGTCATAGCGTCCCCAAGGCTAGCACCCGGGCTGGTCGACCGCCGTCGGGCGAGCGGCAAATGATTGGGAACTGTGGTCACAAACCAAGGCGGCGCGGCGGGCGGTTGGCTATAGTTCGGGCATAGATCGGGAGAGTGCAGTAATGGCGATCAGGAGAGACGCTAAGGTCCTGGGCATGGTGCTGGCGGGCGGCAAGGGCACGCGCCTCAACCCGCTCACGAGGAAGCGGACGAAGCCGGCCGTGCCGTTCGGCTCCAAGTACCGGATCATCGATTTCGCGCTGAACAACATGATCAATTCGGGCATCTACGGGATGTACGTCCTCACCCAGTTCAAGGGGCAAAGCCTTACGGAGCACATCCAGCGCAACTGGCGCTTCGGCTCTTTCCTGGACGACTACTTCATCACCCTGGCGCCGGCCCAGATGTACCTGTACGAGGAGCTGGGGGCCGAGTGGTACAGGGGCACCGCCGACGCCATCTATCAGAACATCCACCTGATCGACAACCACCAGCCGGACTTCGTGGCGGTGTTCTCGGGGGACCACATCTACAAGATGGACATCTCCCACATGATCGAATATCACGTGGAGAAGGGGGCTCATGTCTCGATAGCCGCCTACCCGACCCCGGTGGAGGACGCCACCCGCTTCGGCGTGCTGCAGATCGACGAGCAGTTCCGGATCACCGAGTTCCAGGAGAAGCCGCAGAACCCGAAACCGATCCCGGGCCGGCCCAGTCACGCCCTGGCGTCGATGGGCAACTACATCTTCTCCCGGGAGGCACTCTTCGACATGCTCTACGCCGATGCGGAGGATACGGGCAGCGAACACGACTTCGGCAAGGATGTGCTGCCGAAGGCGCTGAAACAGGGCTACGACATCTACGCCTACGACTTCGCGCGGAACCCGATCCCCGGCCAAGAGACGCCCAACACCTACTGGCGGGACGTGGGCACCCTCGACTCGTATCACGAGGCGAGCATGGACCTGGTGGCGGTACAGCCGGAGTTCGACCTGTACAACGAGGAGTGGCCGCTTCGGACATCGACGGAGTTTTCTCCGCCTGCCAAGTTCGTACACGAGGTCGACGGACGCCGCGGTCAGGCGTTCAACAGCCTGCTGGCCGGCGCCGTGATCATCTCCGGGGGTACTGTAAGGCAGTCGCTCCTGTCCCGGCGCGTGCGCGTCAACTCCTACTCTCTCGTCGAACGGTCGGTCATCATGGATAACAGCGTCATCGCCCGCAATTGCGAAATCCGCAACGCCATCATCGACAAGAACGTCGTTGTTCCCGAGGGAACGCGCATTGGCGTCGATCCGGAGGAGGACCGCGCCCGCGGTTTCACCGTCACCGAGAAGGGTGTCGTGGTCGTGCCGAAGAGCTACCGCTTCGGGTAGCCGGCGCACTTTTCCGGTCGGGCCCCGAGCTGCGGGGCGCTGCCAGATGCGGACTGTCAGGTGAACAGGAACGATCCGGTCAAAACCCGTCCCGTGGCTTACAGGAGCCTTTCATGGCGGGGTGATACCCTTACGAAATCAGGAGGCGGGCCCGTGCGTGATTCCACACCGACGCGCCGGTCCGGTATATCAGGGAGGCACTGTTGAAACGCACTTTCAACCCCTGGCTGCTCGTGATGCTGATCATACTCGGCATCTTCGTCTTTAACCAGTTCAACGCGGGCAGTACAAGCAGGGACATCAATTTCTCCACGTTCACCGAACTGGTGGACGAGGGGCGAGTCGCGTCGGTGGTCGTTGAGCGCAACAATGGCGTGATCGAAGGCCAGCTGCGCAGCGAGACTCAGGTCACCATCGGTGGCGAACCACAGACAATCCGTTCATTCACGACGACGGCGATAATCACCGACTCCCTGCTGCAGCGGCTCGAGGAGCAGGTGCCCGAGGTCACCATCCGCAACCCGCCGCAATGGATCGGCTTCGCCATCTCCATCATCCCCATAGTCCTGCTCATCGGTTTCTTCTGGTTCATCTTCATGCGCGCCCAGGGCGGCCCGAACCAGGTGATGCAGTTTGGCCAGTCGAAGGCCAAGACCTACGGTCGCGAGAACAAGGTCAAGACGATGTTCGAGGACGTCGCCGGCCACCAGGAGGCCAAGCAGGAGCTGCGCGAGGTCGTCGACTTCCTCAAGAATCCGCAGAAGTACCTGAGGATTGGGGCAGAGATTCCCAAGGGCGTCCTCCTCGTAGGCCCACCCGGCACCGGTAAGACCCTTCTCGCCCGAGCGGTGGCGGGTGAGGCGGCGGTGCCGTTCCTGACGGTCTCTGCCTCCGAGTTCATGGAGATGTTCGTGGGTGTGGGCGCCAGCCGCGTCCGCAACCTCTTCGAAGAGGCGCGCAAGTCCAGCCCCGCCATCATCTTCATCGACGAGCTCGACTCCATCGGACGCCGTCGTGGCGCCGGCATTGGCGGCGGGCACGACGAGCGCGAGCAGACGCTCAACCAGATCCTCTCCGAGATGGACGGGTTCGAGAAGGACACCTCGGTCATCGTCATCGCGGCGACCAACCGTCCCGACATCCTCGACCCGGCCCTGCTGCGTCCCGGCCGTTTCGACCGGCAGGTCACCATTGGCCTGCCCACCATGAGCGAGCGCGAGGACATCCTCAAGGTACACGTGCGCAACAAGCCGGTAGGCGAGGACGTCGACCTGGGCCGGCTGGCCGGTGCCACGCCGATGTTTTCCGGTGCCGACCTCGAGAACCTCACCAACGAGGCGGCGCTCATCGCCGCCCGCTCGGGCCGCCAGGTCATCACCTGGGTCGACTTCAACGAGGCGCTCGACCGGATCACCCTGGGTCTGCGCCGCGGCAGCCTGGTCCCCTCGGAGGACGAGCGCAAGATCCTCGCCTACCACGAGGCCGGTCATGCCGTCGCGTTTGCGGCTCAGCCCGAACTGGGCCAAATCCGCAAGGTAACGATCATGCCGCGCGGCGGCGCCGGCGGCTTCATGGCGCCCCTGTCGAAGGAGGAGATGTTCCTCGACATCGACCGCTTCCGCAAGCAGCTGGTGGTCGCCTACGGCGGCCGGGTGGCCGAGAAGCACGTGACCGGCACGATCTCCTCCGGCGCTTCCAACGACCTGAAGCAGGCCACCGACCTGGCCAAGCAGATGGTCTTCGACCTGGGCATGGGCGAGCACGAGTACGTCGCCTGGGGCTCGGACAGCGGACCGGTCTTCCTGGGTGGCGAGATCTCGCGCCGCAAGGACTTCAGTGAGGAGACCGCCCGCGACCTGGAAGAGCAGGTCATGGCCATCCTGAGCGGCGCCTACAACGACTGCCAGCAGCTCCTTGCGGACAACTGGGAGGCGGTCGACGCCGTCGCCCAGGCCCTGCTGATCCACGAAACCCTCGACGGCACACTCGTTCATGGTGCGTACGAACGCATCCAGGAGGGGCAAACCGCCGAAGAGGTCAAGGAGTGGATCGTAGGCGAGATCGAGAAGGAGAAGGCCGTGCAGGAGGAGGCCCGCAAGCGCGAACGCGCCGCCGCCGAAGAGCGCCGCCGCGCCGAGCGCGAGCAGCGTCCCATCAAGCCGGTCGAGCCGCAGAGGCCCGCTCCGGAGATAACCCGCAGCTAGAGCGGCGACGG
>CALKAI010000031.1 GCA_937983275.1 uncultured Trueperaceae bacterium | reverse complement strand
GCTGGTGGTCAACTCGCAGTTCGACCGGATGGACGGGGATCAGGCCAGGTTGCCGTTTCGGGTGAGCAGGGTGCGCGTCTAGGACCGGGTGGGGTTAGCGCGCACCCCACGGAGAATCCGGCAGGCGAGCGAGGCGCCAGAAAACGTCAATCAGAACAGGTCGTCACCCGTGATCGCCTTCGTCTTTTTGGAGTAGGCGGTGGGCCGCTTGTGGAAGAAGTCGATCTGCTTGCCTGCCAGGACTTCCTCTTCGAACCAGGCTGTCGCCTCCAGCTCGTGGGGATCTGGCGCGAACACGGGCGCAATCCCAACCGCCTCCAGGGCACCGTTGAAGCGCGCATCGAGGAACGCGTCCACCCGCTTGCGCGGCAGGAACTCCAGCTCACCCGCCTCAAAGATCCAGTCGAGGATACGGGATTCGGCGGCACGAGCGGCATGACAGGCGCGCACCACCTGCTCCTCGAAGAGGGCGTCGAACCAGTGAGGGTTCTCTTCGCGCAGGATGCCGACGAGCCTGTAGCCGAACATTGCGTGGATCTGCTCCTCCTTGCTAGTGGCCTCCACGATATTGGCGACGCCCTTGAAGCGGTTCCTCTCCCGGTCGAACGCCTTCATGATCAGGAACTGTCCGAATAGGCTTGCATGCTCAACAAAGGCAGAGAACAGCAGCACTTTCAAAGCCCGCTCCCGTCCATCCTTCTGGGCGTCTCCCGTCTGGGGGCGCGCAAGGTGTTCGTTCAGAAACCCGACCCGCTCGCGTAACGCGGGGATCTCCTGCAGCCGCCCGAACTCGCGGTTGAGTCCAAGTACTTCAAGCAGGTGGGCGTAGGCGTCCTGGTGCCGCACCTCGGATTCCGCGAAGGTGTAGCCGACCGCGCCGATCTCGGGCTTCGGGTAGTACTTCATCAGGTCGCCCCAGAAGGTTTTCACCGCCACCTCGACCTGGGCGATGGCCAACATCGTATTGCGGATAGCGTTTCGTTCCACTGGTGTCGCCCGGGTCCGGAAGTCGTGGATGTCATCGGTGAGGTTGTACTCCGTGTGCAGCCAGTACGCGTGGCGTATCGCGTCTCGGTAGGCGAGGAGCTCCGGGTACTCCGCGGGGCGCAGATTCGTACGTGGTTCGGTGAGTCGTCTGCCCGGCAAGGTCACGCCTCGCAGGCCGAGCAGGTCAGCAGATCCCGGTTGAACTCCTGTGCCGCGTTTACCGAGTGCTGGTAGTAGAGGCTCTTGACCCCCCGCTCCCAGGCCTCCAGGTGCAGCCGGTTGAGGTCCCTGGTGGGCGTGGCTGGATGCACCATAAGGTTCAGTGACTGTCCCTGGTCAATGAACTCCTGCCTTTGGCCCGCCTGAATGACCAGATCCAGCTGGCTCACTTCCGGGAAGGTTGCGAAAACCGCCTTCTCCTCGTCGGTAAGCACTCCCAGGTGCTGGACGCTGCCATCGTGCTCGAGAATGCTGCGCCAGGTGGAAGGAGTGTCGGCGTCTTTCTGTGCCAGCAGTCGCTGAAGTGCAGGGTTTCTGAAGGTCGTGGTTGATTTGGCGAGGTCACGCACGTAGTAGTTGCTGCGAAGCGGCTCGATGGAGGGGGAGACCTGACCCAGGATGAAGGAGCTGGAGGTTGTCGGGGCGACCGCGAGAAGTGTGGCGTTGCGCCGGCCGTACCCTTCGAGTAGTTCGGGTTCGCCGTAGCGGCGCGCCAACTCCCGTGATGCCTCGTAAGCGCTGTCGCGGATCGTTCTGAAGATGACGCGGTTGAGTGAAGATGCCTGCAGGCTGCCGATGGGAACCAGCTTTTCCTGCAGATAGGAGTGCCAGCCCAGAACGCCGATGCCCAGCGCCCGGTGGCGGCGGGCAAAGTTGACGGGGCGCTGCAGATGCGGGATGTGCTGCGCCTTCTCGATGAACTCCGTCATGACGGCGTCGAGGAAGCAGGTTAGGAGCTGGACTGCGTCCGTGTCCTTCCACTCGTCGAAGTAGAGCAGGTTCATGCTGGCAAGGTCGCAAACGAAAGACTCGTCCTCGGCAACCGGGAGCATGATTTCGGTGCACAGGTTGCTCGAGCGGATCTCCATGTCGCGGTCCTTGTAGACCTCCGGTTTGCCGCGGTTGGCGTTACCGGTGAAGAGGATGTAGGGCAAGCCGATTTCGGAGCGGGCCTGCAGTACCTTCGCCCAGGTCGCACGTTTCTCGCGGTCGCCCTCCACCATCGACTGCAGCCAACCGTCGCTCACCGTGACGCCAAAGAACAGGTTCTGGATGGGGTTGCCGTCACCCTTGATCCCAATGAACTCTGCGAAGTCGGGGTGGTCGATGGGGAGGTAGGCAGCGAAGGAGCCGCGTCGGGTGGCGCCCTGCTTGGTGACGTCAATAAGGGTGTCGAAGAGGCGCATGAAATTGACCGCGCCTTCGGACTCGCCGTTATCGGTGATTGGCGACCCGCGGCCACGAACATCACCGAAGTAGGCGCTGGTGCCGCCGCCGTACTTGCTCATCATGCCCACTTCGGCGGCCGTGTTCAGAATTCCGTCCATCGAGTCGGCAACGTAGCTCCCGAAGCAGGAGATGGGCAGGCCCCGGCGAAGGGCAAAGTTCGCCCAGATTGGCGAGGAGAGCGAATACCAACCGCGCCCCATGTAGTCGAGGAAGCGATCCGCGAAGCCGTTCATGCCGGGCAGCAGCGCTTCGGCTCGCTGCGCGATTTCGCGCAGGCGCGTCTCCGGGCTTACACCCGGAAGCAGGTAGCCGCTCGCCAGGAACGCCCTGCTCTCCTCGTTGAGCCAGGCGAACGGCTCCCTGGGACCAGTGCCATTCACTGGTGCTGCGCTTTCATGCTGTAAGTATCGGAGTGTCATTCGGCACCACTTCCTGCCCTTCCTGCGAGGGCCAAGAGGTTTGGGCCACCTGGCGGGTACTCGGGCTCCACGCAGCATTGCGTGACACCGTTGCGGGACAGCGCCGGATTCTCACCGGCTTCCCCCGTCGCCTCCTGCGGCGTCCCTTCCTGGCGGAAGGGCCAGTGGCACGCCCCACAATTAGTAGGGCATGGAAGGTACCATACAACATGTAGACGCATGCAACTGGTGACTGCTCTTCCGGACGTGAGGCCAGCGCATTACTATCAGTCATGCGTTGGCCCCCCTATTTCTCGATCGATGATTTCCCCGACCAGGAACTCGTGCTGCAGGTCCACCTGCACGTGATACCGCGCTTTGCCGACGAGCCGCTCGCGGGTAAGGGGATCCGTTACTTCATGAAGCAGGCGCAGAACCGCCGGCCGGGCTTCTGACCCGTTC
>CALKAI010000030.1 GCA_937983275.1 uncultured Trueperaceae bacterium | reverse complement strand
CTGCCCGTCTACCCCGCAAAGGCCCTTATCCTCGCTGCGTTCGTTCTGCTGATCGTGCAGGGGGTCAGTCAGATCATCAAGAACGCGGCATTCCTCGCGGGGCATACGGACAGCGGCAGCCCGCATTCGCGCGTTACGGATCAGACGGAGGCCATCTGATGGAGTACCTGGCCCTCTGGATGTTCCTGGCTGCGGTAGGCCTGCTGCTCGTCGGCTTTCCGGTGGCCTTCACCCTCGGTGGCACCGCGGTCCTCTTCACGCTCATCGGCAGCGACATGCTGGGCTTCCTGCCCTGGGACCCGCAGTTCCGGATCGCCCGCCTGAACATCCTCCCCCAGCGCATCTACGGAACGATCATGGAGAACTACACACTCGTGGCCGTTCCCTTCTTCGTGTTCATGGGCGTGATGCTGGAGAAGTCGGGGCTGGCAGAGGACCTGCTGGAAACCATGGGGGTCCTCTTCGGCAAGTTGCGGGGCGGCCTGGCCATCTCGGTCGTTGTCGTCGGTACCCTGCTCGCCGCGTCCACCGGCGTGGTTGGCGCCTCGGTGGTAACCATGGCGGTACTCGCGCTGCCGGTGATGATGAAGTACCGCTACGATCCGGCGCTCTCCTCCGGTGTGGTGGCAGCCTCCGGCACTCTTGGCCAGATCATCCCGCCCAGCATAGTGCTGGTCATCCTGGGCGATCAGATCGGCGTCTCGGTCGGGCAGCTGTTCCTGGGCTCGATCATTCCCGGTGTCATCCTGGCGGGCGCCTACGTGCTGTGGGTGGCGATCGTCGCCTTCCGGAAACCCGCCGCCGCACCGGCCCTGCCTGCCGAGGCCCGCACCTTACGCGGTGGCAAGCTCGCCCGCAAGATCCTCCTCAGCATGCTCCCGCCCCTGTTCCTGATCATCGTCGTGTTGGGGACCATCTTCTTCGGGATAGCCACGCCCACCGAGTCCGGGGCGATGGGCGCCGTAGGTGCCCTCCTGCTCGCCGCCATCAACCGGCGCCTGAACCTGCGCAGCCTCACCGGTACCCTCGATCAGACGGTCAAGCTGACGAGCATGGTCTTCATAATTCTGGTAGGTGCCACAGCCTTCACGATGGTGTTCACCGCCCTGCATGGCGACCGGCTGGTGGAGAACTTCCTGCTGAACCTGCCCGGCGGGGAGTGGGGCTTCCTGCTCTTCACCATGCTGATCCTCTTCGTGCTGGGCTTCTTCATCGACTTCATCGAGATCACTTTCATCGTGGTCCCGCTCATCGCGCCCATCGCCCTGCAGTTCTTTGGCCCCGAACTGATGCTCTGGTTCGGCGTCGTCATCGCCGTCAACCTGCAGACCTCGTTCCTGACACCGCCGTTTGGTTTCTCGCTCTTCTACCTGAAGGGCGTGGCGCCGCCGGAGATCAGGACGGGGCACATCTATAAGGGGATAGTTCCCTTCATAATCATCCAGTTGCTCCTGCTGTTGCTGGTCATCCTCTTTCCCCAGCTCGTGACCTGGCTGCCGCGCATGTCGCAGGTGTAAGGCTCCAGCCTCGCTACGGCTGAACGAAGTTGGGGCCGGCTGCTCCTTGCAGCCGGCCCCAACCCCTCTATAGTTCTGGCGCGCCGCTACTCGTCGTTGCGGAACTGGTAGCTGTTGTACGAGTAGTCGCTCAGGCGGCCCCACTGCTGCAGGCCACGCTGGAAGCTGCTGTAGCTCTCGAGGATGCGGGCGTACAGCTCGTTACCTTGCGAGTTCTGTTCGTGGATGGCGTCCGTCTCACGCTCGAGGGCTTCCATCAGTTCAGTCGAGAAGACCCGGATCTCGGTACCGCCGTCTATGAGTCGCTGCAGGGCCTCACCGTTTCGTGCGGTGTAGTGCGCCAGCATGTGCACGTTGGCTTCCCCTGAAACAGTCTGGATCGCCGCCTGTATGTCGGCTGGCAGGCTCTCGTAGAGGTCCAGGTTGACGTAGCTGGCGACTGACCCGCCCGGCTCGGCCCAGGAGGGCAGGTAGTAGTACCGGGCAACGCGGTGCAGTTCCAGTATCTCGTCGTCGTAGGGGCCCACCCAGTCGGCCGCGTCGAGCACGCCCGTCTCCAGTGCCAGATAGAGTTCACCGCCGGGAATGTTCTGGACATTGGCTCCCAGGGCGCTCAGCACCTGGCCACCGAAACCGGGGAAGCGGATGGTCAGGCCGCGCACGTCGGCAGGGGTGTTGATCTCCCGGTTGAACCAGCCACCGGTCTGGGGGCCGGTGTTGCCGGCCACGAAGGCGATGACCCCATCCGGCCTGGTGAGCTCCTCGTGCAGCTCCTGGCCGCCTCCAAAGTACATCCAGGCGTCGTGCTCCTGAGGCGGCATCCCGAACGGTACTGAGGTGAAGAACGCGTGAGCGGGATCCTTGTTGATGAAATAGTAGGGAGCCGCGTGGCCCAGTTCGAACGCACCCGATGACACCGCGTCGTACACCTCGAAAGCGCCGACCTGTGCGCCAGCCGGGTAAACGTCGACTTCGACGTCACCGTCGGTAACCTCGTTCAGGCGGCGGGCGATGAACTGGGCGGTGCCGAACAGCGTGTCGAGGCTGGTGGGCCAGGAGGTCACCATTGCCCATCGGTAGGTGCTGCTCTGGGCTTTCGCGAACATGAGCGGCGACAGCGACGCGCCAGCGGCGACCACACCGGCCTTCTTGAGGAAATCACGACGTTTCATCCCATACCTCCAGAACGGGTTTTTTCAGAAACTGTCCTCGATTATATACAGGCCGCCGCAACAAATCTCAAGACAAGGTGCTTCGTCTCACAAAAGTGCGCGCGAGGAGTGGATCAGACGAGCGCTAGACGGGCTGCCGCCGTGCTGCCAGCTTCGGCAGCCGCTGCAGGAACTCCCTGCCGGTGGCCGCAGTGTTGACGACCTGCTCCGGGGAGAGGCCTGCCTTGCGCGCCATCATCACGCCGTACCTGAGATGGCTGATGCCATCGGGCGTGTGGGCGTCAGGGTTCACGGAGAAGAGGCAGCCCTTCTGCGCAGCCTTGCGCACCCAGCGCCAGTCGAGGTCGAGCCGGCGCGGGTTGGCGTTGATCTCGATCACCGTTCCTGTTTGCGCGCACGCATCGATAATTGCGTCCAGGTCGATCTCGTACTCGGGCCGGCGCAGGAGAAGCCGGCCGGTCGGGTGGGCGAGGATGTGGACGTGCGGGCTGTGAATGGCCGCAAGCACCCGCTCGGTCTGAGCCTCGCGGCTCAGCTCGAAACGCTGGTGAACGCTGGCGACCGTGTAATCCAGGCCGGCCAGCACTTCATCCGGCAGGTCGAGCGCGCCATCCACCAGGATGTCCACCTCCAGGCCATGGAGCAGTTCGAACCCGTCGCCCTGCGCCTGCAGCTCCTCCCGGATGGCCGCAACCTCGAGAGCCTGCTGCTGCACCCGCTGGGCGGTAAGCCCGCCGGCAACGGTGGAGCTCTGAGAATGGTCGGCCAAAGCGAAGTAGCTGAAGCCGGCATTCCTGGTCGCCTCAACCATCTCCCGGATGGGCACGGCGCCGTCCGACCAGTTGGAGTGGTTGTGGACGATACCCCTGACGTCCTCCTGCGTGACCAACCGCCAGCCCGGTGCCTTGGACAGTTGCGGGTACTCGACGAGTGCGAAGCGTTCATCTTCGCGCAGCTCGGGCGGGATCCAGGGCAGGCGCAAGGCGCTGAAAAGCTCCTCCTCAGTGATCCAGGCTGCCTCCAGGTCCACGTCTTGTTCGCTGGCCAGGCGGGACAGCCCGCCCAGGAACTCCTCACTGCCGGTCTCACGCAGCAACGCCGAACCGAAACCGGCCGGGTCGACCGGAACCAGCCGTAGCGGGCGGCCACCGAACCGGCCCGAAAGACCGCCGGCCTCAGGGTCGTCCAGCAGCTCGGCAGCTACCGTCTGCAGCTGCTCCGGCTGCGCACCGGCGACCAGCAGGACTATCCCGGACACGGTCTCCAGGCGCCGCCGCGCCTCACCGGCGACCTCCACGCGTGCGCCCTCCAGACGCTCTTCCAACGCCGAGCGCGCCAGGCCGGCGAGTGACAGGGCCTCACTCAGCAGCATGCGCCCCTGGGCGCGCAGAGCGTACCTGGCGGCCTCCTCCATGTTGGCCACCGTCTTGGGTCCGAAGCCGGGCAGTTCCGCGAGCCGGCCGTCCTTGGCGGCGGCCAGGAGACCGGCGATCCCCACGATGCCCTGCCGCCACAGATTGCCGATCCGCTTCGGGCCCAGGCCGCGCACGGCGAACAGCTCCTGGACCTCTTCCGGTACCCGCTCCCGCAGCTCGACCAGCAGGGGCATGACGCCCTCCTCGAAGAGCCCGATCAGCTCCTCCTCGGTACGCTCCCCGACCCCGCGAATCTCCCGGAGCCTCCCCTGCCGGTAGAACTCCTCCACGTCGCCGTCGAAATTCTCGAACGTCCGGGCGGTAACCGCGAAGTTGCGGGCGCGACGGGAGTCCTCGCCCAGGACGTCGAGGAGGAGCGAAACCTCCTTCAGTTGAGCGGCAATTACCTTCCTGTTGATCACACCTGAGAAGTGTATCAACCGCCTCACGAGCGTCCTGCAGCCGGTAGGCAGGAGCTGATGCGGAGGCAGCAATTTTTGGGTCCGGGTCGCCGGAGGATAACACCTTTCCGCCGCGGCGCGGCCGGTTAAGTCGAACATGAAGAGACTGCTCACGAGCCGCCCGGCACACGTGTTAGATTTTCAACTGAGTGGCCGGTCCGCTCCGCTGAACCGATTCAGCCGGACGGCCGGTCGACGCATGTCACCAGGGTACGTGCGTGAGTCTCCCTAGGAGGAAAGCGTGAAATTCAAGGCATTGCTGGCTTCCATTCTTGCTGCAGTCCTGATCGCTCCTGTTGCCTTTGCACAGGAAGAGGATCCGGACACCCTCGTCCTGGGCATGGTGCCCAGCCGTGAAATGGACGCGATCGTCGACAGCCTCGACCCCATCGCGGAAATGCTCGAAGAGCGCATCGGCATTCCGGTCGAGACCTTCGTCTCCACCAACTACGTTGGCCTCGTTGAAGCCGTAGGTACCGGCCGCGTGGACATCGGCATGTTCGGTCCCGCCGCGCTCGTGCAGGCCATGGACGCCCACAACGCCGAGGTCATCCTTGCCTCCGTACGCCAGGGCAGCACCACCTACCGCGCCCAGTTCAACGTCCGCTGCGACAGCGGTATCGAAACCTTCCAGGATCTGGTCGGCAAGACCATCGCCTGGGTAGACCCCGGCAGCGCCTCCGGCTACCAGTTCCCCTACGTCACCCTCATGCAGGAAGGCATAAACCCCGACGAGGACATGCAGGGCATCTTCGCCGGCTCGCACGACGCCGCCGCACTCTCCGTCTACAACGGTGACGTCGACGTTGCCGTGACCTTCGGTGGCTCCCCCGGCTCCGACGGCCGCGAAACCATCGAAGAGGACTTCCCCGACGTGAAGGAAGTCGTCTGCATCCTCGGCTACTCCGTCGACATCCCCAACGACGGCATGGTCGTTCGCGAGGGCCTCTCCGAAGACCTCAAGCAGCGCATCGCCGACGCCTTCATCGACCTTGCAAGCACCGAGGAGGGTGAAGCCCTCACCCAGGAGCTCTTCAACGTGACTGACTTCGCCCCCATCGAAGCGGAAGCTTACGACGTGGTGCGCGAAGTTTCGGCCACCTTCCAGCGCTAACTGGTGCTGCAGAAGCTACCAGAACTGCTTTAACACCACACCGGGCCGGCGGGATTTCCCGCCGGCCCCTGTTTTGGAGTACTCTTAGCCGTGTCCCATATTCAGTTCAAAGATGTCGAGGTGACCTACAAGACGGGCCTGAAGGCGCTCAAGGGAGTGACCCTGCAGATTCCCCGCGGTCAGTTCGTGGTCATCGTAGGCCTCTCTGGCGCAGGCAAGTCGACGCTGATACGCACGATCAACAGCCTGGTCGTACCTTCGGCCGGAGCCGTAACCGTCGCGGACCAGAACGTTACCGCGGCCCGCGGACGCCAGCTGCGGCACATCCGGTCCGATATCGGCATGATCTTCCAGACCTTCAACCTGGTAAAGCGCACCAGCGTCATCCGCAACGTGCTGGCCGGCCGGCTGGGTGACCTTCCCCAGTGGCGCGGCGTGCTGGGCGCCTTTCCGCGCGAGGATGTCGCGTTCGCTCACGACTGCCTGAGCCGCGTTGGCATCCCAGAGAAGGCGTACGTGCGTGCAGACGCACTCTCCGGCGGCCAGCAGCAACGCGTCGGCATCGCGCGGGCGCTGGCACAGAAACCGTCGGTGATGCTCGCCGACGAGCCCGTGGCCAGCCTCGACCCGCCCACCTCCCACTCGGTCATGAGCGACCTGAAGCGCATCGCCCGTGAGGACGGCATCACCACCCTGGTGAACCTCCACTTCATCGACATGGCCCGCGAGTACGCCGACCGCATCATCGGCATGCGCGACGGAACGGTAGTCTTCGACGGCACCCCCGACGAGGCCAGCGACAAGGTCTTCGAGGACATCTACGGACGTCCCATCGACCGCGAAAAGGACCTGAGAGGTGCCTGAAAGCCCCCAGCACCCGAGCGCACCCGAGGTAGGCAGCGAGGCGCGGAGCACGATACCGGCTCCGCCCGCCGGGGGCCGCATCAAGGCGCTGCTGGGCCTGGTGATCGCGGCCCTGCTGATCGGCATCTCGTTCGACCAGACCAGCTTCAACCTGCCGGCGCTCTTCTCGGGAGCCGCCGACTTCTGGAGCTTCCTGGGCAGGCTCGCGCCTGACTGGTCCTACCTGCCGGCGATCTGGGGTCCGCTCATCGAGACGCTGCAGATCGCCTACGTCGGTACCTTCCTGGGGACGGTCCTGGCGATGCCGCTCATCTTCCTCGCATCGGCCAACACCTCCCTCGATCCCATCTCCATGTGGATCGCGCGCACCCTGCTCACCATCCTGCGCAGTATCCCCGACCTCCTCTGGGCCGCCCTGCTGGTACCCATCCTGGTGGTGGGGCCGCTGCCAGGCGCCATCGCACTTACCTTCTTCACGATCGGTATCCTCGCCAAGCTGGGTTCCGAAACAGTCGAAGCTATCGACCCGGGTCCGCTCGAGGCGCTCCGGGCCACCGGCGCGGGGAGGAATGCGCAAATCATGTTCGCGGTCGTCCCCCAGGTCGCCGCGACCATGGTCTCCTACATCCTCTACTCGTTCGAGATCAACGTCCGCGCGTCGGTGATCATCGGTCTGGTTGGCGCAGGTGGCATCGGCTTCCTGCTGCAGGTGCGCCTGAACTTCTTCGACTACTCGGCCGTTGGCCTCATCATCATCGTCATCTTCGCCGTGGTGCTGCTGATCGACGGCATCAGCGTGTGGGCGAGGTCGAAGCTCATATGAGCCAGGTCAACCGCGAACTGCACATCCCCGAGCCCCCTGCCAGCATGAAGAGGGCGAGGTTCCTGGGTACGGCCGCCGCCATCGGCTCGGTCGTGCTGCTGATCATCGTCTTCCTCACCATGAACCTGCCCAGCTGGGAGCGGGTACTTACCGGCCTGGAGCGGACGCTCCCGCCGCTGTGGCGCGGCTTCAGCAATCCGGACGTCGGAACCTTCCCGCTGGCGTTCAACTCGATGCTCGAGACCTTCTACATGGCGGTCCTGGGCACCATCCTGGGTGGCGTGCTGGCGTTCGGGCTCTCCTTCCTGGCCGCCCGCAACCTCCTCGGCGGAACTGTCCAGGCGATGCCGGGCAAGGCGCTGCTGGTGGCGATCCGCACCTTCCCGGAGATCCTCCTCGCCATCATCTTCGTCGCTGCTGTGGGCCCCGGGGCCACCGCGGGCATCATGGCGATGGGCATACACTCCATCGGCTTCCTGGGCAAGATCTTCTCTGACGTGATCGAGGGGATCGACCCCGGCCCAATGGAGGCGATCAAGGCGAGCGGCGGCAACCAGCTGCACGTCTTCTTCTACGCGGTCGTCCCCCAGGTCCTGCCGGAGTTTGCGTCCTACCTCCTCTACCGCTTCGAGATCAACCTGCGCGCGGCCACCATCCTTGGCCTGGTCGGCGCCGGCGGCATCGGCGGCCCACTCATCCAGCGGCTGCAGTTCCGCCGCTGGGACGAGATCTCGATGATGCTAATCGTCATCATCGCGTTCATCATCATCGTCGATGCGATCAGCTCGCGTATTCGCCGCAATCTGGTCTGACGCGGTTCTCTGCCTGCCGTCCATGGCCCGGTCACCCGCGAGGTGGCTGGGCCCTTTTTTCCGGTGCCTCAAGCATGAATCGGGGCCGGGCGACGCGAAACCCTCCACAGTTCCGCACTGCGGGACCACAGTAGACTTGGCGTCGAGAACGTGGAGGTTCTTATGAGTTCACGACATCCTCGTTTACGCTTGCGTGCCGTCCTCGTACTGGTGGCGGCACTCCTCTTTGGCGGCAGCGCCTTTGGCCAGAACTGGTTCGGGCTGCGCACCGGCTACCCGCTGGGCGTGACCGCCCACTACGGCATCGAGAACGCCTTCGATCCCGGACGCGACGCCCGCATCAGCGCCAACCTGCGGATCCGCAACAACGACGTCGACTTCGGTGTGGGCTTCGACTACCTGCAGGCGGTCTCGGTCCAGCCGCCGTTCACCCTCTACGTGGGTGGCGGGCCCGCGGTCGACTTTGGACGGGGCGGCATCCTCATCGAAATTCACGGTCTTGCAGGCGGAGAATTCCGTTTCACCGACGTCAACCTCGACCCCCTCGGCATATTCGCCGAGATCTCGGTGGGCGCCGGCTTCGGCATCGGCCGCAGCAGCGAATTTCCGCGTATTGGCGGGGCGGTAGGCTTCAACTACCACTTCTAGCTTCAGCAGGCCCGGCAGCGGCGCTCAGGTTCAGCACGAGCGCCGCTGCCGGGCCTCTGACTTTCCGTCCCTGGGAGCTCAGAACCCCAGCTCGGTCGCGATCCTGCGCAGCCCCTGCAGGGTCAGCAGCGGCTCGAACGTATCGACGTTCTGGCAGTGCCCCTTCACCACCTCGGCGAAACCACCGGTGGCGATGACCTCGATGCTGCCCAGCGAGCCGTCGGCCTCGCGCCTGATCCGCTCCACCATCCCGTCCACCAG
>CALKAI010000029.1 GCA_937983275.1 uncultured Trueperaceae bacterium | reverse complement strand
TTCCTCGACAGCGAGTCCTCGGCCGTGCGCTGCCTCCAGCTCACCGGCGAGCCGACGCCTCGACCCGGTGTACCGGCCCCTCGCCGAGCCCGGTGGTCTCGCCTGGGCCAGCAGCGACACCCTGATCGTGTCCGACACCAACAATCACAGGCTGCTACGGCTCGACCTGGAGGCGCGGACGTGGCAAACATTGAGGGGCAGGCCCGGCCAGGAGTCGGCGGCACCCTGGGGCGCGTGGTAAGTGTTTCTGATGGCCCATTGCGGCCCGAGTGAAGAGGTGACCCATGCAAGACGGTAACGAAACGAACAGCCAACCCCTCACGGGACTGCCCCACCTGGTGGCCAGCAGCGTGAGTTCGGGGGACATCACCAGCATCGACGCCGACACCGTCGTGGTCAACCTTTTCCAGGGTGTGACGAGTCCGGGCGGAGCGACAGGCGCGGTCGACCGGGCGCTGGGCGGCACCATCAGCGAGCTGATTGAAGCCGGCGACATCACCGGCAAGCCCGGAGAGGTGACGGTCCTCTACAGCGGCGGCGCCATCAGTGCACGCCGGGTTCTGGTCGTGGGCCTGGGGCGCGAGGAGAAGTTCGACCTGGAGGCCGTGCGCCGCGCAGCCGCCCGCGCTGCATTGCGCGCCCGTGAGCTGGGCAGCGAACGCCTCGCGACCATCGCCCATGGTGCCGGCATTGGCGGTCTTGACGCCGCCCAGGCAGCCCAGGCGACCCTCGAGGGGGCGCTGCTGGCCAGCTACAGCTTCGGCGGCTGGCGCAGGGAGGCGCAGCAGGCGCCGCAACTGGAGCAGATCGTCCTGGTCGAGAGCGATGTAAGCAGACTGGGCCAGATCGAGGCCGGCGCGAGGGCGGCAAAGGCCACGGCGCGTGGCGCTGCACTCGCCCGTGACCTGGTGAACCTGCCGGGCAACGTCGTCAACCCCGCCTACCTCGTGGACAGGGCGCGGGAGGTGGCTCAGAGCACCGGGATGCGCTTCAGGCACGGTGACGCCGCCTGGGCCGAGAGCGAGGGGCTGGGCGCCTTCCTGGCCGTGGCCAGAGGCTCCCGCAATGAACCGGCGTTCATAGAGCTGGAACACAACGCCGACCGGAAGGACCTGCCCCTGCTCGTGCTTGTGGGCAAGGGGATCACCTTCGACAGCGGTGGATTGTCGCTGAAGACGCAGGAGGGCATGGTCACCATGAAGGGCGACATGGGCGGCGCAGCGGCGGTACTTGGCGCAATGCAGACGATCGCCGAGCTGGACCTGCCGGTGCGCGTTCTTGGCCTGTGCGCCTGCGCCGAGAACATGCCGGACGGGAACGCCTTTCGCCCCTCCGACGTCCTGGTCGCCGGCAGCGGTCACTCGATCGAGGTGATCAGCACCGACGCGGAGGGGCGCCTCGCGCTGGCCGATGCCCTCTGGTATGCCCAGCGCTTCCAGCCGAGCGCGGTAATCGACATCGCCACGCTCACCGGCTCCAGTGTCGTTGCACTCGGTGCCGGCGTCGCCGCCTCACTGTTCTCCAACGACCGCGGGCTGACCGCGGGGCTGGAGGAGGCCGGTGCGGGCACGGGGGAACGCGTGTGGCACATGCCCCTCTTCGACGAGTACCGCAAGTCGATCGAGTCGAAGGTGGCCGATCTGAAGAACACCGGCGGCAGGCAGGGCGGCGTCGGAACTGCGGCATCGTTCCTGGAGGCGTTCACCGACTACCCCTGGGCGCACATCGACATGGCCGGCATGGAGATCACCCGCACCGGGGAGGGCTCCCCCTACATCCCCCACGGCGGCACCGGCTTCGGCGTGAGGCTCCTCGTAAGCTTCGTGCGCCAGTGGGGCGAAGCGAACGCGTAGTTCAGAACGGGAAGAAGACGGGAACGAGCAGCAGCACGACGACCGTGAGCAGGACGAGCAGTGGTGCGCCCACCCTGGGCACGTCGCTGAACCGGTAGCGCCCGGGGCCAAGCACCAGCGTGGTAACGGGCGAAGACACCGGATTGATGAAGGTGCACGACGCGCCCAGCGCGACGACGACCAGCAGCGGCACCGGGGACACGCCCAGGGTCTGGGCCGCCTGCAGGGCTACGGGCGCTACCAGAACCGCCGAAGTAGTGTTCGTCAGGAACTGTGTCAACAGCACGGTAAAGAGGAACACTCCGCCCAGCAGTACCACCGGGGGCGCCTCACCCAGCAGGGACGCCAGGCCGGCTGCGGCAAGCTCGACGCCTCCTGTCTCAGTCAGTGCCGTGGCCAGCGGGAGCATCCCTGCAATGAGGAACACCGTTGGCCACTGCACGCTCCGGTAGGCCTGCTCCGGAGCGATGCAGCCCGTCGCTACCAGCGCCAGCACCGCCAGCAGGACAACCATGACCAGCGGCAGGGAGGTAAGCGACATCAGGGCGAGCATTACCAGCACTATCGCCGCGGCCACCGGCGCTCTATGCGCGTTGGGGGCCGGCGGTTCCCCGGCGCTCGCCTCACTCAGGACGACGGCATCACCGCGCTCGCGGCGCAGCAGCTCGATCGCCTCAGGGAACCCGCGGACCAGCAGTACGTCGCCAAAGCGCAGCCGTTCGTGTGCAAGGTTGCCCGAGATGCGTTCACTGCCACGCTGAACCGCCAGCACGACTGTCCGGTAACGATCGCGAAAGCGCAGCTGTGCGAGGGTCTTGTCCAGCCAGTTTGACCGGGGAGTCAGCAACAACTCTGCAAAGACGAGATTGGCGGGAGCCACTGCGCCTGTCGGTCCCGTTACCTCCTGCAGGTCCAGGTCATGCTCCCCCGCAAAGTTCTGTAGGGAATCGCCGTCCCCCTGCAGCAGGACCCGGTCGCCGGCCTCCAGCACCGTCCCGGGACCGATCCTCCTGGAGATGCCCACCTCGCGGCGGGAACGCAAGCCCGCGCTGACCGCGTCCGGGTGTGCGTCAACGGCTACCACGCGCACTCCATACCGCTCCGGCCAGGCGAGGGACGCGAGCTCTTGCCCGGCCAGCGGAGAACCCGCGGTTATGAGTAGGTGCCGCAGGTGGGCGTCCATGCCGTATCGCTGGGCGTACTGTGCCAGGCTTGCCTGTCTGTCGTCTCCTTCAGGTGCGGCCGGGGCGCGGGCGGGCAGCAGTCGGAGTCCCACTGTCAGCATGTAGGCTCCGGTCACGGCAAGCATCACCAGACCCACGGGAGCGAGAGCGAAAAAGCCCAGAGGTCCGTGACCGGTATCGGCGAGCGTCTGGGAAGCCACGAGGTTGGGTGGCGTCGCGATGATGGTCAGCGTGCCGGCCATCAGGGCGGCAAACGCGACCGGCATGAGCAGGAGGCTGGGGCTTATCCGGTTGCGCCAGGCGAGCCGCGTGGCGATGGGCAGCATTATCGCTACGGTGCCGGTCGAGCTCATGAAGGCAGAGAGAAACGCCGTAGCCAGCATCAGCATCGCCACCAGCCTCACGGTGCCCGTCCCGGCGACCCGTGCAATCCAGGCGCCAACGCCCGCCGCGAGCCCGGTGTCGACCAGCGCCCCGGAGACCACGAAGAGCGCCGCAATCATGACGACGAGCGGGTCGGCGAATCCGGCTAGGGCCTGCTCCGGCCTGAGGACGCCGGTAAGCGCCAACGAGACTACAACCAACAGCGCGACCAGATCGAGACGAACCCGGTCGGTAACGAATAGCGCCAGCGCACCGGCCAGAATGACCAGGACGATGACGAGATCGGTCGTTACACCCTCCACCTCGCGGGGTTTGCGCTCAGCGCGACGGTTGTGCGGCCGCCACCGCGGCCTTCAGGGCCTCAGGATCGTCGGCGATGATGCCGTCGACTCCGAGCCGCACGAGGCGGGCGACCTCCTGGGGATCGTTCACCGTCCAGGCGTAGATCGCGAGGCCGTTGCGGCGCGCCCGGTCGATGAGGGCCGCATCCACCTGACTGTAGTGGGGGTTGAGGCTGTCCGTATGCAGCCAGCCTGCCAGCCAGCCGCTGCGAAGTATCGCGGGCGCGTTATGAGTGGTGAGCAGGCCGGTGCGCACCCCGGGTGCCGCTAGGCGCATGCGCGCCAGTACGAGCGGGTTGAACGAGGAGACGATGACCTGATCCTGCAGGCCGTGCGAACGGACGGCGTTGGCGACCTTCCGCTCGATGCCGCCGCCTCGCACGCCCTCGAGCTTGATCTCGATGTTGAGGACGCGGCCCGGGTAGTGCTGCATGAGCTCCAGAACCTCCTGCAGAGTGGGCATTTGCGGTTCGACTTCGCGGAGCCCGGCAAGGGTGTGCCCGGAGACCTGCAGCTCGCCCACCGTCGGGTCGTGAGTAACCACCAGCTGGTCGTCGCTGCTTAAGCGCACGTCGACCTCGATCCCGTGGAGGCCGCTGTCCAGGGCCCGCCGGAAGGCGGTCAGGGTGTTCTCGGTGAGGCCCTCCATCCGCACGCCACGGTGGCCGATCATCACGGGCGAGGCCTCGGGGGCAGCGGGAATCTTGCGTGGCTGCCACAGGATGGTGCGCCAGACGACCAGCAGCAGGATGATGATGAGCAGGATCAGGAGTGGATTGAAGCGGATCACGCGGCGAGTATATCTCGGCCGCCGCCTCCTCCCGAAGTTGGCAGTGCGGCGCTCCTGACGTGGCAAAGGCGACACCGCGCAGGGTAGAAAGGCAACAGGAGGAAAGCTTGTGCCTGCTGCATTGGTTACTGGTTCGGCGACTGGGATCGGGCGGGAGATACTCCTGCGCCTCGCCCGCGACGGCTACGACGTGGTGGTCCACTACCATTCGAGCGAAGAGGAGGCCGCGCAGGTGGCTGCCCTGGCACGGGAGGAGGGGGTGCAGGCCCATGTTCTGCAGTGCGACATACGGGACGCCGCCGCGGCAGAGCAACTGGTGGAGGATGCGCACGAGCTGACCGGTGACCTGGCGGTACTGGTCAACAACGTCGGCAACTACCACTTCGGGCCGCTACACGAGCTGAAGCTCGAGGAGTGGCGCGAGATGCTGGACAGCAACCTCAACTCGACCTTCTACACCTGCCAGCGGGCCGTCCCCATCCTGCGCAGCCGGGGCGGCGGGCGCATCGTGAACATCGGCTATGCGGGGGCAGAGCAGATCAGGGCAAGGCCCAACATCGCCCCCTACGTCATCGCCAAGACGGGCGTCATCCTCTACAGCAAGGCGCTGGCCAGGGAGGAAGCGGAAAACGGCATCACGGTGAATGTCGTCTCCCCCGGCGTGATGGAGAACAGCGTCACCAAGCCGAAGAGTGAGATTCCGGCTGGACGGCTCGGCAGGCTGGAGGAGCTGTCGGCGGCCGTGAGCTACCTCGTGTCCGAGGAGGCGAACTACGTCACCGGCATCACCCTCGAGGTCGCCGGGGGCTGGAACCTCTAGGCTGCCGCTGCGGGCCCGGAAAACCTGTGCACAACCCCAATCGCGCTAAGCTTTAGGGCATGTACTCCTGTGCCCCCTGGGAAGCAAGATGATGACTGATCAGAAGCCACTGTTCACCGGCGAGCCGGTTGAGCGCAACGGCCATACGGTCGTCCTGATCGATGGTCACGCCCTCGCCTACCGCAGCTACTACGCCATCCGGGACCTGACTACCTCGGGCGGGCGCAGGGTGAACGCCGTTTATGGTTTCCTCCGCTCGCTGCTGCGCATCCTCGACGAGGAGGGCGAGCACGACGCGACAGTCGTGGCTTTCGATGCCCCTGCCAAGACCTTCCGCCACGAGCAGTATGAGGATTACAAGGCCGGGCGGGCGCCCACCCCCGACGACCTCCCGGAGCAGATCGACACGATCCGCAAGGTCGTCGAACTCCTGGGCCTCTACCAGATCGAGGTGCCGGGTCTGGAGGCCGACGACCTGATAGGCACGATGGCGAAGGGCTCGGAGCGGCTCGGTTACAACGTGGAGATCGTTACGAGCGACCGCGACGCCTACCAGTTGGTTAGTGAGAACGTGTGCGTGCGCGGCCTGGACAAGACCGAGCTGTTCGGCCCGGCAGAGCTTTACGAAAAGTACGGGGTGACCGTCGACCAGTGGACCGATTACCGCGCGCTCATCGGGGACAGCTCGGACAACATTCCCGGCGCCAAGGGCATTGGTCCTGTCGCCGCCCGCAAGCTGCTGCAGCAGTACGGCACGCTCGACTACATCATCGAGAACCTCGACGAGGTGCAGCCGCCCGGCTACGCGAAGAAGATACGTGACTCGCTCGAGGCAGTAAAGTTCTCCCGGGAGCTCTCCTGCATCGTCAC
>CALKAI010000028.1 GCA_937983275.1 uncultured Trueperaceae bacterium | reverse complement strand
TACGGCGCGCAGGTCGAGTTCACGCCAGGCGAGCTGCGCATGAGCGGCGCGATCCCGCGGGCGCAGGAGCTGGCTCTGGAGCTGGACGGGTTCATGCCCAACCAGTTCGAGAACCCCGCCAATCCGGCCTACCACGAGCGGGTCACGGGCCCGGAGCTGTGGCGGCAGTCGCAGGGCCGGATCGACGCACTGGTGGCCGGCTCGGGCACGGGCGGCACCATCAGCGGGATTGGCCGCTACCTCAAGGCGCAGCGGCCGGCGACGAGGGTGGTGGCGGTCGAGCCGGCGCGCAGCGCGGTGCTTAGCGGCCAGGAGCGGGGCCACCACGAGTTCCAGGGGATGGGGCCGGGTTTCATACCGCCCAACCTGGACGTGGACCTGATCGACGAGGTGCGGGCCGTCTGGGAGGAGGACGCCTTCCCGCTGGCCCGCAGGTTGGCCCGGGAGGAGGGCATGTTCGTGGGGATGTCGGCCGGCGCGGCGATCCATGCGGCCCTGGATGTCGCCCGGGAGCTGGGCCCCGAGAAGGTCGTCGTCGTGATCGCGGCCGATTCGGGCAGCCGCTACATGTCGACGCGGCTGTTCCAGGCGCAGGATGACGGCCAGGCCTAAGCCTGGCCGTACACGTCGTTCAGTTCGAGCAGCTCCACCAGGGGTCCGTGCAGCGGGCCGTTGGTCGCGACCAGCACGGGACCGCCCAGCTCGTAGGGCGAGCCGTCGCCGGCGCTTACCGTCCCGCCGGCCTCCTCGACGAGGAGCACCCCGGCGGCCACGTCCCACGGCTTGAGGGCCAGCTCCCAGAAGCCGTCGAGGCGTCCGCAGGCCACGTAGGCCAGGTCGAGGGCTGCGGCGCCGGCCCGGCGTATGGCCCGCACCTGCGGCTGTACGCGCATGAACACGGAGGTGTTCTCCACCTTGAGCGCCGGGTCGTAGGCGAAACCGGTGCCGAGGAGGGCGAAGCGGGGGTTGTCCTGGGAGGTGACCGTGAGTGGCACGCCGTTCAGGAAGGCGCCCTCGCCGCGGACAGCCGTGAACAGCTCGTTCCGGGCGCCGTCGAGGATTACGCCCACCTCCAGCTGCCCCTCGATCTGGACGCCTATTGAGACGCAGTAGAAGGGGAAGCCGTGCGCGTAGTTGACGGTGCCGTCGATGGGGTCGACGATCCAGCGGTAGGGTGCCTCGCTGCCGGGCCCGCCCATCTCCTCGCCCAGGACCTCGTGCTCGGGGTAGTGCTGGGCGATGACCTCGCGAATGCGCTTCTCGCTCAGCTTGTCGACCTGGGTTACCAGGTCGAAGTCGTTCAGTTTCGTCTCGATTCCCAGGTCGCCGTTCCGGTGGTACTCCTGGATCGCGGCCGCCTCGCGGGCGGCCTCGATGGCGACACTGAGCAGCTTCCTCTGTTCGTCAGTCACCCCCGGACTATACCCGTGTACACAGCGCGCTTCAGTTTGACCGCCCGTGGGCACCGTGCTAAAACTGAAAGTGCATATTTCTCAATGTGGCGAACCGTCGCGGTGGGCGAAAGCCTCGCCTGGGAGGTGAGTCACGACCTTAAGGAGGCAAGCGTGAACCGTCTTATGCGGGTATTGGTGGCTGCATTGCTGGCCATGGCCACGACCGCCATGGCGCAGGAGTTCTACACGATCGGCACCGGTGGGGTCACCGGCGTTTACTACCCGGTCGGCGGCGCGACGGCGAAAATCGTCAACGACGCGGATGTGGGCCTGCGGCTCACCGTCGAGTCGACCGGCGGTTCCGTCTTCAACATGAGTGCGATCCAGGCCGGTCAGCTCGACCTGGCGCTGGTCCAGTCCGACGTCCTCTACCAGGCCTACAACGGCGAAGAGGCCTTCGAAGGCCAGCCCTTCGAGGGTGCCCGCTCGGTGATGGGCCTCCACCCGGAACCCATGCACCTGGTGTGCCAGGCTGGTGCCGGGGTCGAGTCCTTCTCTGACATCGCCGGCAAGCGCGTCAGCATCGGCAACCCCGGCTCGGGCATGCTCAACACCGTGCAGGCCATGCTGGCCGCCAAGGGCATGAGCGAAGACGACTTCGACGCAGAGTACCTGCGGGCTGCCGAAGCACCCGACTTCCTGCGTGACGGCCGTATCGACTGCTTCTTCTACACCGTCGGTATCGGTGGCGCCGCCATTCGTGACATCACCGCGACCGCCGATGTCACGCTCGCGTCGCTCGACGACGAAGAGTTCGCCGACCTCATCGAGGAAGCGCCCTACTACGCATTCGCAACCGTTCCCGCCGGCACCTACGACGGCCAGGACGAAGACATCACGCTCTTCGGCGTGAAGGCTCTGTTCGTGACCAGCGAGGACATGCCTGAAGAGGACGTCTACACCATCGTCACCACGATCCTCGACAACTACGAGCAGTTCCAGGCGACCCACCCGGCGCTTGCCGACATCGCCAAGGAAGACCTCCTCACCGGTCTCTCGGCCCCTCTGCACCCCGGTGCCGAGCGCGCGTTCGAGGAAGCGGGACTCCTCTAGACCGGATGGCGGTGCTGCGCCGCAGCACTGCAGCCGGACGGTAAACCAGTTACGAAGCGAAACCCCCTCCCGCAAGGGAGGGGTTCATTTTCTGAGTTCATTATTTTCTTGAGGCAATTGCCAATGCACCGCGCGTACTTGCTGCGGACGCATCAGGGGCAGTGAGTGGGTTGGGAGGTGAAGCATGGCGAAGGATGACCGCGAGGGTAGAGAGCCGGAGTGGCGTGAGACCGACGAGGAGGGCGTACGTGAGCCGCGCATAGAGACAGGATTGCGCGCTGCCCGCTCGAAGTCGAAGGAATCGCGATCGCAGCTGGCTGCTCAGGTTGAGGTTGACAGGCAGCAGGAAACTCCCGACGGTGATGACGACTGGGAGGCGGCAGCCGAGGCCGCCCAGCAGATGGTGGAAGAGGCCGAGCTGGGCGGGCGCAAGCCACAGGGCCTCATGATCTGGATCATCTTCGCCCTGGCGATCGGCTGGTCGCTCTTCCAGCTGGGCATCGCCAGTGTTTTCACGCTCGACGCCTTCAGGTCGCGCGCCGTCCACCTGACCTTCGCCATCATCCTCACCTACCTGGTGTTCCCCGCCAAGCGGCGCGGCGGCGCCAGGAAGATCCCCTGGTACGACTACCTGGGAGCGGTGCTGGGCGGTCTCACCACCTTCTATCTCGTTCTCGATTACGCCGGTATCCAGATGCGATTCGGGATCCCCAACCAGACCGACGTGATAGTCGGCACGGCTTTCATCGTGATGCTGCTCGAGGCGACCCGGCGCAGCCTGGGGCCGGCCCTGGCCATCATCGCGGCGGTTTTCCTGCTCTACGCGCTGACGGGGCCCAGGGGACTCATCCCGATTACTCTGCCTGACCTGATCTCCCACCGCGGCTATCAGCTCGACAGGTTGATCTCGCAAATGTTCGTCACCACCGAGGGGATATTCGGGGTGGCCCTGGGGGTATCCACCCAGTTCGTCTTCCTGTTCGTCCTCTTCGGCTCGATGCTGGACAAGGCCGGCGCCGGAAAGTACTTCATCGATCTGGCCAACGCTTTCCTGGGCATGTTCAATGGCGGTGCGGCGAAAGCCTCGGTGGTTGCCTCCGGGCTTAGCGGCATGGTCTCGGGCTCTTCGCTGGCAAACGTAGTCACTACCGGGACCTTCACGATTCCGCTCATGAAGCGCACTGGCTTCCCTGCCTACAAGGCCGGGGCCGTGGAGGTCGCCGTGTCCACGAACGGCCAGCTGATGCCTCCGGTAATGGGCGCCGCAGCCTTCATCATCGCCGAGTTCACGGGGCTGCCCTACATCGACGTCGTCACCGCCGCTTTCATCCCGGCGGTCGTCTCCTACCTGGCACTCTTCTACATCGTTCACCTTGAGGCCCTGAAACTTGGTCTCAAGGGGGTACCTCGCGAGGAGCTACCGGGCCGCTGGACCACGTTCATAAACGGCATCCACTACCTGATCCCGCTGGGCCTGCTCATCTACTACCTGGTGATCGCCCGCGTTTCACCCGGACGCGCCGTAATGTTCGCAATCGTTGCCCTGGCGGTCCTGATGGTCGTGCAGGCGCCCATCAAGGCCCGCCTCAACGGCGAACCGATGTGGCCGGCGATAAGGAGCGGCTTCCGTGACCTCATCTCCGGGCTCGAGGCAGGCGCCCGCAACATGGTGGGCATCGCTGTTGCCGTTGCCACCGCCGGCGTCGTCGTCGGTGTCGTCAACCTCACCGGCCTGGGGCTGCGCCTCACCGAGATCATCGAACGGGTGAGCTCCTCGCTCACCGGCGTGTTCATGACGGTCGCCACGCCCATCGTCAACCTGGTGAGCGGCAACCCGGAGGCGCTGGGCAACAGCACCCAGTTCCTGCTGGTCCTGGTGATCACCGCCATCGCGAGCCTCATCCTTGGCCTGGGACTGCCGACCACGGCGAACTACATTGTCATGGCCACCCTGACCGCACCGGTCATCTACAACCTTGGCCAGGAGTTCGGCTACGGCTTCCCGCTCCTCGCGGCACACCTGTTCGTCTTCTTCTTCGGGATCCTGGCCGACGACACTCCGCCGGTTGGCCTGGCCGCCTACGCCGCGGCCGCGATCGCCAGATCGGATCCCATCAAGACGGGCATCCAGGGGTTCACCTACGACATGCGCACGGCAATCCTGCCGTTCATGTTCATCTTCAACACCAAGCTGCTGCTCTTCGGTGTGGCGACCTGGTACGAGGGAGTGTGGATCTTCCTGAGCGCGCTCCTGGGTATGCTCGCCTTCGGTGCCGCCACCCAGGGGTACATGCTGGTGCGGCTCAACGTGCTCGAACGGCTGCTGCTGTTGGGTGTCGCCTTCATGCTCATCCAGCCCACCATGCTTACCGACGCCATAGGACTGACGGTGGTCATCCTCGTCTACCTGTGGCAGCGCCACCGGCTGGGCAAGCGGCAGCGCGAGGAGGGGGTAACGGTCCAGGCCGGCGACTGAGCGGACCTTCGGTAAGCGACGTAAACGTGCCTGGAGCACTACACCCTCGGGTGTCGTTGTACTTTCATCGACACTCGAGGGTGTTTGTTATTGACAGGCGCGAGCGACGCAACTATGGTAGGTGGCAATTTGAACAGCTTGAGTTACCTCGACTCGCCGGTTTTCCTGAGAGACCTGGGACGTGAACCCATAGAGATCACGTCCGGTCAAGGCCCCTATCTTTACGATTCCGACGGCCGGCGTTACCTCGACGCGGCCAGCGGAGCAGCGGTGGCCTGCCTTGGCCACGGGAACGAGGAGATCGCCCAGCACCTGGCCAGCCAGGCGGCGCGGCTCGCCTTCGCGCACCCCTCTAAATTCGGGACGAAAGAGTCGGTCGAGCTGGCCGAGAAGCTCATCCACCGGGCACCCGCGCAGTTCACGCGGGTGCTTTTCGCTTCCGGGGGCAGCGAGGCCAACGAAACGGCCATCAAGCTGGCCAGGCAGTACCACCTGACCCGGGGCAAGCCGAACAAGTACAAGGTGATAACCCGGCGCACCTCCTACCACGGTGCCACCCTGGGGGCCCTGGCGCTCTCCGGCCAGGTGGGCCGCCGCCAGCCGTTCACGCCCATGATGCTGGCCCAGCCCATGATCGCGCCCACCTCCTGCTACCGCTGCCCCTTCGGGCGCAGTCCCGACAGCTGCAACTTCGAGTGCGCTGACGACCTGGAGACGACCCTGAACAATGAGGGGGCCGAGAATGTCGCAGCCTTCATAGCCGAACCCATCGTCGGCTCCAGCGCCCCGGGCCGCCTGCCGCCGGACGGCTACTGGAAGCGGATCCGGGAGATTTGCGACGAGTACGACGTGGTGTTCATCGCCGACGAGGTGATGAGCGGCAACGGCCGCAGCGGCAAGTGGTGGGCGACTCAGCACACTGATGTCGTTCCCGACATGATCACGACCGCCAAGGGGATCAGCGCCGGCTACTCGCCGCTGGCGGCCGTGCTGGTGCGCGAGGAGTTCCACACGGCGATGCGCGAGACGGTCGGCTACTTCCGGCACGGCCACACGTTCGCCGGCAACCCGCTCTCCTGCACCGTGGGCAGCAAGGTGATCGACATCATCGAGCGCGACGGCCTGCTGGAGAACGTGGTGCGCATGGGGGACCTGCTGAAGAGGCGCCTCCAGGAGGAGCTTGGCGACGACCCGAACGTGGGCGTCATCAGGGGCCGCGGGCTCCTGCTCGGGGTGGAGTTCGTCGCCGACAGGGCCACCAAGGCGCCCTTCCCGGCCGACCACGACTTTCGCTCCAGGTTCAGTCACGCCTGCCTGAGCGAGGGGATCTACATCTACCAGGGTGGCGGTAATGTCGACGGCAGGCGTGGTGATCATGCGCTGTTGGCTCCGCCCTTCATAATCGATGAAACCCATGTCGAGGAGCTGGTGGGCGGCATGAAGAGGGCGCTCGAACGCGTCGCCCTCGATGTCGCCGCCTGAGGCCGGTTCCCGTCCGTTGCGCAAGGAAGGTAGTGAATGAAGTACAGCCTCGCTGAACTGCCCGCCGAGTCGCCCTCGCCTGGAGTGGAGCGCAGGCGGTTGACCGGTGAGTCGCTGGAGCTCATCGATTACCGGTACGAGCCCGGCTCCCGCTTCCCCACGCACTCCCATCCGGCCGAGCAGCTCACGATCGTCCTGAGCGGCGAACTGGTCTTCCTCTTCGAGGAGGAGGAGATCCGGCTGGGGGCCGGTGAGTCGCTGCTCATCCCCGGCGGCCGGCCCCACGGCGCCTACGTGCCTGAAGATGCCGGGAGGACCCACACCTACAACGTGTTCACGCCGGTGCGTGACAAGCCACCGGGCGGCTGAACACCAGGCTGCTACCGGCTACGGACGCTCAGGCCGGCGCTCAGGCGCGCTGCTTCTCCCGCGCGGCCGCTGCGGCAGCGGGGGTGCCCTGCGTGACGACCTCCTCGAACACGGCCTCGCGGTGCTCGTGCAGCTCCTCGTCGTCGACGAGGCGTTCGGTGCGGTTGGCGACCTCGGCCGGTGACGGCACCAGCGGCGCGATGAGCCGGGCGTGCCGGTCCGACGTGACGTAGCTGTAGGCCCAGTTGAAGAGCGCGCTGACGCGGTTGACGTGTCCCGGCAGGTAGATCAGGTGGATGAAGAGCCAGCCCAGCCAGCCCAGGAAGCCGGAGAGCTTCAGGCCGCCGAAGCGCGGCGACAGCTCGGCCACGCCGGCGTTGCTGCTGATGATCGACATGGAGCCGGGGTCGCGGTAGCGGAACGGTTGGCTCTGCCTGCCCCGCAGTTCCCGCAGGATCTCGTTGGCCGCGTGCTTGCCCTGCTGGATGGCCACCTGCGCCAGCTGAGGATGCGGCCCTTCGTCGCCGCCTACGACGGCCGCGACGTCGCCCGCCGCGAAGGCGAATGGCCGGCCCGGCAGCGAGAGGTTGCGCTCGACGGCGACCCGGCCGCCGCGCGTAAGCTCCGTGTCGAGGGCCTCGACCATCGGGTGGGCGCGCACGCCTGCCGACCAGATGACGGTACCGGTGGGGATGAACTCGCCGTCGCCCACGACCACGCCGGTTGGTGTCACCTCGGAAACGGCAGTTTCGAGGCGCACCTCCACGCCATGCTTGCGGAGCACGCGCGCGGTGTAGTCGCGCAGGCTGGGTGAGTAGGGCCCGAGCAGGTGCCCGGCCATCTCGAGGAGGATGACCCGTGCCCGGGTCACGTCGAGGTTGGGGAAGTCCTTGGGGAGCACCCGCTTGAACAGCTCGGTCATCGAGCCGGCCATCTCTACGCCGGTGGGCCCGCCACCCACGATCACGAAGTTCAGGGCGCCATCCTCGATGATGCTGGGGTCGGCGGCCGCCCGCTCGAACTGCCGGAGGATGTGGGAGCGGATGTTGACGGCCTCCGAGAGGCTCTTGAGGAACAGCGAGTTCTCGCGCACCCCGGGCGTTCCGAAGTCGTTGTAGATGGTGCCGGTGCCGACGATGAGATAGTCGAACGGGATGCTGTGGCCGCTGCGGACCAGCACCCGCTTCCGCTCCCAGTCGACGCCGGTGATGGTTGCCTGGCGAAAGTCGATGTTGTTCCGGCCCTTGAAGATGCCGCGTATCGTGCGGGCAGTCTCTTCAGGTTCCAGCAGGGACGTGGCTACCTGGTAGAGGAGCGGCTGGAAGGTGTGATAGCTGTTCTGGTCGACGAGCAGAACGTCGACGGGCTTGTCCTGCAAAACCCGTGCGGCGTACAGCCCGGCAAACCCGACTCCGGCGATTACGACGCGGGGCCGCTGCGGCGTGCTGGTACTTGCTGTGGTATTCACGAATACCCCCTGCTTCGCTCAGGATAACAAACGCGGCTTTCAGGCCACGTGGTCGAGCGTTACTTACGGTCAGGGTATTCGCTCCGGTCGCAGCGCCGGTGACGGCGCCGTCAGTGCGCCACCTCAGTCAGAGTTGCGAATCCGCTCCCGCAGGCTCTTGCCCGGCTTGAACGCGGGGTACTTGCTGGCCGGAATCTGGATGCGCGTGGTCGTGCCCGGGCGCACGCCGCTCCTGGCCTGCCGCTCCCTGATCTCGAATGTACCGAAACCGGTGAGCTGCACCTTCGCTTCGTCATCGAGGTGATCGCTTATCTGGGAGAGCATGCTCTCGACGACCTCTTTGACGTCCTTCTTGCGGATGCCCGTTTCGCTAGCTACAGAATCGACAAGCTGGGACTTGGTGACGGTCTGCGGCTTCGCCATCTTCGCCTCCTCGGGGGATCTTCAATTGTGGGTTGGGCAATATTCTAACACCTGCAGGAGTAAACCGGCAAAATCCCAGCGGGTCAGGCAGAGCAAAACCCCGTTACTCCCCAGCCCGCTCCTCATCCGGCAGCAGCGCGTTTATTTGCCTCATCAGCTCTTCGGTGAGCGCGCCGATCTCCTCGCGGCCGCTGCCCGCCGGCGTGAGCGGCTCCCCGAAGCGCACGCGAAAGCGCCGTCCCTCGCGCCAGATGGCCGCCGGCTGCAGCGGCACCTTGCCGCGGGCCGCCAGGAAGGCGGCGCCGTCCAGCGCCTCCTTGTCGCCGGCGTTGCGGGTGCCCTGCGCGAAGATCCCGACCGCCAGGCCGTCCTTGAGGAGCCGGAGCGAGTGCTTGATCGCGCCCAGGTCGCTGCGCTCCCGGTCGACCGGGAAGGCGCGCAGGCCCAGCACCAGGGCCCGCATGAGCGGCTTCTCGAAGAGCTCCTTCTTGGCCATGAAGTGGATCTCCCGGGGCACGGAGACGCCCAGCACGGGCGGGTCCAGCGAGGAGAAGTGGTTCGCGGCGACGACCAGCCCGCCCTCGCGCGGGACCAGCTCGGCGCCCTCGACCTTGAGCCCGTAGGCGAGTTTGGCGTAGCCGAGGAAGGCAGTCCGGCCCGTCCAGAAGAACCATTTTCCCTGTGTGAGGCGGCTCAGGAAGTCCATCACCCGATTCTACGGTGAATGCCCCGCAACGTGAAACCGGGGGCCTGCAGGCGGCTTCTTGCCGTCAGCTCTCCCGCAGGCGGTTGCGCCGCTGCGTGGAGGTCATTTCGGCACTCACCAGCGCGCCTATCAGGAACAGGAGGAGGCCCAGGTAGAGCCACAGCAGGGTCACCACCAGACCGGTGATCACGCCGTAGATGAGGTTGAGGCGGTCGACGTCGAAGGTGCTGACGAGGACCCAGCGCACCAGTGCCATGCTCACCGAGCTGACGAGCGCGCCGGTCAGGGCCGCCCCCCAGGTGGAGCCGCCCTTCGGCAGGAAGCGGAAGGTGAGCGTGAAGACGAGCGCCGTCACGCCGCTGCTCAGCAGCACCGACTCCAGCCAGGCGGGCAGGAACGGCTGGGGAGGCACCTGCGGAACCGGCACGTTCTCGGTGAACACCTGGGTGAGCCGCGAAATCGACGAGATGGCAGCGACGCCGATGATGTCGATGGCGATGACCAGCGCGACGATCACCACCAGGCCCAGGGCGACCGCCCGGCGGTGCAGGAAGCCGCGCATCTTCTCGACATCGAAGATGACCTCCAGGGCGACCTGGAGCGAGGTAAAGAAGCCGCTGGCGGCCCAGATGAGGATCACCAGCGAGACGACGCTGCGCAGGATGGCGCCTTCCGAGAGCTGGCCAACGATGAGGTCGAAGCTTTGGGCGATGAGCTGGGCCCCGTTCTCCTGGAGGGGCAGGACCTGGTTCACTAGCTCGTGTATGACCGTCTGGTAGTGGTTGGCCAGGTCGGGCCTGGTGCGCAGGAAGACGCCCAGCCAGCCGCCCAGGAGCAGCAGCAGCGGGCCCAGCGAGAAGGCCGCGTAGTAGGCGAGCGCGGCGGCGAGCATGGGCACATGCGTCGCGCGAAAGCGCCTGATCAACCGGGCAGAGAACTTGCCCACCGTCGACTGGCGCGCTTTCGCTAGCCAGCCCATCGGCTCAGTCCGTGGCTGTGTTGGTCTTGATGTCGGAGGCAGGGCGCGACCCGGCGCGGCGCTCGCTGCGCCGGTCGAGGAACACGAGCAGCAGCGTGCCCGCCAGGGCGACCAGCAGGTGCAGAAGTATCCAGCCGTTCACGTTCGGCGCCCACGGCAGGTCGACCTCGAAGAGGGTCTGCTGACTGAGCGCGGCCACGACGAGCTGCGGTACGACCTGCAGCAGCGGCGAGACGACCAGCGCGGGGTAGCGCCAGGCGAGGTCCAGTCCCATTACCGCCAGCAGGTTGGAGGAGAGGATGATGGGCAGCATCACCAGCCACTCGTAGGGGGCGGTGAGCAGACCAACCAGGGGTGCGACCAGGCCGGTGGCGAAGCCGCCGTTGGAACCGACGACGCCGTAGCTGAGGTAGGTGGCCGCCAGGACGCCGGCGCTGCGCAGCACCATCGGCAACGGCGCGGCGGCGACGGCCGCGGCCACCAGGAACAGGAACACGCCAATGACCAGCCGCTCCCGCGGGGAGGCGGCGCGGCCGCGCGCGGTGGTCCGTTCCGGACTGCCGCCGGTTTTCCTGGTCGGGATATCTCTGTTCACGGAAGCATCCTACCCGAGGCGGGCCGTTCCGGTGCAGCCGTCCCAGCCGGGAGCGGGCGCACCGGAACGGTGACTGGTGTCAGGCAACGTCGGCGACCGCCCGTTCGGCGATCTCCGGAACCGCCTGGAGGAAGCGCCCCGTGGGCGACTCCTTGCTGGCGGCGATCTGTTCGGGAGTGCCTTCGGCGACGATGCTGCCGCCCCTGGCGCCGCCGTCGGGGCCCAGGTCGATCACCCAGTCGGCCGTCTTGATGACGTCGACGTTGTGCTCGATCACGATGAGCGAGTTGCCGTTGTCGACCAGGCGGTGCAGGACGCCCAGCAGCTTGTTGGTGTCCTCGAAGTGGAGGCCGGTCGTGGGCTCGTCGAGGATGTAGAGGGTCTTGCCGGTCGAGCGGCGGCCCAGTTCGGAGGCGAGCTTGACGCGCTGGGCTTCTCCGCCTGAAAGGGTGGGGGAGGGCTGGCCAACCTTCACGTAGGAGAGCCCCACATCCTTCATCAGCTGCAGCTTGCGGGCGATATTGGGGATGTTCTCGAAGAACTCGAGCCCCTCGTCGACGGTCATCTCGAGGACGTCGGCGATCGACTTGCCGCGAATCTTCACCTCGAGGGTCTCGCGGTTGTAGCGGGCGCCCTTGCACACCTCGCAGGGCACGTAGATGTCGGGGAGGAAGTACATCTCCACCTTGACGGTGCCGTCCCCCTTGCAGGCCTCGCAGCGGCCGCCCTTCACGTTGAAGGAGAAGCGGCCGGCCTTGTAGCCGCGCTTGCGTGCCTCGGGCGCGCGGGCGAACAGGTCGCGGATCTCCGTGAAGATCCCCGTGTAGGTCGCCGGGTTGGAGCGGGGCGTGCGGCCAATCGGGCTCTGGTCGATCTCGATGACCTTGTCGATATGCTCGGTGCCCACCAGCTTGTCGTAATCCCCCGGTTGCGCCTTCGCGCGGTGGAGCTGCTTAGACAGGCTCGCGTGCAGGATGCGGTGCACGAGCGTCGACTTGCCCGAGCCCGAGGGGCCGGTGATGCAGGTGAGCGTGCCCAGCGGAATGTCGACGTCGATGTTCTTGAGGTTGTGTTCGCGCGCCCCGCGCACGCCCAGCGTCTTGCCGTTGCCCTTGCGGCGGTTCGCCGGCACCTCGATCTTCTTCTCGCCGCGCAGGTAGGCGCCGGTGAGGGAGGCGGGGTCCCTGGCGATCTCCTCGGGCGTGCCCGCGCTGACCACTTCGCCGCCGTAGAGGCCGGCGCCGGGGCCCAGATCGACCACGTGGTCGGCGGCCCGCATCGTGTCCTCGTCGTGCTCCACCACGATGAGGGTGTTGCCCAGGTCGCGCAGGTTCGAGAGCGTCTTGAGCAGCCGCTCGTTGTCGCGCGGGTGGAGACCAATGGAGGGCTCGTCGAGCACGTAGAGGACGCCGGTAAGGCCGGAGCCCACCTGGGTGGCGAGGCGTATCCGTTGTGCCTCCCCGCCTGAAAGCGTGTTCGCGCTCCGGTCGAGTGAGAGGTAGTCGAGGCCCACATCCTCGAGGAAGCCCAGCCGCGAGTTGACCTCGCGCAGGATCGGTTTGGCGACCGCACCGGGCGCGCCGGGCAGGTCGAGCTTGCCGAAGTAGTCGCGCGCCTCGCGCACCGTCATGTGGGTGGTGGTGGCGATGTTCTGGTCGCCAACACGGACGGCGAGGACCTCCGGCTTGTAGCGGGTGCCGTGGCAGTGGGCGCAGGGCACGAGCGACATGAACGCCTCGAGCCGCTCCCGCGCGAACTCGCTGGAGGCCTCCTTGAGGCGGCGCTCCATGTTCGCGATGACGCCCTCGAACTGGGCCTTGAAGCGCATCGTCTCGCGGCCGCCCCGCTTGTAGACGACCTCCAGGGGCTCCTCGCTGCCGTGCAGGATGATGTGCCGCACGTTCTCGGGCAGCTCGTTCCAGGGGGTCTGCAGGTCGAAGTCGAACTGCTCGGACAGCGCCTTCAGGCGATCCCAGTAGAAGACCTTGTTGCCGTCGCTGCGTGCCCCGCTCCAGGGAGCGATGGCGCCGGTTGCGATGGACAGGGTGTCGTCGGGAATGATCAGGTTCGGGTCGAACTGCTGCAGGTAGCCAAGGCCGCTGCAGTGCGGGCAGGCTCCGTAGGGCGAGTTGAACGAGAAGACCCGCGGCTCGAGCTCCTCCAGGAAGGTGCCGTGGTCGGGGCAGGCGAACCGTTCGCTGAACAGCTCGTCCACCTCCTTCTCCGGCAGGAAGGCCCGCATGAGGCCGTCGCCCTTGACGAGGGCGAGTTCGACCGACTCCGCGATGCGGCCGCGGTCATCCTCGCGCAGGACGACCCGGTCGACGACCACGTCGATGTCGTGCTTCTCGTAACGCTCGAGGCTGCTGGCCAGCCCCTCGTCGATGGTCATCACCTGCCCGTCGATGCGGACGCGGGCGAAGCCCTCCTTCTTGAGGTCCTCCAGCAGCTTCTTGTACTCACCCTTGCGGCCGCGCACCACGGGAGCGAGCAGCATCGCCCGTTCGTCCGCGTACCGGCCCAGCAGCTGGTCGACTATCTCGGTTGCCGACTGGCGCTCGATTGGCCGGTCGCAAATCGGGCAGTGCGGGGTTCCCGCGCGGGCGAAGAGCAGGCGCAGGTAGTCGTGGATCTCGGTGACCGTACCGACGGTCGACCGGGGGTTGTGCGAGGTGGTCTTCTGGTCGATGGAGATGGCCGGCGAGAGACCCTCGATGGAGTCCACGTCCGGCTTGTCCATTACTCCCAGGAACTGCCGTGCGTAGGCAGAGAGGCTCTCCACATAGCGGCGCTGCCCCTCCGCGTAGATCGTGTCGAACGCCAGGGTGGACTTGCCCGACCCGGAGACACCGGTAAAGACTATGAACTTGTTGCGCGGTATGCGGAGAGTGATGTCTTTGAGGTTGTGCTCGCGTGCACCGCGAATTACGAGGTCCTGCAACGGGAGACGCCTCCTTCGCGCTCTGATGCGAGGTCCGGTTTTCTGAACTCCAGGGCACAGGTTGCCCTGCCGCCGGTCACCCCGCTGGAACTAAGCAAACGAGTATAACAGCCCTTTCCGGCCCTTCCCGAACTGCGGAACACCAGTTAACTGGTGGCTGCGCCAGTGTGTCGCCGGACCCGCCAGGGTTAGCGTAATGCCACGATATGCGCATTGATCTGCACTGTCATACGGAGGCCTCCCACGACTGCTCCTCACCCCTGGAGGACGTGCTGCTGCGGCTGCGGCAAAAGTACATCGCCGTGCAGGCCGTAACTGACCACAACGTGATTGACGGCGCCCTGCGGCTGCGCGACATGGCGGTGGCGCCGGGCGACCCGCAGATAATCGTGGGCGAGGAGGTCACCACCAGCGAGGGCGAGATCATAGGCCTCTTCCTGGAGGAACGGATTCCCGAGGGTCTGAGCCCCGAGGAGACCGTCGAGCGGATACGCGGGCAGGGCGGGATCGTGCTCCTGCCGCACGGCTTCGATCCGCTCAAGGCGCACCGGCTGTCGCCCCAGGCGCGTGAGAGGATCGCGCAGGATATCGATATCGTTGAGGTGTTCAACGCCCGGGTTTCGTCGCCCAGGCGCAACAGCGATGCGGGGGTGTGGGCGGCCGAGCGCGACCTGGCGGTCTCGGCCGGAACCGACGCCCACGTCCTGCGCGCGCTGGGTACCGCCTGGGTCGAAACGCCCGATCGGCGCATCGCCGGCCCGGACGATCTGCTGGAGGCGTTGCGGGAGGGCACCGTCACCGGCACCTGGACCCACCCGGTGGCCGCCTATATCGGCAAGCTGTGGGATCAGGGGCGCAGGGCCGTCTACCGGGGCCTGGAGCGGGTAAGCGGAGCCCGGGCATGACGGGTTACACTGGAGCCACAAATATAGTGAGGAGCGTTCGCGAGTAGCATGACCACTGCCAGTACATACGATTACCGTGCCTCGGAACAGATGGCGCCACGAATCCTGACCTTCTTCGGCATTCTCCTTTCCAACGGCGGCGCCTTCTTCGTGCTGCTGTTCTGGTCGATGGGTGCCGGGCATCTCCTGACGAACAATGGCGGCCTGATCAACCTGCTCCAGCTCGAGGGGATAATGCTCACGCTGTTCTGGGCGTACCCGGTTGTGGTGGTGCTGAGTCTCTCTGCCTGGTTGTTCTACCTGTTCCGGATGGACAAGATCGCGCTGCCGATTGCGGCCGCCCCCATCGGGCTGTTTGTCATCTACTACCTCTACCTGGTGTTCTTCTACAGCTTCTGAACGGGACAGTTAACCGGGTGGCCGCGCGGAGGGAGCTCCGGGGCGGCCACCTTTTTTGGTTTGGTGAGGCTCACCCCTGGGGCGACCCCACTGCTGGCGAACGCGACCTAGCGATTGGAGAAGTACATGAACATAAGGTATTTCGGGCACTCTGCAGTTGAGCTTTCCGGCGGCGATCACACCGTCCTGATCGACCCGTTCATCGACGACAACCCGGCGGCGACCGTCAGCTCGGCCGAACTGGAGGCCAGCCACATCCTGATAACCCACGCCCACGGCGACCACGTGGGCGATGCCGTGTCGATAGCCCGGCGCACCGGCGCCACGGTGGTGTCGATCGTCGAGGTCGCCGACTGGATGGAAGCGCAGGGCGTCGAGTCGTTCGGGATGAACATGGGGGCGGCCTTCCCGTTCCCGTTCGGTTCCGTGCGCCTCACGCCCGCCTGGCACTCCAGCTCCTTCGATGATGGCACCTACGGCGGCATGCCCACCGGCCTCGTGATTGAGATGGGTGGAAAGCGCATCTACCACGCCGGCGATACCGCCCTGTTCAGCGACATGAGCCTCATAGGCGACCTCGGTATCGACCTGGCGTTCCTGCCCATTGGCGGCCTCTTCACCATGGGGCCCAACGAGGCGGTGCGTGCCGCCAAACTCCTGCGCGCCAGGGTCGTCGTTCCCGTCCACTACAACACCTTCCCGCCCATCGAGCAGGACGCCCAGGCGTTCGCCGAGATGCTGCAGCGCGAGGGCGCCGGCGAGGGGCTCATCCTCGCACCGGGGGAAACGGCAGAGATCTAGATCCATTCCTGGGTGGCCGGGTGGCAGGTAGCCGCAAATTATGTTTCGCAGGCGGGCGTGGAGCTTAAAACGGCTGAATCTGGAATCCTGAATTGCGTTCAGGATTCCCACCTGGCCCGCTTTGCGCGACCGATCTTCGGAAAGCCTTCGACGAGCACGGAAAAGGGGGCGTGGCGTCGTTCCGCGCCCCCTGTCGAATGGGCAACTCGACCGGTCAAAAGTCAAAGTGTATAGTGGAACTCGGAATTAGTCCTAGAAACGCTCCTTCCCATCTGGAGTCAAAAGAGGTGTGTCAATGAGTGAAAACAGACTGGAGATTCGTGATCTGCGTGCCGCCATTGCCGACGGCGGTGAGGAGATCCTCAAGGGGGTCAACCTCGTCGTACCGAAGGGCGAAGTGCACGCCCTCATGGGCCCCAACGGCTCCGGCAAGTCGACGCTCGCCAAGATCATCGCCGGCGACCCCGCCTACGAAGTGACCAGCGGGGACATCCTGGTGGACGGCGAGAGCGTCCTCGAGATGGAGCCGGACGAGCGGGCCCGCGCGGGTCTCTATCTGGCCTTCCAGTACCCCGTCGAGGTTCCCGGCGTGTCGATCGCCAACTTCCTGAGGCTCGCACTCAACGCGCGCCGCGAAGAGGGCGACGAGATCGGCGTCATGGAGTTCTACAACAAGCTCCAGGGAGCCGTGAAGGCGCTCAACTGGGACGAGTCGATCATCGAGCGCAACCTGCACGAAGGCTTCTCCGGCGGTGAGAAGAAGCGCTCCGAGATCCTGCAGCTGCTCGTCCTCGAGCCCCGCTACGCGATCCTCGACGAGACCGACTCGGGCCTCGACGTTGACGCCCTGAAGGTCGTCTCGCAGGGCGTGAACGCTGCCCGCGGTCCCGACTTCGGCGCGCTCGTGATCACCCACTACCAGCGCCTCCTCAACTACATCGTGCCCGACAAGGTCCACATCATGGTCGAAGGCCGCATCGTCCAGACCGGCGAGAAGGAGCTGGCGATGGAGCTCGACCAGAAGGGCTACGACTGGGTACGCGAACAGGTCGGGGCCTGACCCAGCCAAGGAAGCCTCACCCGATTTCGAGCCGTTCGCGGTCGTGTGACCGCATTGAGAGGAGCATTTAATGGCGGATACTCCGCTTCATCATCCCGATGCTGAGAAGCTGGAAGGGATGCAGCACGAGAAGCAGTACGACTTCCGGCTGCCCGAGAACTACGCGTTCAAGTCTGAAAAGGGCCTGAACCGGCGTGTAATCGAGAAGATCAGCTACTACAAGAACGAACCCGAGTGGATGCTGAAATTCCGCCTGCAGGCGTTCGAGATCGCAGAGAAGAAGGGCCGTCCCTGGTGGGGCCCCGACCTCTCGGACCTGAACTTCGACGACATCTACTTCTACATTCGCCCGCAGGACCGCAAGCCCACCAACAACTGGGAGGACATCCCGGCCGAGGTTCTGGAGACCTACCGCCGCCTGGGCATCCCTGAGGCCGAGCAGCGCGCGCTCGCCGGCGTAGGCGCCCAGTACGAGAGCGAGATGGTCTACCACAACCTCAAGGAGGAGTGGGAGAAGAAGGGCGTGATCTTCCTGGATACCGACACCGGCCTCCAGGAGCACCCCGAGATTTTCAAGGAGTACTTCGGCACGGTCGTCCCGCCCGAGGACAACTACTTCGCGGCGATCAACAGCGCCGTCTGGTCGGGCGGTTCGTTCGTCTACGTGCCTGAGGGTGTCGAGGTCGACATACCGCTGCAGGCGTACTTCCTCATCAACGCCCAGAGCATGGGCCAGTTCGAGCGCACCCTGATCATCGGCGCGCCCGGCTCCAAGTTCCACTACATCGAGGGCTGCACAGCGCCCACCTACAACAGCGACTCGTTCCACTCCGGCGTGATCGAGATCATCGCCCAGGAGAACTCGAACGTCCGCTACTCGACCATCCAGAACTGGTCGCACAACGTCTTCAACCTGGTGACCCAGCGCGCCATCGTCCACGAAGGCGCCTCCATGGGCTGGCTCGACGGCAACCTGGGCTCGAAGACCACGATGAAGTACCCCAGCTGCTACCTGGTTGGTGACGGTGCGCACGGCGAGGTCATGTCGATCGCCTTCGCGACCGACGGTCAGCGCCAGGACGCCGGCGCGAAGATGATTCACGCCGCACCCAACACCAGCTCCTCGGTCATCTCCAAGTCGATCTCGAAGGGCACCGGCAACTCCAGCTACCGTGGTCTCGTGCAGAT